>NZ_JBFAYQ010000001.1:140778-455900 GCF_040681345.1 Streptomyces sp. NPDC051776 | reverse complement strand
ACCCACCGCGGACGTTCATGCGGATCAGGCACCGCGGACGTTTCACGCAGATCAGGCACCGCGGACGTTCATGCGGATCAGGCACCGCGGACGTTCATGCGGATCAGCCACCGCGGACGTTCATGCGGATCAGGCACCGCGGACGTTTCACGCAGATCAGGCACCGCGGACGTTCATGCGGATCAGGCACCGCGGACGTTCACACGGGCCGGCCTCCATGGTCGTTCACGCGGGTCAAGTCCCGGTCGTCAACGCGGGCCCGCCGCCGCTCAGTCGTTCAGCAGCGACAGGTCCTCCGACGTATGCGGAACGGCGACCGTCCCCCGGTCGTCCGGGAGCGTCTGCACCGTGAACATCGGCACGCCTCCCTTCGGGAGTTCCAGCATCCGGGACGCGTGCACGGCGCCGCCCGACTTCGGTACGACCGTCACGGCGTATCCCCCCTTGACACCCGACGGGACCGGTGGGGCAACGGACATACTGCTGCCGCCCTTGACCGTGTACGTCTTGCTCACGGCAGTACCGCCCCGGCTTCCCGCCGAGGAGATGACCTTCACCGTCGCCGTCCTGCCCGGTGCCACGAGGGAGAGGACCGACCCCTTGGCACGGTTGTCGGCGGCGGTGGCGCGCTCCTCGATTGCCGTCGTCGCGGGGATGAAGGCCGTCTCGCGCTTGCCCCCCTTGCCGCGCGTGACGCGCACAGCGGCCACGAACGGGGCCGGGGAGCTGCCTTCGGCGGGGCTCAGAATCAGCGAGCCGGGCTCGCCCTTCGTAACGTCGCCGAGGTCCACGGAAGTCGTCATGCCGCTCTTGACGTTGAGCGTCTCGTGGCCGGCCGGGGTGATCGGCCGGGACGGCGTGGCGAGCCGCACCTTCAGGTCGGCGTCCTCGTCGCCCGTCGCCAGCGCCACCAGCTCCACGGACGTGGCGTCCGAGGGGATGCCGGGCAGCACGGCGGACCCGGACGGATCGGCGGCGGACGGCAGCCAGTCGCCGCCGCGCTTGTCGTCGGTGGACTGCACGGAGGCGCCCACGCGGCCCGCGCGCGCGACGACATGCAGCGCGGCTCCGTCGGTCCGCTCGTCGGTCACGGTCGAGAGCAGCACCGGGATGCTGGACCGGGCCGGGACCGTGATCTCCTCCCCAGCAGCGGTCTTCAACGCGCCCTTGTTCCCGTACATCTCGAGGTCCACGACGGCCGCCGTGTCGTCGGGGTTGGTGAGGTGGATGTAGTCCTGCCGTTCCCTTGCGGTGGAGACACCCGGGAACCAGAAGTCGGTGTCCGGAGCCGTGCAGGCGGTGCCGGAGACCGAACGCCCGCTGCCCGAAACGATCACCGTGGTCTGCTGAGTGCTCCAGCCGGGCGCGAGCGCTCCGTCGGCCGTGCCGATCAGCGCCGGGGCCTCCGGGTCGGAGGTGGTGGCGGTCACCGGCGCGCCCGGCTTCTTCACTGCCACGACCGGCTTCGGCTCGCCGCCCTTGCCTTTCCGCTCCTCCTTGCCGTCCTTCTCCTTCGGCTCGCCGCCCTGCGCCTTCTCCGCGGCCAGCAGGTCCGCGCCGGCCTTCTGCGCGGCCGAACCGCCGCCCTCCCCCTTCGGCGTGAAGGAGGTGTACGTCGTCTCGGCCAGGTCGGACGTGGACGGCGCGGGGCACAGCAGCGCCGAACGCTCGACGGGCAGCCGGGCGGTGGTTGCGCGGGAGCCGACCGAGGCGTCGCCCGGGGCGGTGAGCGCGGCCACCCCGGTGGCCGCGGCCAGTGCCGTGGCCGCGGAGATCAGGGAGAGGGTCGTGCGGTTCACTGCTGGTCGCTCCCGTCGCGGCGGGGGCCGGGCTCGGTGCCGTCCCCGTACGTCGTGTCGCCGTACGCCCTCTGCCCGTAAGCGGGATCGCGGTAGTCAGGACCGCCGTACCCCGGATCCGGCTGGACCGGACCGCCGTAGGCTGCCGGATCGCCGTAGGCCGGGCCCCCGGGATCCGGGTTCGCATGGTTCCCATGGCCCGGGTCACCGTGGTTCCCGTGGGCGGCCGGACCACCGTGGTTCCCGTGGGCGGCCGGACCACCGTGGTCTCCATGGCCCGGGTCACCGTGGTTCCCGTGAGCGGCCGGACCACCGTGATTCCCATGGGCGGCCGGGTCCCCCACCCCCTGGCCCTGGTCACCCTGCGGCGGGTAGGCGCCTTCGGAGTAGGGCTGCTGGGCGGAGTAGCCGTACGGGTCGGTGTACTGACCGGCACCGTACTGGCCGTACTGCCCTGCCTGCGGCTCGTAGGTCCCGCCCCCGTAGGCGTCGGCCGGGTAGGGCGCGCCCTGGTACTGGTCCTGATAGCCGGCGTACGACGTCTGCGTCCGGCCCGCGTAGGCCTGCGGATCCCAGTCCCCGTACGGCTGTTGTTGCTGCGGGACACCGGCGTAGGCGTCCTGCCCGGGCGCGCCCGCCGGCTCCTGCGCCCGCGCGGGCTCGCCCGGCCCCGGCGCATCCGGCGCCACCGCTCCTCCGTCCGGACCCTGCGGTCCGGCCGAGGGGTCCTGGGCGGCCTGCGCCGCCTGATCCGCCTCCGCGGCGGCCCGCAGCCTGCGAGCCCGGCGTCCCTCGCCCTCCCCGGCCTGAGCCGGAACGGTGGCGACCGCCGGCTCCTGGTCGGGCATGTCGTCGTCGACGTCGCGCCGCCGGCCGGGAAGTGCCAGCACCAGCACGACGAGCGCGAGGAACCCCTGGGTCCACACCCATGCGGTGCGGGTGAACGGCGTCTCGTAGGTGAGGTCCAACCGGCCGCCGGACGCGGGCAGTTCGAATCCCTGGGCCCAGCCGTCGACGGTCGTCCCGGTGAGCGGCTTGCCGTCGAGGGTGGCCCGCCAGCCCGGTGCGGCCCGGTCCGCGATGCGGAGGATCCGGCCCTCCGTGCCGTCGGGGATGTCGGTGTGGGCCTCGACGGACTGGGCCGCCACGGGCAACGCTTCCGCCACCGTGCCGCTGCCGCCCGTGCCGCCGCCCCCCGCCCGGGCACCCCGAACCGGGAGGATCGTGATGCGTGCGACCTTCTCGTCCACGCGCCACAGGGCGCTGCCGTCCTGCTGGCTGAGCCGGGTCAGCCCGGGCGTCGAGTCCAGCACCCGGCTCATCTCGCGGGGCGCGCCGTCCCGTACGAGCACATAGCGCACCGCATAGCCGCCGAGCTGGCGGGTCTGGTCGGCGCCGGAGCCGGCGACGAGGTTGGCGACGATGCCGTCGAGGCGGCCGTCACCGCCGCTCGCCACGGACAGTTCGGCGTCGCCGAGGCGCGCACCGGACCCGCGCACCAGCGCGTACGAGACGTCGGCCGCCTGCTCGCCGCCGATGACGAGCGTGCGGGGCTGGTCGCGGGTGCCGCTCTCCTCGGCCACGAATGCCGGGACCTGGACCGGTTCGCTCCGCTCGAGGGGGCCGTCGGCCCCGCTGAACATCCATCCGAACGCGGCGAGCACCGGGGCCGCCGCGGCGGCAAGCGCGATCAGGGCCGCGACCGGCTGCCGCCAGCCGAAGTTCTGGGCGGCGACACGCTCGCGGGCACCCTCGGCGCCCACCGTGGCCGCCGTGATGAGCGCGATGCCGTAGACGAGTGTGGCCGGACCCGCCCAGCCGGAGCCGTTGGCGATCGCCGCGAAGAGCAGGCCGGTCAGCGCCACGGCCCAGGCGGTGCGGATGGTCCACTGCCGCTCGCCGCGCAGCAGGGCGGCGAGTCCCGCCAGCACCAGGCCGATCAGCAGCAGTCCGCCCGTGGCCTTCGGTCCGCCGGGGCCGACCGCCAGCAGGTCGAGGGCGGTCGCCGAGCCCTTGCCGTAGTCGAGCCCGGCCTCGCGGAGGAACGCCGACGGGCCGGTCAGCAGGGACAGGGACCAGGGAGCGAGGACGAGCAGGGGTGTCAGCTGCGCAACCGCGAACCGCAGCCCGTAGGCCGTCGGGTTCTCCTGCCGCCGGGCGCGCAGGACCAGCAGGGCGATGCCGAGCACAAGAGCGATCGGCCAGACGATCGGGGTGAAGGCGGTGGTCAGAGTGAGCAGGAGTGCGTAGGCCCATGCAGCGCGCCAGCTCGGTCGCGCGCCCCCGCCGCCCTGTCGCGGCAGCCGGAGTCCGCCCGCCGCCACGGCCGCACGTGCCATCAGCGGCAGCACGACGGCGAGGACCGCGGTGCCCAGTCTGCCGCCCGCGAGCGCGCCGGTGGCCGCAGGAAGGAACGCGTACGCGACGCTGCCCCAGGCGCGCAGCAGCCGGGAGTCGGTGAGGGGCCGGGACGCGAAGTACGCCGTCAGCCCGGCCAGTGGGACCGAGCAGACGAGCAGCAGGGTGACGGCGAGGCCGGTGCTGCCGAACAGCACGGTGGCGAGCGAGGCGACGACGGCGAGGTAGGGCGGCGCCGACTCCGTGCCGCCGACGCCGACCGCATGCCATCCCGCCGTGTACCGCGCCCAGAGTTCGGAAGCGTCGGCCGGGGCGGGCAGGAGGGCTCCGCCGGACAGCGCGCCGGGGCCCAGAAGGCCGCGGCAGGCGATGAGGGAGACCAGCAGCAGGACGAGGAAGAGCACCGGGGCCGGCTTGCGGGCGATCCGCTTCAGCCGCGCGAACTGCTCGATCTCCAGGAAGTCGGCGTCGTCGCCGCCGGGTCCGGATTCCACGGCCCCGTGCCGGCCGCCGGATGCCAGTTCGGGCTCGGACCGGCCGCCGAAGTTCCCCGCGACCGACTCCACGGTGGCCCGCAGGGTCGCTCCGGTCGGCGGGAACAGGTGGCGCAGCTCGCCCTGTTCTACCGCGGCCCGGCCGCGCCGTCTGCGGGCGGCGAGGACTCTGCCCGGCCGCAGCAGGACCGAGAGGAGACCGGTGACCTCGTCCACTGCCTGTCCCGGCACCTTGCCGACGAGATAGGCGAGCGTGCGCAGCAGGGTGCCGAGGACGAGCCGCAGCATCACGTACGGCAGCAGGGCGCCGCGGCTGTTGACGAGCATCGTGTAGACCGCGCCTGCCTTGTCGACGCGGTGCGGGCCGGCGACGGAACGGCCGGCGCAGTCGATGGGGCGCCGCTCGCGCGCGGACGCCTCGGCGTGCCGCAGGACGGCGTCGGGCGCGACGAGCACGCGGTGCCCGGCCGCCTGGGCGCGCCAGCACAGGTCGACGTCGTCACGCATGAGCGGGAGCCGCCGGTCGAAGCCGCCGAGCTCCTCCCATACGTCACGCCGGATGAGCATGCCGGCGGAGGAAACCGAGAGGACGGGCCTGACCTGGTCGTGCTGGCCCTGGTCCTGCTCGCGCCGGTCCAGCCCGGTCCATCGGCGGCCGCTGTTGGCGATGGAGACGCCGACCTCGAGGAGCTGCCTGCGGTCGTACCAGCCACGGAGTTTGGGCCCGATGATGACGGCCGAGGGACTCGCCTCGACGACGCGCAGCAGCTCGGCGAGCGCGCCGGGCTCGGGGGCGCAGTCGTCGTGCAGCAGCCAGAGCCACTGGACAGGCTCGCCGTGCGGCAACTCCGGCATGTCATAGGCCTCGTCCCGCCAAGTGCGCGTGACGGGATCCCAGCCGCTGGGCCGCCTCAGATAGGGCAGGTCCTCCGGCGTGAGCACGCCGGCGGTGCGGACCGCTTCGTCGACGGCCGCGCCGAAGCTGCTGCGGCGGGCGAGGTGGAGCACCCGGTCGGGACCGAGGGTTTCGGTGAGCAAGGCGGCCGATTCGTCGGCGCTGCCGGTGTCGGCGGCGATGACGCTCTGGACGGGGCGCTCCTGGCCGAGGAGGCCGGAGAGCGCTTGGGGCAGCCAGCGGGCGCCGTCGTGCGAGACGAGCACGGCAGTGACGACGTGCCGCGGAAACTCGGGAGCGGCGGCCCCGTGGTGGGCCGTCGGGTGGCTGTGCACGGACATCGAGGTACGGGCCCCTCCGGCCGGGGTACGGGGTCGCCCCCGGAAGACGGCTGTGCTGACTGCGGTTCGACGCGCTCCACCCGCACGGGTGTTGGCACGTCTCGGACGGGCCCCCACACTAACGGCTCGTCCGGACCGGGCCACCGCCCCTGTGGACAACCACCCTGTGGAAAGCAATCCGCCTCCCGTGCGCGGGGCACGGGAGGCGGGCGAGTTGAATTGTCGTGAATGACCGAACCGCCGGACTCATCCCGGGCCGGGGGCGCCCTTCGCCTCGGCTTCTCCGCAACAGCCTTGTCCCGCACGGCGGATGAAAGGCACAGAAGAGAAGACGGCGCCCCGAATCTGCGGGCGAACGCCGGTACCGCACTTCCCCGCCGTCATCCGCGCCCTCGACCGCCGGTCGACGACGACGGGGCCCGGGCCCGCGATACGAACGGGGCCCTGCGGGAACTGCGCAAGGTGCAGGAGCCCCAGGAGCCCGGGCCGGGAGCCGCTTCCGGTGAACGCGGCTCAGACCGCGGCCTTCTTCAGGCGGCGCCGTTCACGCTCGGAGAGGCCGCCCCAGATGCCGAACCGCTCGTCGTTGGCGAGGGCGTATTCAAGGCACTCGGACCGGACCTCGCAGGCAAGGCAGACCTTCTTTGCCTCACGCGTAGATCCACCTTTTTCCGGGAAGAACGACTCGGGATCGGTCTGGGCGCACAGCGCGCGCTCCTGCCACCCGAGCTCCTCGTCCGCCTCCTCGACCAGCAGTTGCTGGAACAGCTCGGTCATGTGCGCCCCTCGTCAGTCTTTGCTTCCCCGTGATGCTGCCGTTACCGATTACGGCCGAACGACACGAGTGAAATTACAAGTGCGCGGATCCAGGCCAGTCAAGCCGAGATCTGCTATTGGGGCCCTTATTCACTCTGCGGAACCAAGGCCATGCGGAAAGTGTTCAAATCGGCATAAACCATGACACCACCGCGGGACCCGCATCCGCGGTCCCGCCCTCCCACAAGAGGACGCAACCTTCGCGGATCCCGTTGCAATCCGATCACGGAAACGAAGCGGATCACGATGAGGTCACGAGACGGCAACGCCGTTTCCCCATAAGGGTGCTGACCGAACGGTGTGCCGCTGTCGCGCGACCTCTCCCGCTCGGACCGTGAACAAACCTTTCAGCAGGGAGGGCAACCGGATGAGGTGAAACATTGCCGCCGAATCGCGCATCAAGTTGACACCGGGCGGCGGAACCGCTCCACTTATGGACATGCCAGTGACGCACGCGCCCTTCCGGACACGGTCTCGCACCTCGTGCGACGCCGCGGTCCGCTGCGCCGTGCTGTCTCACTGTCGCTGTTTCAGCTGTTGATGCCCCCGCGCTCCAGCCATCTGTGCCCAAGACCTTCTCCCAGGGAAACCTCCGCACAATGAACAGCGACGTCCAGATCGCCGGCGATCCGCTTGCCATCCCTCACCTCCTGCCGCCCGCCCCGGCCCACCCGGCCACCGTCGCCGAGTTCTCCGGGCTCGCCCGTACGATCGCAGCCGACCGCGCGAGCTGGGCGCATCTCGTCGAGTACGACGCGACCACCCGCTGGTACCACCGACTGCGCACCGGGCCCGGCTACGAGGTCTGGCTGCTGAGCTGGGTTCCCGGTCAGGGCAGCGGTATGCACGACCACGGCCGCTCGTCCGGTGTACTCACCGTCCTCGAAGGGGAGTTGACCGAGCGCACCGCGCGCGGTGAGCGTGCGCTGGGCGCCGGCGCGCAGCGCGCCTTCGCGCCCGGATATGTGCACGAGGTGGTCAACGACGCGCTGACACCCGCCGTCAGCCTGCACATCTACTTCCCCGGCCTGACCGAGATGACGATGCACACCGCCCAGTGCCGCACCCCCGACGCCCTGGAGGGCGTGCACGCCTGACGCGCCTTCGCCCCGTCCACGACCCGGCCCGCGCTCTCGCGACCGCGAGGAAACGATCGCCCTCCGGCTGACACACTGTCCCCATGCGCATTGTGGTTCTGGCCGGCGGCATCGGCGGCGCCCGTTTTCTCCGCGGTCTCAAGTCGGCCGCTCCCGACGCGGACATCACCGTCATCGGCAACACCGGTGACGACATCCATCTGTTCGGGCTCAAGGTCTGCCCGGACCTCGACACGGTGATGTACACACTCGGCGACGGCATCCATGAGGAACAAGGCTGGGGCCGCGCCGATGAGACGTTCGCCGTCAAGGAGGAGCTGGCCGCCTACGGCGTCGGCCCCGAGTGGTTCGGGCTCGGCGACCGCGACTTCGCCACCCACATCGTCCGCACCCAGATGATCGGCGCCGGTTATCCCCTCAGCGCGGTGACCGAGGCGCTGTGCACGCGCTGGGAGCCGGGCGTGCGGCTGCTGCCGATGACGGACGACCGCGTCGAAACGCACGTACTGATCGACACCGCGGACCTCGCCGGGGGCGACGGCGGCGAGGGCCGCAAGGCGGTGCACTTCCAGGAGTACTGGGTGCGGCTGCGCGCCTCCGTGCCCGCGTACGCCGTCGTGCCGGTCGGGGCCGACCAGGCCAAGCCCGCGCCCGGTGTGCTGGACGCCATCGCCGAGGCGGACGTCGTCCTCTTCCCGCCGTCCAATCCGGTCGTCAGCATCGGAACGATCCTTGCCGTACCGGGAATTCGGGAGGCCATCGCCGACGCGGGCGTGCCGGTGGTCGGCCTCTCCCCCATCGTCGGGGACGCGCCCGTGCGCGGCATGGCGGACAAGGTGCTCAGCGCTGTGGGCGTCGAGTCGACCGCCGCCGCGGTCGCCCGGCACTACGGATCCGGACTGCTCGACGGCTGGCTCGTCGACACGGTCGACGCCAAGTCCGTGGACGAGGTCGAGGCGGCGGGCATCCGCTGCGTGGCCGTTCCGCTGATGATGACGGACCTCGAAGCCACCGCCCGTATGGCCGCGGAGGCCCTCGCGCTGGCCGAAGAGGTACGGGCGTGAGCGGGGGCGCGGCGGAGGTGCCGTCGTACCGGGTGTGGGCGCTGCCCGGGCTCCCCGAAGTCGCGGCGGGCGACGACCTCGCCAAGCTCATCGCCGACGCGGCCACCGTGAAGGGCTTGCCGGGGCTCGCGCACGGTGATGTCCTGGTCGTCACCTCGAAGATCGTCAGCAAGGCGGAGGGGCGGATCGTCGAGGCACGGGACCGCGAGGCGGCGATCGACGCTGAGACCGTACGGGTG
The DNA here is from genome assembly GCF_040681345.1 of Streptomyces sp. NPDC051776. Lineage (NCBI taxonomy): Bacteria > Bacillati > Actinomycetota > Actinomycetes > Kitasatosporales > Streptomycetaceae > Streptomyces > Streptomyces sp. NPDC051776. The sequence continues at coordinate 446,797 of NZ_JBFAYQ010000001.1, read as the reverse complement.
GTGGCGCGCCGCGGGCCGCTGCGGATCGTCGAGACGCGGCACGGCTTCGTCATGGCGGCGGCCGGGGTCGACGCGTCCAACACCCCTGCGGGAACCGTGCTGTTGCTGCCCGAGGACCCGGACGCCTCGGCCCGCAGGATACGGGAGGGCGTACGGGACGCGCTGGGTGTGGATGTCGGCGTCGTGGTCACCGACACCTTCGGACGGCCCTGGCGTGACGGACTCACGGATGTCGCGATCGGCGCTTCCGGTGTGCGCGTTCTGGACGATCTGCGCGGCGGAACCGACGCCCATGGCAATCCGCTGAGCGCGACGGTCGTCGCGACGGCCGACGAACTGGCAGCCGCCGGGGACCTGGTGAAGGGGAAGGCCGACGGACTGCCGGTCGCCGTCCTGCGCGGGCTGCCGCACCTCGTGGCGGAGGAACACGGCGAGGGCGCGCGGGCGGTGGTGCGCTCCCCCGCCGACGACATGTTCCGGCTCGGGACCTCGGAGGCCGTACGGGAGGCGGTGACGCTGCGGCGTACGGTCCGGGAGTTCACGTCCGACCCGGTCGACGGCGCCGCCGTCCGTCGCGCCGTCACTGCGGCAGTGACGGCGCCCGCACCGCATCACACGACGCCGTGGCGGTTCGTCCTGCTGGAGTCGGCGGAGGCACGGGAGGGGATGCTCGACGCGATGCGGGACGCGTGGATCACCGATCTGCGCGGGGACGGGTTCTCCGAGGAGAGCATCGCGAAGCGGGTACGGCGCGGTGATGTGCTGCGCAAAGCCCCGTATCTGATCGTGCCGTGCCTGGTGATGGACGGCTCGCACACCTACCCCGACGACCGGCGGAACTCCGCCGAGCGGGAGATGTTCGTGGTGGCGTCCGGAGCGGCCGTGCAGAACCTGCTGGTGGCCCTGGCCGGAGAACGGCTGGGCTCGGCCTGGATCTCTTCCACGATGTTCTGCCGCGAAGTGGTGCGGGAGAAGCTGGGGCTGCCCGGGGACTGGGATCCGATGGGTGCGGTGGCGGTCGGGCATGCGGCGGCGCCGCCGAAGGACCGTCCGGCGCGGGACGCGGCGGCGTTCCTGGAGGTCCGCTAGCCACCGGGCGCCCGACCGGGGTTCAGCGGGCGCCCGACCGGGGTTCAGCGGGCGCCCGACCGGGGTTCAGATCGTGCTGATGTCCTTCGGGGCGAAGCGCGGCGCCCTGCGCGGCGGGGTGCGGCCCGACAGCAGGATCAGCCGGCACGCGCGGTGACGCTGCCCGTCGCCCTGCTCCCCATAAGGGGCGAGGAGTTCGAGCATCCTGGCGTCGTCGGTACCGCGTTCGCCGGTGAGCGCATAGCCGACGATCTTCGGCACATGCACGTCGCCGACCGTGACCGCGTCGGCGGCACCGTTGCTGCGCTGCAGCGTCTCGGCCGCCGTCCAGGGGCCGATGCCGGGGATCAGTTGGAGCCGGTGGAGGGCGGCGGGCAGGTCCATGGACACCGCCTCCTCCAGGCGGCGGGCGACGCGGGCTGCTCGGACGATCGTCGCAGAGCGCTTGCCGTCGACCCCCGCGCGGTGGAACTCCCAGGACGGGAGCATCGCCCAGCCGCGCGCGTCCGGCATCACGTACAGGCGGTTCTGCGGGCCCGGGGCGGGTTCGCCGTGGCGCTGCAGCAGCAGCCGCCATGCGCGGTACGCCTCGTCGCTGGTGACCTTCTGCTCCAGGATCGCCGGCACGAGGGACTCCAGGACCAGACCCGTACGGGTGAGCCGCAGGCCCGGGCGGAGGCGGTGCATCTCGTGGACAAGCCGGTGGCGCGGGACGAACGGCGACGGGTCGTCCTCGGCTCCGAGGAGGGCCGGGAGACCCTCGAGCAGCCAGTCGGCGCCGGGCCCCCACGCCTCCGCCTCGACCTCTCCGCCACGGACGCCCAGCCGCAGCGTGCCCGGCCCCGCGGGCGTACGGGTGGCCCGCCAGATCGAGCCGTCCGGGGTCACGCGGAAAGAGGGGTCGCCGGGGCCGCGGCGCAGGGGCCCGACGGTCAGCCCCAGGTCGAGCGGTCCGGGTGGTGCCCAGCGGCGGGTCGCCGGGGCCGTGTGCCGCCGGGGCGCCGGCACGCGCAGCGCTCCGCCGCGCACAGTGGTGCGCGTGAGCCGGTCGGCGTCGGGGTTCACGGGTCCTTCCTCGGGGTCGCTCTACGAGCCTAGGCCGCATTCCGGACCGCCACTCGTCCGGCCGGCCACTGGTCGGGCCGGTTACTCGTCCGAGGAGAAGCGGATCGCGCGCTCGGGGATCGTTGCATCGCACCACACGCGTACGCCGTCCCGCAGCTCGTTCTCCGGGCCGACCTCCGCGCCGTCGCCGATGACCGCGCCCGCCAGGACCGCACGGGCACCGATCCGGGACCGCGCGCCGATCAGCGAGTCCTGGATCTGCGCACCCGGTTCGACGACCGCGCCGTCGAGGACCGTGGAGCCGTGGACCCGCGCGCCCTCGCCGACGACGGCGCCGGCGCCGATCACGGTGCCCCCGGTCAGCTTTGCGTCGGCCGCGACCCGCGCGCCCTCGAGGACGAGCCGTTCGCCGCACCGCCCGGGGACGGCCGGGGACGGCGCATGTCCGAGGACGAGGTCGGCAGAGCCCCGGACGAACGCCTGCGGGGTGCCGAGGTCGAGCCAGTACGTCGAGTCGACCATGCCCTGGAGGTGTGCTCCGGCGGCGAGCAGGCCGGGGAAGGTCTCGCGTTCGACCGAGACGGGACGTCCGGCCGGGATCGAATCGATCACGGAACGGTTGAAGACGTACGCGCCCGCGTTGATCTGGTCGGTGACGATCTCCTCGGGGGTCTGCGGCTTCTCCAGAAAGGCCGTGACCCTGCCGCTGCCGTCGGTGGGGACGAGGCCGAACCTGCGCGGGTCCTCTACCCGCGTCAGGTGCAGGGAGACGTCCGCACCGGAGGAGGAGTGGGTGTCCACCAGGGCGGGGATGTCGAGCCCGGTGAGGATGTCGCCGTTGAAGATGAGCACCGGCTCGTCGGGGCCCGAGTGCAGGCGCGAGGCGACGTTGCGGATCGCTCCGCCCGTGCCGAGCGGCTCCACCTCGGTGACATACTCGAGGTGCAGGCCGAGCGAGGAGCCGTCGCCGAAGTGCGGCTCGAACACCTCGGCGAGATAGGACGTGGCGAGCACGATGTGCTCCACGCCTGCGGCCCGGGCACGAGCCAACTGGTGGGTGAGGAACGGCACACCGGCCGCCGGGACCATGGGCTTGGGCGTGTGCACCGTCAGCGGACGCAGCCGCGTGCCCTTGCCGCCGACCAGGAGGATCGCTTCTGTCACCGTGTCGTCTCTGCTTCCTGCCGGGCCGGTCGGGGTCGATGCGTCAGTGTATGCAGACGGTGAACCACCGGCGTGGACTGACGCACGTACGTGCGTGGGGAACGGGACGGCCCGCCGGCGCACCGGGGGTTCCGGTGGGTCCGGCGGGCCGGTTCCGTCCCGATGCGGATCAGCGCCCCTGGAGTTTGGCCGAAGTGGACCGGGTGCTGCCGAGCTTGCCGTAGAGCCTGGCTCCGGGGCACTCGGTGACGAAGCCGTCGCGGTGCCCGGAGATGACATTCATGGACACCCGGGTGCCCTTCCTGTACTTGTTGCTGCCGCCCGAGACGAGGGCGACCTTCCCCCGCGGGTTCGCCCCGAACAGGCCGAGCTTCCAGGCCGTCAGCTTGGAGACGCCGGCGACGGCGGCTGCGGGCGGGTTGGAGCTGGAGTACGTCCCGAGGACGGCGATGCCCATGGTGTTGGTGTTGAAGCCGAGGGTGTGCGCGCCCATGACGGGCCTGGCGACGCCGCCGGCACGGCCCTCGTAGATGGTTCCGCACTTGTCGACGACGAAGTTGTAGCCGAAGTCCCGCCAGCCGCTGCTTTTGACGTGGAAGCGGTAGATGCTGCGCAGGATCGCGGGAACCTGCTTGCAGGTGTAGTAGTTGCCGGTCGCGCTGTGGTGGACGAACGCGGCTTTCACGGTCTTGGTGTAGAGGAACTCCCGCTCGCGCAGCTTCTCGTCCGCGCCCCAGCCCGCGCGGGTGACGATGCCCGGGCGTGGACCGATGTACGGGCGGGCGGCGGCGGAGCCGCTGGACCCCGTGACCTCCTCCGCCTCCTGCTCCGTCTCCTCCTTGTCGAGCGGGGTGATCTGGGTGGCCCCCATCGAGGCGAATTCGGCGTTGACCGCGGAGCTGGCCGACTCCTCGGGCGACAGGGTGCGTCCCTTGGGAGCCTCGCTCTCGCTGCCCGGCTCCTCGTCCTCCGGGTCGTCACCGGGGTTGACCAGTTCGATGCGCAGCCCGCCGGGCAGGCCCGCGGGGCCGGAGCGGCCGGACGCGTCCTCGCCCAGCGCCCGTACCTGCACGCCGACGGAGTCGCCGACCCACAGCGGGGCGCTGCTGCCGCGTGCGTGTCCGGAGGTACGTTCCGGCGAGCCCTGGTCGGGCATGTCGTCGTTGTGGGTCTGGATGTCCTGCCAGGGCGACCACTTGTGCGTACCCGCGTCCTTGGTACGCACCTGGGCCCGGCCGTGGAACACCTTGGTGGCGTCGTCCCAGACGATGCCGACGAGCGAGAACGGCTTGACGTCCCGGGCCGCCACTCCCGCCGCGGCGGCACCTTGGGGTACGGCGGCGCGGGCGCGGTCGGAGGCTCCCAGCGGGCCGAGCGGCAGCGACTGGGTGCTGCCGGGCACCCGGGAGGGCTTGGCGGCGCGTTGGGGGTGTGCGGCGGTCGCTCCCGCCGGCAGGGCGAACGGAAGGGCGAGTGCGGCCGCGCAGGCCACGCCGATCGAGGAAGCAAGTAGTGCACGCATGGTTCAGATCGTGGCCATGAACCGACAAATCTGCCATTCGTAACTTGACGGACAGTCTGCGGAACCCTGGTCCCCGATGCGTACGGCCGCCCGGCCCAACCGATCCGGTACGCGTACGCTTGCGCGGGTGAACGCCACCGATCGCACCCCTGCCGACCTGCTGCGATCCGCGCTCGCCGCGGACCCGGCCCGCCCGCTGGTCACCTTCTACGACGACGCCACCGGGGAACGCGTCGAACTCTCCGTGGCGACCTTCGCCAATTGGGTGGCGAAGACGGCCAATCTCCTGCAGGACGACCTCGCCGCAGAACCGGGTGACCGGCTGGCGTTGCTGCTGCCAGCGCACTGGCAGACGGCCGTCTGGGTGATCGCGTGCTCCTCCACCGGCGTCGTCGCGGACGTCGGCGGCGACCCGGCGTCCGCGGACGTGGTGGTCGCCGGACCGGACTCGCTGGAGGCCGCCCGCGCCTGCTCCGGTGAGCGCGTGGCGCTCAGTCTGCGCCCGCTCGGGGCGCGCTTCCCCGAGGCGCCGCCGGGGTTCGTCGACTACGCGGTGGAGGTGCCGAGCCAGGGCGACCGCTTCGCGCCGTACGCGCCGGTGGATCCGGACGCGCCGGCGCTGGCCTTCGCGGGAAGCGGCGAACTGACGGGCGCCCGGATGGTGGAGCGAGCCCGGGCCGACGCGGTGGCGCGCGGCCTCACCCCGGTGTCCCGCCTGCTGTCCGGCCTGCCGTACGACACCTGGGACGGGATGTCGGCCGGGCTGCTGGCCCCGCTGGCGGCCGGGGGGTCGGTGGTGCTCTGCCGGAACCTCGACGAACTGGCCCCGGACGCGCTGGAGCAGCGCCGGGAGAACGAGCGGGTCACCGTCACCGCCGTCTGAGCGCCGCGTCGCGGGCGGGGCGTCTAGGACGAACGGGTCACCTGGGCCGCAGCCTGACGGGTCTTCGCCCTGCCGGGGGCGATGATGGGCCTACGTACAACCATTGGCGTACGTACAACCATGCGAGGCGCTCGGCGGTCTCCTCCACTGACCCGGGGGCCCGTGCGGCATTCGCCGCCCCAACGCCATAAGAGATGGACGCAGACGTGACCGAGAGCGCTGGCACGCCCGACGGCTCGAAGGGTGAAGGTTCCGGGGGACCCGCGCAGAGACGCCGGCGGCGCCTGTTGCGCTGGGGTGCGCTGGGCGCCTCGGTGGTCGTGCTGGCGGCGGCCGGCGCGGGCTGGTGGCTCTACCGGAAGCTCGAGGGCAACATCACCACGGACACGGGCACGGCCGCCGAGCTGAAGCGGTACGAGCGGGAGCGCCCGGCCCCGATGGTGCACGACGCCGAGAACATCCTGCTCATCGGTTCCGACAGCCGCGCCGACAAGAACGCGAAGTACGGCCGCGACAGCGGCACCCAGCGCTCGGACACCACGATCCTGCTGCACCTGGCCGCCGACCGGAAGAGCGCGACCGCCGTCAGCATCCCGCGCGACCTGATGGTCGAGGTGCCGCGCTGCCGCGCGCCGGGCGGTAACGAGAACGAGGGGCGCTTCGACCAGTTCAACTCGGCGTTCGAGCTGGCGGGTGCGGCCTGCACGATCCGTACGGTGGAGAACCTCACCGGCATCCGCGTCGACCACCACATGATCGTGGACTTCACCGGCTTCAAGCGGATAGTGGACGCGGTGGACGGCGTCGAGGTCTGCCTGAAGGAGCCCATGGACGATCAGGAGGCGCATCTGAAGCTGCCCGCGGGCCGCCAGAAGCTCGACGGCGAGGAGGCACTGGGGTACGTACGGGCCCGCTACAGCCTGGGCAATGGCAGCGACACCGAGCGGATGGAGCGGCAGCAGCAGTTCCTCGGCGCACTGGTGAAGAAGGTGCAGAGCAACGGCGTCCTGCTCAACCCCGCCCGGCTCTACCCGGTGCTGGACGCGGCGACGTCCTCGCTGACCACCGACTCCGGCATGGACTCGCTGCGCGAGCTGTACGAGCTCGTGCGCAGCCTGCGCCATATCCCGACCGAGAAGGTGCAGTTCATGACATTGCCGCGCCGACCATACTCACTCAATGCAAATCGGGACGAACTCGCACAACCTGATGCGGCACAGCTGTTCAATCTGTTGCGGAACGACCTGGACGTAAAAGTGTCCTCCGGGCCGGAGGGCGCGCAGGAGCGGAAGCCGGGCGCCTCCTCGGACGGACCGGGCGGTGAGCCCACCGGAACGGCACCCACGTACAAGGGCACGACTGCCGCCGGCGGCACATGCGGATAAAGAAACCGAAGGGTTCAGGAAAGACTCGAAGAGATTGCACGGATTGCCCAGTTGTAGGGGAGTGGAATTTGTCACCGGCGTCGCTGAACGCTGAACTGGGCGGATAGTGTGAGCGATCCCGTGGACAGCGACGGAGGATTCAGACAGCCGTGGACGCGCAAGGACGTGGGCGGGCGGGCGACATCGACCCCGCGGACCAGTGGGTGTTGAACCCTGACACCGGCGACTACGAGCTGCGACTGGGGCCTCCCGCAGAGCACTCGGCGCCTCCCACCCAGCGCAGAGCGGCGAACGGGGCAGCCTCCCGTACGAACGGCGCGGCCTCCCGTACGGGTGCCCCGGCGACCCAGCCCTCGCGCCGTCGGCGCGATGTGCCGCCGCAGCGCAAGCGGACCGAACCGACGCCGAGCCGCCGCAAGCCCAAGCCGAACGCGGAGGGCAAGAAGAAGGCGCTGTACTGGACGGGTGGCGTGATGGCCTTCGTCCTGGTCGCCGGAGGCAGCGGAGCGCTGTACCTCTACCAGCGCTTCAACGGCAACATCAGCAAGATCGACGTGGGTGACGCCGGTAGCGGCAGCGCGACGAGCGACGGCCCGGTGAACATCCTCGTCATCGGCACCGACGTGCGGACCGGCAAGGGCAACCAGGGCTACGGCGACTCCGGCAGCGTCGGCCACGCCGATACCTCGATCCTCTTCCACGTCTCGAAGGACCGTACCAACGCCACGGCGCTGAGCATCCCCCGCGACCTGATCACCGATGTGCCCGCCTGCCCGACCAAGCAGAAGGACGGCTCGACCAAGACCATCCCGGGCACGCAGCAGACGCGCTTCAACAACAGCCTCGGCCAGGAGGGCCGCGACCCGGGCTGCACGATGCGCACGGTCAAGAAGATGACGGGACTGTCGGTCGACCACTTCATGATGGCCGACTTCAACGCGGTGAAGACGCTTTCGTCGGCGGTGGGCGGCGTGGATGTGTGCCTGGGCAAGGACATAAACGACCCGGACTCGCATCTGAAGCTGTCCAAGGGCCACCACACCGTCGAGGGTGAGCAGGCCCTGGCCTTCGTACGGACCCGCCATTCCGTGGGCCTGGGCGGTGACTTGAGCCGGATCGAGATCCAGCAGCAGTTCCTCAGCTCGATGATCCGGAAGATGAAGTCCGACGACACCCTGACCGATCCGCGGAAACTGTTCGGCCTGGCCGAGGCCGCCACCAAGGCCCTGACCGTCGACACCGGGATAGGCAGCATCGACAAACTGCGGCAGCTCGCCCAGGACGTGGGCCGGGTCAACCCCAAGAACATCTCCTTCGCGACCATCCCGGTGCTCGACAATCCCGCCGAGAAGGTCCCGAGCACCGTCGTCCTCAACGAGAAGCCGTCGGAGCAACTTTTCTCGATGATCCGGAACGATGTCTCGCTCACCGAGGTCAAGAAGAAGGAGAAGGCGAAGGAGGCGGCGAAGCTCAAGGGACCGAAGGCCGATCCCTCCGAGGTACGCGTCGAGGTGCTGAACGGCGGGGGGCCGTTCGGCGCCGCACAGGACACCGTCGACTGGCTGCAGAACAGCGAGAACGTGCTGAAGTCCAGCAACGGTGGCAATGCAACGGGACCGAAGCAGAAGAAGACCACGCTGAAGTACGCGCCGAACCAGGCCGACCAGGCACGCCGCCTCGCCGACATGATGGGCCTGCCCGCCTCCGCACTGAAGCCCGGCACCGAGGACGCCGAGCCGAGGGCGGACATGACCCTCACCCTCGGCGCGGACTTCAAGGGCGCGGGCACACCGCTGTCCGGTCCGGCGAAAGCGCCGGACGAGGTCAAGAAGGTGAACGCGGCCAAGCAGGTCTGCGCCAAGTAGCCAGGCCCGCCCGGGGCCTGGACCACGACCATGTGAACGGGGGAAGCCATGCGACAGGACAGCGTTCGTGTTCCGGGACCGCGCAGTGGCCCCGGAGCCGAAGAGCTGGGCTGGGACGACGGCCTCTACGAACGGGACGGCGGAGGTCGTGATCCTTCGCCGCCCGGCGGGGGGCACCGCCGCGGCGGCCCCAAGCGTGGGGGCCCGAAGAAGGGCAAACGCCGTGTCCTGCGCTGGTTCGCCGCCACGGTGTCGCTGCTGATACTCGTGACGGCGGGGGCCGGATACCTCTACTATCGGCACCTCAACGGCAACCTCGGCAAGGACGACCTCAACCTCGGGGACAGCAAGCTCGACAAGAGCACGCCGAACGCCGCGGGCCAGACCCCCCTCAACATCCTGCTGCTGGGCTCCGACAGCCGTAACTCCAAGGAGAACGTCCGGCTGGGCGGCGCCCGCGCCGAACGGGGCCGCAAGCCGCTGGCCGATGTGCAGATGCTGCTGCACGTCTCGGCCGACCGCAGCAGCATGTCGGTGCTCAGCGTGCCGCGCGACACCAGGGTGACCGTCCCCAAGTGCACCGACACCGATGACGGCCGGGTCTACCCGAAGACCAGCGCGACGATCAACTCCAGCCTCCAGAACGGCGGCCCGGGCTGCACGGTGGCCACCTGGGAGGAGCTGACCGGAGTCCCGATCGACCACTTCATGATGATCGACTTCGCCGGTGTGGTGGACATGGCCGACGCCGTCGGCGGCGTCCCGGTCTGCGTCGACAACAACGTCTACGACAGCAAGTCCGGACTCCGCCTCAGGAAGGGGGAGTCGGTCGTCAAGGGCGAACAGGCACTGCAGTGGCTGCGCACCCGCCACGGCTTCGAGGACGGCAGCGACATCGGCCGGGCCAAGGCCCAGCACATGTACATGAACTCGATGGTGCGTCAGCTCAAGGCTGGCACCAAGCTCACCGACCCCGGCAAGCTCCAGGACCTCGCAGAGGCGGCCACGAAGGCGCTCACGGTCGACCGCGGCCTCGGCACGGTCAAGAAGCTCTACGACCTCGGCAACGACCTCAAGCGGGTTCCGACGGGACGCATCACCATGGCGACCATGCCGTGGGTGCCGGACCCGCAGAACGCCGCACACATCGTGCCGAAGCCGGACGACGCGGACCGGATCTTCTCCATGCTGCGCAACGACACGGCGCTCGACGGCAAGGACAAGAAGAAGGGTCCCAGGAAGAGCCCCGTCCCCAGTGACCCGGCGGCGCCGAAGGCCGAGATCCCCGTGACCGTCCAGAACGGCACCGGTACGGCCACCCAGGCCGCCGTCACGGGCCGGGCCGCGCTCATCGCCGACCGGCTCTCCCAGCTCGGGTTCACCCAGGCCGCGGCGGATGCGACTCCCAAGTCCCGTGCGGACACCACGATTTCGTACCGCAACGGCTCGCAGCGCGGCGACGCGCTCGCGGTGGCGAAGGCGCTCGGGCTGCCCCCGGGCGCGGTCCGGCACTCCTCGTCCGTGCCGCAGATCACCGTGGTCCTCGGGGCCGACTGGCGCACCGGGACGACCTATCCGAAGTCGGCTGACGGCTCCGGCGGCCCTGACGGCGGGAAGGCTCCGGAGAGTGCGGACACGCTCAACGGCAATGACAAGTCGGCCTGCATGAAGGTCAACCCGGCGAACGTCCAGTAATCCGTAGGGCACTTGACGACCCGTAGAACACGAGCACCGATGCGTACGACACGAGCACAGCGGCCGGCGGTGGCCTCCCCCTGAGGAGGCGCACTGCCGGCCGCTGAGGTCGTGTGCCGACGTGCCGACGTGCCGCGTCAGGCTGGGGTGACGACCGCCGGGCGGCGACTGGCGATGACCTTCCGCGCCAGCGCCCGCGGGCTCGTCAGGAATCCCCAGCCCCAGGACATGTGCATCGTGGCCAGCGCCACCGGGATGCGCAGCCGCGCCGCGAGCGGCAGGCCGCGGCCCGCCGGGACCGATCCCGCGACGATCGCCGCGAGATAGCCGGCCGGGACGGCGAAGCCCCACGCGAGGGCCGGTACGCCCGCGGACAGTCCTGCCGCGCCCGCCACGAACCCCGCCGCGACGGCCGTCAGGGCGGTCGGCGGGGCGAGGTAGCGGAGGTTGATCGAGCCCTCGTGGTAGCGGGCCACCACATGCCGCCAACGGCCGTAGTCCTTGTACTGCTTGGCCAGGGCACGCATGCTCGGCCGGGGCCGGTAGGAGACCTTGAGCTCGGGCGAGAACCAGATCAGGCCACCCGCCTCGCGGATCCGGAAGTTCAGCTCCCAGTCCTGGGCACGGATGAACTCCTCGTTGTAACCGCCCTGCTGCTCCAGCGCCTCGCGCCGGAAGACGCCCAGGTACACGGTCTCGGCCGGGCCCGCGGCGCCGCCCGTGTGGAAGGCCGCATTCCCCACGCCGACCTTCGAGGTCATGGCGGCGGCGACGGCCCGCTCCCAGTCGTTCTCACCCTCGGCGTGCATGATGCCGCCCACGTTCTGCGCGCCGGTCTCCTTCAGCAGCCGTACGGCCGTGGCGATGTAGTCCGGCGAGAGCATCCCGTGGCCGTCCACCCGCACCACCACCGGGTGCCGGGACGCCTTGATCGCCGCGTTGAGGGCGGCGGGCGTACGGCCCGTGGGGTTGGGCACCGTGTGCACCCGACCCCAGGAATTCGACGCCGTCTCGCGCACCAGCTCGGCGGCGATCTCGTCCGTACGGTCCGTGGACGGGCCGAGGGCGATCACCACCTCCAGCGCGCCGGCGTACTCCTGCTCCAGGATGTGGCGCACCGAATTGCGCAGGTGTCGTTCCTCGTTGAGCACCGGCATGATCACGGAGACGGCCGGAGCCCGGGGTTCAGGGGATGCGTTCATCGTGCCTCACGTTACCGCGAACGGAGGACACGCCCGTACGCGGCCGAGTGCAGCCCCGGCCGCCGGCGGCGTGGGTCCTCGGCCGGGCGTACCGCTCGGGCCTAGCGTGGCGCCGGTCGCCCCTGCTCCGCCGAGGAGTCCTTCTCTTGACCGCACCGGTTCGCGCACCCCGGTCGCAGCCCCGCACCCGCGCCCGAATCCGCCGCGTCCCCGGGCCCCGCCGCCCCCGCTGGGGGCTGCGGCTGGCCACGGGCGTCTCCGCGCTGCTGCTGGCCGCCGGCGGCTGCGGGCACGCGGTGGTCTCCCGGCTGGACACGTCCATCGGCCGCATCGACCCCTTCGAAGGACTGAACAACCGGCCCCGCGGGAGCGACGGCCAGAACTTCCTGCTGGTCGGAACCGACGGGCGCGACAAACTGACCCCGGAGCAGCGGAAGCGGTACCACCTCGGCGGTGCGCCCTGTCACTGCACCGACACGATCATGCTCGTCCACCTCTCCGGGGACCGGGGGCGGGTCAGCGTCATCAGCATTCCGCGCGATTCCTACGTCAAGCTCCCGGCGCACACCGACCGGGCGACCGGTGAGCGGCTGCCCACCCGGCCCGGCAAGATCAACGCCGCGTACGCGCAAGGCGGTCCGCAACTGACCATCCGCACCGTCGAGGACATGACCGGGCTGCACATCGACCACTACCTCGAGGTGGACTTCACCAGCTTCATGGAGACGGTCGACGTGCTCGGCGGGGTCGAGATCTGCTCGGCCCGCCCGATGCGAGACCACTACACGGGGCTGGACCTCCCTGTCGGCACGAGCCGGCTGGGCGGCGGCGAGGCGCTGCAGTACGTACGCTCCCGGCACATCGACGGTGCAGCGGACCTCGGCCGGATGCAGCGCCAGCAGCGCTTCCTCGCGGCATTGGTGGCGAAGGTCACCGGCGGCGGTGTGCTGATGAACCCGGCGAAGTTCCATCAGGTCGCCACCACGCTCCTCGGCTCCGTCCGCGCGGACCGCGGCTTCGGCACGGACGAGATGGTGGACATCGGGCGGGCCATGCGGCACTTCGAGCCGTCCTCGTCGGAGTTCGTCTCGGTGCCGGTCGCCGATCCGAACCATCCGGTGCCAGGCCTGGGGGCGACCGTGAAATGGGACACGGAGAAGGCCGGGAAGATCTTCCGCGCGCTGCGCGCCGACCGGCCGCTGGCAGCGCGCGCCGCTCACCGTCGGGCCCCCGCGCTGGTCGATGTGGCGCCCGAGCGCATCCAGGTCCGGGTCGACAACGGCACGGGGCGCGAGGGCCTCGGGCACCGCGTGACCCGTGCTCTGCGCGCCACCGGGTTCGTGACCTCCGGCGCCCCTCGTGACGCCGGCTCCACCCGCCGCACCGTCGTCACGTACGACCCGGGCTGGGACCGGTCGGCGCGTACGGTCGCTGCCGCACTGCCGGGCGCACGGCTGAGGGCCGAGTACGGGAACGGCCCGGTGATGAAGGTCACGGTCGGCGAGGACTTCCGGCAGGTGCGGAAGGTGCGCGCGGAGGATCCGGTTCAGCAGACCGCGGGCCCGGGGGATGCGGATGTGACGGCGGTCACCGGCGACCAGGTGCTCTGCGAGTAGCGGGCCGGGGGCCGCTACCGCACCCAGAGGACCGACGGCGGGCGTGAGTCCCGGGGGCCGCTACCGCACCCAGAGGACCGACGGCGGACGTCAGTCGCCGATGCCCTCGGCGAGGCGCTTGGCGCGCAGTTCCTTGATGGCGCGGCGGCGCGCGAGCCGGTGCGTACGCCGGATCTGGGCTTCCTGGTAGCGACGCTTGTCGCGCTCGGTCTCCGGGATCACGGCGGGCACCGCGCGCGGCTTGCCGTCGGAGTCGACCGCCGCGAAGACCAGATAGGCGCTGCCGACCTGGGTGGCGGGGGTGGACTCGTTCCAGCGCTCGGCCATGACGCGCACGCCGATCTCCATCGAGGACCGGCCGGTCCAGTTGCACTGCGCCTTCACGTGCACGAGGTCGCCGACATGGACGGGCTCGAGGAAGACCATCTCGTCCATGGAGGCCGTGACCGCGGGCCCGCCCGAATGCCGCCCGGCCACCGCTCCCGCCGCGTCGTCCACCAGTTTCATGATCACGCCACCGTGGACGGTGCCGAGGAGATTGGTGTCGCTCGCCGTCATGATGTGACTGAGGGTGGTACGGGAAGCGGAGGTGGGCTTGCCCGGAATCGCTTCTTCCGCGGCCGCTGCCTGATCAGTCATGCCCACCACCCTATGCGGCGAAAAACCGTGACCCCGCCTCTGTGCCTTTGCATCAGATCTGCTACAGCGGCGGTGCGATTCGCCACTCTCCCTGTATGACAGTCGGCCCGAGAAGGCACACTGCCGGGTATGAACGAGTGGCCTCCGGGATGGACCGGCGACAGCAGGGGCGGCTACGGGCGCGGCAGCGCCGGCCGTCCGGAGTCCGCGCGCACCATGCGCCACATCCAGCGTGGCGGAGGTGACAGCGGATACGGCGGGTACGGCGGAGGCCCGTACCGGGCCGAGCCGCCCATGCCGCCCGGCATGTCGCCGCACCGCCCCGCCGTCCCGGGCCAGCGCGGGTACGACTACGACGACTACGCGGACGACGGCTACAACACGGGCCAGGTCTACGGCGGTGGCCGCGGCGGCGGCGACGGCTACGACCCCTACGGCCGCCCCGCCCCGAACTGGCGCCGCCGCTTCAAGATAGGCACCCTGACGCTGCTCGTCGTCTTCCTCGGTGTCTCCATCGCCACGTACTTCTGGGCCGACTCCAAGCTCGACCGTGAGGTCGATCTCAGCAAGGTCATCGAACGGCCGGAGGCCGGCTCGGGCACCAACTACCTCATCGTGGGCTCCGACTCGCGCGAGGGCATGTCCGCCGCGGAGAAGAGGAAGCTCCACACCGGCTCCGCCGAGGGCAAGCGCACCGACTCGATGATGATCCTGCACGTCGGTGACAACGGCAGCACCATGGTCTCGCTCCCCCGCGATTCGGACGTGGAGATCCCCTCCTTCCGCGGCTCGGAGTCCGGCAAGCTCTTCCCGAACGAGGGCCGGCACACCAAGCTCAACGCGGCGTACGCGGAGGACGGCCCGGAGCTGCTCGTGCGCACCGTCGAGGCCAACACCGGTCTGCGCATCGACCACTACGCGGAGATCGGCTTCGGCGGCTTCGCCAAGATCGTGGACTCGGTCGGCGGCGTCGAGATGGACATCCCCAAGGGCTTCAAGGACGAGAAGTCCGGCGCGGACTTCAAGTCGGGCACCCAGACCCTCAACGGCGAGCAGGCGCTGGCCTTCGTCCGGACCCGCTACGCACTGCCCGGCAGCGACCTGGACCGTACGAAGAACCAGCAGAAGTTCCTCGCGGCGCTGGCCAATCAGACCGCCACACCGTCGACCGTGCTCAACCCGTTCAAGCTCTACCCGACCATGGGCGCGGGTTTGGACACCCTGATCGTCGACAAGGAGATGGGCCTGTTCGACCTGGCGGAGATGTTCTGGGCGATGAAGGGCGTCACCGGCGGCGACGGGAAGTCCATGAACATGCCGATCTCGGGCAACACCCCGAACGGCAACCTCCAGTGGGACCGGACCAAGGTCAAGCAGCTCGTCCAGCAGCTCAAGAACGACGAGAAGGTCACGGTCACCAGCAACCGCTAGTGCCGACGGCGCACGGCGTACGAAGGCCCCGGACCGCGGGCGGTCCGGGGCTTTCGCGTGCCGCAGCCCCCGCCGGGGCGGGTGCCTACTTCGGCAGGTTGCGCGCCATCACGATCCGCTGGACCTGGTTGGTGCCCTCGTAGATCTGCGTGATCTTGGCGTCGCGCATCATGCGCTCCAGCGGGTAGTCGCGCGTGTAGCCGTAGCCGCCGAGGAGCTGCACCGCGTCGACGGTGACCTCCATGGCGACGTCCGAGGCGAAGCACTTGGCGGCGGCACCCTGGAAGGTGAGGTCGCTGTCGCCGCGTTCGGACTTGGCGGCGGCCGCGTACGTGAGCTGGCGGGCGGCCTCGATCTTCATCGCCATGTCGGCGAGCATGAACTGGATGCCCTGGAAGTCGGCGATCGGCTTGCCGAACTGCTTGCGCTCCTGGACGTAGACCTTGGCGTAGTCCAGGGCGCCCTGCGCGATGCCCAGCGCCTGCGCGGCGATGGTGATGCGGGTGTGGTCGAGGGTCTTCATGGCGGTGGCGAAGCCGGTGCCCTCGGCGCCGATGATGCGGTCGGCGGGGATGCGGACGTTGTCGAGGTAGACCTCACGGGTCGGCGAGCCCTTGATGCCGAGCTTCTTCTCCGGGGCTCCGAAGGAGACGCCCTCGTCGCCCTTCTCGACGACGAACGCGGATATCCCCTTGGAGCGCTTCTCCGGGTCGGTCACAGCCATGACCGTGTAGAACTCGCTGACGCCGGCGTTGGTGATCCAGCGCTTCACGCCGTTGAGGACGTAGGAGTCGCCGTCGCGCACGGCCCGGGTCTTCATGCCCGCGGCGTCCGAGCCCGCGTCCGGCTCGGAGAGGCAGTACGAGAACATCGCGTCGCCCTTGGCGAGGGGGCCAAGGTACTTCTTCTTCAGCTCCTCGGAGCCGGAGAGGACGACCGGCATGGAGCCCAGCTTGTTCACCGCGGGGATCAGGGACGAGGACGCACAGACGCGGGCGACCTCCTCGATGACGATCACGGTGGCCAGCGCGTCGGCGCCCGCACCGCCGTACGACTCGGGTACGTGCACGGCGTGCAGGTCGTTGGTGACCAGCGCGTCCAGCGCCTCCTGCGGGAAGCGGCCCTCCTCGTCCACCTCGGCGGCGAAGGGTGCGATCTTCGCCTCGGCGAGCGAGCGCACCGACTCACGGAGCATGTCGTGCTCCTCGGACGGCCGGTAGAGGTCGAAATCTGTCGAGCCCGCCAAGGTGTCCTCACTCCCCAGAGCTGCTAACTACCGTTAAGTAACTCGATTCTAGGGGCGGGCATGGGCCGGGCATACGTGAGCTTCACGTGAGCTTGGTGACAGCTCGCTCCCTTCACCGGCCACGTGCCCACCACGGGGCCCGACTATGCTCGGGGCCGCAGTCCAGCCCGACGCCCCGTGGAGCACGCATGGCCCCGAAGATCACTGTGATCGGCACCGGATACCTCGGTGCGACGCACGCCGCCGCCATGGCGGAGCTGGGCTTCGAGGTCCTAGGGGTGGACATCGTCCCGGAGAAGGTCGAGATGCTCGGCGAGGGCCGGGTGCCGATGTACGAGCCGGGGCTGGAGGATCTGCTCGCCCGGCACGTCCAGGGCCTGGAGGGCTCCACGGGCCGGCTGCACTTCACCACCTCCTACGAGGAGGCCGGCGCCTTCGGCGACATCCACTTCGTCTGCGTGAACACCCCGCAGAAGCACGGCGAGTACGCCTGCGACATGAGTTACGTCGACGCCGCCTTCGAGTCGTTGGCCCCCCGGCTCACCCGCCCCGCCCTCGTCGTCGGCAAGTCCACCGTGCCGGTCGGCAGCGCGGCCCGGCTGGCGAAGCGGCTGGCCGAGCTCGCCCCGGTGGGCGAGGATGCGGAGCTGGCCTGGAACCCCGAGTTCCTGCGCGAGGGCTATGCCGTGCAGGACACCCTCCACCCGGACCGGATCGTGGCCGGTGTCACGAGCGAGCACGCCGAGAAGCTTCTCCGCGAGGTCTACGCGAAGCCGATCACCGAAGGCTCGCCCTTCGTCGTCACCGACTTCCCGACCGCCGAGTTGGTCAAGACCTCCGCCAACTCCTTCCTCTCCACCAAGATCTCCTTCATCAACGCGATGGCCGAGGTCTGCGAGGCGGCCGACGGCGACGTGGTGAAGCTGGCCGAGGCCATCGGCTACGACGACCGCATCGGGAGGAAGTACCTCCGCGCCGGGATCGGCTTCGGCGGCGGCTGCCTGCCCAAGGACATCCGCGCCTTCATGGCCAGGGCGGGCGAGCTGGGCGCCGACCAGGCCCTGACCTTTCTGCGCGAGGTCGACTCGATCAATATGCGCAGTCGCGCCCGCATGGTCGAGCTGGCCCGCGAGGTGCTGGGCGGTGGCAGCTTCCTGGGCAGGCGGGTCGCGGTGCTCGGCGCGACCTTCAAGCCGGACTCCGACGACGTACGGGACTCCCCCGCCCTGAACGTGGCCGGGCAGATCCATCTCCAGGGCGGCCAGGTCACGGTCTACGACCCCAAGGGCATGGACAACGCTCGCCGCCTCTTCCCCACCCTGGGCTACGCCGCGACCGCGCTGGACGCGGCCCGCGGCGCGGACGTGGTGCTGCATCTCACCGAGTGGCGCGAGTTCCGTGACCTGGACCCCGCGGCGCTGGGCGAGGTCGTCGCGGAGCAGCGGATCCTGGACGGGCGCAACGCGCTGGACCCGGACGTGTGGCGCGAGGCGGGCTGGACGTACCGCGCCCTGGGACGCCCACGGGCCTGACCGGGCCCCGCCCTGGCCGGGCGTCAGGTGGGGTCGGCCGCCCGCCGCGGTGATCCGGTGCCGGTGCCGTCCTTGCGGTCGGCCCGGCGAGTATGGACGTAGAGCGCACTGCGGTCACCGATGTCCACCGGGCGCGGCAGCGGGAGCTCGTAGCGGACCGGGCGGCGGTGGTCGGCGATTGGCGCTCGGCGTTGTAGACCCGGTTGAAGCGCCACAGCATGCGGGCGAAGTTGGTCTGCCCGCGCAGCAGGTTGCCACCGAGGCCCCGAGGGCCCCGAGCGCGGTGGACAGACCCAGATCTGCCCAGGGCCTCGGGGCGGAAGGAGGCGATCTCCTTGTGCAGCGCCGCGGGCCGAAGGACCTGGAGGTCCACCACGCGTACGTCGTGACCTGCCTCGCGAGCGGCACCGGCCACCCGCTCCAGCCCCAGCGGTTCCAGCCGCAGGAAGATCTCGGAGTACATCAGGGGGCTGGGGTGGACGAGCAGCAGACGTAGGGGGTGACCTCGGTCCTTCGGGGGCGGTGGCGGCACTAGCCGTCCAGGCGCCCGATCGTGACCGTCGAGGGGGCGCGGCGGTGCTGGGTCGACCGAGCGGTGAACTCCGTGTCACGCATCATCCGGAGGGTGTTCTGCCAGGTCAGCTTGGCCAGGTCGGCTTCGGACCAGCCGCGCTCCAGCAGCTCCGCGATCAGCTTCGGATAGCCGGAGGCGTCCTCGAGCCCCGCCGGGTGCGGGCTGCCGCCGGTGTCGTAGGAGCCACCGAGGCCGACGTGGTCCGGCCCGGCCACGACTCTGATGTGGTCGAGGTGGTCGGCCACGTCCGAGACGGTCGCGACGCCCGCCCCCTCCCCGCACACGTACTCCGACTCGAAGGTGACCTTGCAGACGCCGCCGCCGGCGGCCATGCGCTCCAGCACGTCGTCCGGCACGTTCGCGGGGTGGTCGCTCATGGCGAGGGCCGCGGAGTGGGAGAAGACGACCGGGGCCTTGCTGACGGCGATGGCCCGGCGCATGGTGGCGGGCGAGCTGCCGGAGAGGTCGATGAGCATCCCGATCCGGTTCATCTCCCGGACGACCTCCTCCCCGAAGAGGGTGAGTCCGCCCGCGCGCGGCTCGTCGGCCGCCGCGTCCGCCCACGGGGTGTTCCGTCCCTCGGCGAGGGCCATGCGTCGCACGCCCAGCTTGAACAGCGATCGCAGCGCGCCCAGCGAGCTGTCGATGCACTGCCCGCCGCCCGCGGCCAGCAGCGAGGCGATACGGCCGCGCTTGCGGGCCTCGATCATGTCGTCCGCGGTGAGTGCCAGCCGGAACGCCTCGGGGTACGCCCGGATCAGGGCGTGCACAAACTCGATCTGCTCCAGCGCGACACTGACCGCACGGTCCCCGACGACGACGTCGGGAACGGCGACCGACCAGAACTGCGCGGCCACATGCCCCGCCCGGAGCCGGGGAATGTCCGTGCTCACCCCGCCCTCCCCGGTGTCGAGGTCGAAGCGGGTGGGGGTCAGTTCGTGGCCGGACCGCAGCCGCAGCTCCCAGGCGAGCCCGTTGAAGCCGTCCGCCACCGGATGCCGGGCGAGGAACACCCGGGCCCGCGCCGCCGTATCGGGTGCCCCCGGGTCGGGCGTGGGCTCCACCTCGTCACCGGCCGGTGCGGCCGGGGCGCCTGAGGGGGCGAGCGCGTCCAGGAGGGCAGGGGCGAGGTTGGCCATGGCGCGGACTCCGTGCTCGGCGATCGAGGTACGTCGTCACCTTGGCACGGGGGTCCGGGCGTTTCGCGGTGGGAGAGGCGTACGGGTGGTGCGGCGGCGGCCGGGCCCGGCGGGTCTCCTGCGTCCTCGCCCGCCGCAGCGCCTGACAGCGCGTCAGCCGTCCAGCTCCTCGATGGTCGCGTTCGAGGGGGTACGGCTCGGGTCGGACTGGATCCCGCGCGCCACGTCCTCGGCGGAGCGCAGGACCCGTACGGCGTTGTGCCAGGTCAGCTTGGCGATGTCGGCCCGGGACCAGCCGCGGCGGAGCAGCTCGGCGATCAGGTTCGGATAGCCGGAGACATCGTCCAGGCCCGATGGCGTGAAGGCCGTGCCGTCGTAGTCGCCGCCGATCCCGATGTGGTCGACACCCGCCACCTCACGCATGTGGTCCAGATGGTCGGCCACGGTGGCCGCGGTCGCGACCGGGCGGGGATGGGCCTCCTCGTAGGCGCGCTGGACCCTCAGGCCGGCCTCCGTGGTGTCGAGCGGGTGCAGACCGTTGGCCCGCATGTTGGCGTCGGCCCCCTGGGTCCACTCGATCGCGGCGGGGAGGATGAACTTGGGGACGAAGGTGACCATGGCGACACCGCCGTTGTCCGCCAGGCGGTCCAGCACGTCGTCGGGGACGTTGCGCGGGTGGTCGCAGACCGCGCGGGAGGAGGAGTGCGAGAAGACCACGGGGGCTTCGGTGACCCGCAGCGCGTCGCGCATGGTGTCGGCCGAGACGTGCGAGAGGTCGACCAGCATCCCGGTCCGGTTCATCTCGGTGACGACCTCCTCGCCGAAGCGGGTGAGGCCGTGTGCCTGCGGCTCGTCGGTCGCCGAATCCGCCCACGGGATGTTGTCGTTGTGGGTGAGCGTCATGTAACGCACGCCGAGGGTGTGGAGCGCGCGGAGCGTAGCCAGGGAGCAGTTGATGCTGTGACCGCCCTCGGCGCCCATGAGCGAGGCGATGCGGCCCTCGCCGCGGGCGGTTTCCAGGTCGTCGGCAGTCAGCGCGCGGCGCAGATCGGCCGGGTAACGCTCGATCAGCCGCCCTACGACATCGATCTGTTCGAGGGTGGCGCTGACGGCCGCGTCCCCGCTCAGGTCGCTACGGACGTACACCGACCAGAACTGCGCGCCCACACCACCCGCCCGCAGCCGCGGGATGTCGGTGTGCAGGTGTGCGCTCTGATCGGTGGCGATGTCGCGCCGGCCGAGGTCGTAACGGACCTGCTCGCGCAGGGCCCAGGGCAGGTCGTTGTGACCGTCGACGACGGGGTGGGCCGCGAGCAGTTCGCGGGCGAGGTCGCCGTGGTCGGTCATCGCCCCGGCCCTCACCGGCCGAAGCCGAAGCCGGTGCTGCCCTCGACCTTGGCGCGCAGCCGCTTGCCCTTCTCGGCCGCCTGCTCGCCCAGCTCCTCCTGGAACTTCCGCATGCGACTCAGCAGTTCGGGATCGTGGGCGGCCAGCATCCGCACCGCGAGGAGGCCTGCGTTCCGGGCGCCCGCGACGGACACGGTGGCCACCGGGACCCCGGCCGGCATCTGCACGATGGAGAGCAGGCTGTCCATGCCGTCGAGGTGCTTCAGCGGCACGGGGACGCCGATCACCGGCAGCGGGGTCACCGAGGCGAGCATGCCGGGCAGGTGGGCGGCGCCGCCCGCGCCCGCGATGACGGCCTTCAGGCCGCGCTCGGCGGCCTGTTCGCCGTAGGTGAGCATCTCGCGCGGCATGCGGTGCGCGGAGACGACGTCGACCTCGTACGGCACTTCGAACTCGTCGAGGGCCTTGGCCGCGGCCTCCATCACCGGCCAGTCCGAGTCGGATCCCATCACGATCCCGATGACGGGGGACGCCCCCCTGCGGTCCAACTCAGTCATTCCAGCAGTGTCCCTCGCAGATAGTCGGCGGCGTGCCGGGCGCGCTCGCGCACGTCGTCCAGATCGTCGCCGTAAGAGTTGACGTGCCCGACCTTACGGCCGGGCTTCACGTCCTTGCCATACATATGGATCTTGAGCTGCGGATCCCGGGCCATGCAGTGCAGATACGCGGAGTACATGTCGGGGAAGTCGCCGCCGAGGACGTTGGCCATCACGGTCCAGCGCGCGCGGGGGCGGGGGTCGCCGAGCGGCAGATCGAGCACGGCCCGTACGTGGTTGGCGAACTGCGAGGTGACAGCGCCGTCCTGGGTCCAGTGGCCGGAGTTGTGCGGGCGCATGGCCAGCTCGTTGACCGCGATGCCGTGGGTGCCGTCCGGCTCGACGGTCTCGAACAGCTCGACCGCCAGGTGCCCGACGACGTCCAGTTCCTTGGCGACGGTCAGCGCCAGCTCCTGCGCCCTCAGCGACAGTTCCTCGGACAGGCCGGGGGCCGGGGCGATCACCGTGTCGCAGACGCCGCCGACCTGGATCGACTCCACGACCGGGTAGGCGACGGCCTGGCCGTGCGGGGACCGTACGACGTTGGCGGCCAGCTCTCGGACGAAGTCGACCTTCTCCTCGGCGAGGACGGGGACTCCGGCCTTGAACGGGTCGCCCGCCTCCGCGGCACTGTTCACCACCCAGACGCCCTTGCCGTCGTAGCCGCCGCGGACGGTCTTGAGGACGACGGGGAAGCCGTCGCCCTCCTCCGCGAAGCGCGCCGCATCGGCCGGATCCGTCACGATCCGGTGGCGCGGGCACGGGATGCCGATGGCCTTCAGCCGGGACCGCATCACGCCCTTGTCCTGGGCGTGGACCAGTGCCTCGATGCCGGGGCGGATCACGATCCCGTCGTCCTCCAGCGCGCGCAGATGCTCGGTGGGCACATGCTCGTGATCGAAGGTGATCACATCGCAGCCCTGTGCGAAAGCACGAAGGGTGTCGAGGTCGCGGTAATCACCGACGACGACGTCGCTGACGACCTGCGCCGCAGAGTCCTGCGGACTGTCGCTGAGGAGCTTGAACTTCAGGCCGAGGGGGATGCCCGCCTCGTGGGTCATGCGGGCGAGCTGGCCGCCGCCGACCATGCCGACTACCGGGAACGTCACTCACCCAGGGTATCCGCACTCCCGGACCGCCTCCGCCGCCGGTTCGGACGATCCTCCATGTGAGTCCATGTGAAGAAGTCCATATGAGACGGCCGGTCATTCGCGGGTGTCGGCCAGCGGCGAGAGATGCCCCTGGTTAGCATGAGGAACCGGGCAGAGCCGGATCCATGCCAACTACGGAGCCATACGATCACTATGAGTGAACGGCGCACAGGTCGTTCGCGGCTGGAGCAGCTGAAGCAGCTCACACGCGAACTCGCCAAGTTCGGGACCGTCGGCGCCGTCGGCTTCCTGGTCAACTTCGTCGTGTTCAACCTGTGCATGCACGTGATCGGCCTGGCCGTGGTGCGCTCCGGGGTGATCGCCACCTTCATCGCGATCTGCACGAACTACGTCGGCAACCGCTACTGGACCTACCGCGATACGGACAAGAGCCGCCGCACCCGCGAGCTCACGCTCTTCTTCCTCTTCAGCGGCGTCGGCCTGGTGATCGAGAACGGCATCCTGGCGATCTCGCACTACGGCTTCGGCTTCACCTCGACCGTCGCGGACAACATCGCCAAGAACGTGATCGGCCTCGGCATCGCCACGGTCTTCCGCTTCTGGTCGTACCGCACCTGGGTCTTCCGGGGCGCGCCCGGCCGCGAGGCCGTCGCCACGGCCGAATCGTTCCTCGAGCAGGACGCCCTCAACCGGACGAAGTGATCTCGTCCGGCTGGACCGCCTCACGGCTCAGGAAGAGCGCGAAGACCGGCGGGCGCTGCTGGAGCAGTTCCAGCCGTCCGCCGTCCGCCTCCGCGAGGTCCCTGGCCACCGCCAGTCCGAGCCCGGTCGAGTTCCGCCCGCTGACCGTCCGTTCGAAGACCCGTGAGCCCAGGTCAGGCGGGACACCGCGGCCCTCGTCCGTGACCTCGACCACGACCTGGTTGCCGGTGACGCGGGTGCGGATGGCGACCGGACCGGCGCCGTGCATCAGCGAGTTCTCGATCAGCGTTGCCAGGACTTGGGCGACCGCGCCCGGGGTGCCGACGGCCCGCAGGCCCTTCCTGCCCGAGCCGACGATGATCCGCCCCGCGTTGCGGTAGGCCGGCCGCCACTCCTCGATCTGCTGCTTGACGACCTCGTCGAGGTCGAAGCCGACGGCCGATCCGCTGTGCGGATCACGGGAGTTGGTCAGCAGCCGCTGGACGACATCGGTGAGCCGCTCGACCTGCCCCAGTGCGATCGACGCCTCGTCCTTCACGGTCGCCGGGTCATCGGTGGCGGTGATCTCCTCCAGCCTCATGGTGAGCGCGGTCAGCGGCGTACGGAGCTGGTGGGACGCGTCGGCCGCCAGCCGCCGCTCGGCCGTCAGCATCCGCCCGATGCGCTCGGCGCTGGCGTCGAGGACGTCCGCGACGCGGTCCAGCTCCGGGACGCCGTACCGCCGGTGGCGGGGCCGCGGGTCGCCGGAGCCCAGTCGCTCGGCGGTCTCGGCGAGGTCGGTGAGCGGGGCGGTGAGCCGCCGCGCCTGGCGTACGGCGAGCAGGACGGCGGCGACGACGGCGAGCAGGGCGACCGCGAGGATGATCAGCAGCGTACGGCCGATCTCGCCGCTTACCGTGCTCGCGGGCTCCTGGACGACGACCGTCTCGCCCTCCTCGCCGCGCTCCGTCGCCTCGATGACATCGCCAGAGGGCCGCGTCCCGACCTCGACGGGCGCCTCGCCGGGCATCTCGATGCGGGCGTAGCGGTTGGGCGTGATCTGGTTGTTCAGCACCGGGGCGCTGACCCGCTCGCCGCCCAGCAGGCGGCTGTCGACGATGCTGACCAGCCGTACGGCCTCGGAGTCGACGCTCTCCTGGGCGCTGCTCTCGATCGTCCGGGTCTCGACGATCACCAGGGAGATGCCGAAGACGGCGATCACGACGAGGACCACGGCGAGCGTGGAGTTGATCAGTCGGCGGCGCACGGGGCCCTCCGGGCAGGCTCGGAGCGCACTAGCTCTTCTCGAACCGGAAGCCGACGCCGCGCACCGTGGCGATGTAGCGCGGGTTCGCGGCGTCGTCGCCGAGCTTCTTGCGGAGCCAGGAGATGTGCATGTCCAGGGTCTTGGTGGAGGACCACCAGGTGGTGTCCCACACCTCGCGCATCAACTGGTCGCGGGTGACGACCCGCCCCGCGTCCCGTACGAGGACGCGCAGCAGGTCGAACTCCTTGGCGGTGAGCTGCAACTCCTCCTCGCCCATCCAGGCCCGGTGCGACTCCACGTCGATCCGGACGCCGTGAGTGGCCGGCGGCTGCGCCTGGGTGTCGGCCGCGCCGCGGCGCAGCAGCGCCCGTACGCGCGCGAGGAGCTCGGCCAGCCGGAAGGGTTTGGTGACGTAATCGTCGGCGCCGGCGTCCAGACCGACGACGGTGTCCACCTCGTCGGCCCGCGCGGTCAGGACGAGGACCGGGAATCCGTGGCCCTCCGTTCGGAGCCTGCGGCAGACCTCGAGACCGTCCATGCCGGGCAGGCCGAGGTCGAGGACGAGGAGGTCCACTCCCCCCTGCAGCCCGGCGTCGAGGGCGGTCGGACCGTCTTCGCGCACCTCGACCTCGTAGCCCTCGCGACGCAGGGCCCGGGCCAGCGGTTCCGAGATGGAGGCGTCATCCTCGGCGAGCAGTACTCGGGTCATGGACCGATGGTAGTCCGCACGGCCGCCGAGCTGGGGCTATCCGGGAATGCACCGGGACAGGGGAGGCTGGAGGGCGGGCCGGCGTCGAGTGGGCCGCGTGCATTCCGCGTTCACTTGTGACATTGGTCTCAAGGCCTTCCATATGCCTCTATGACGTGACGTAAGGTGTGCGCGCGTCCAAAAGCACTTCAGGGGACCTTTGGCAGTGTTCGCACGCCGGAGGTCTCCTTCGTCTGTGCGCAGAACCGCCATTTCCCCCCACACACGGGCGCTTCACCACTGTGGAGCGTCCCGAACCCACAAGGACCGACCATGGCGTCCAGCCTGACGAAGGGATCAGCGCAGCAGGAGAGCCCTGCCGGCGGCAAGACCTTCTTCGGCCACCCGCGCGGACTGGCCACTCTCTTCATGACCGAGATGTGGGAGCGCTTCAGCTTCTACGGGATGCGGGCCCTGCTCGTCGTCTATCTGATCGCCGACGGCCCCGACGCCAAGCCCGGCAGCCAGGGCGGCGGCCTCGGGATGTCCGAGGCCAACGCGGTGGCCATCTACTCCGTCTACCTGGCGATGGTCTATCTGCTCGCCATGCCCGGCGGATGGTTCGGCGACCGCGTCTGGGGCCCGAGGAAGACGGTCACCATCGCGAGCGCCGTCATCATCTCCGGTCACCTCGCGCTCGCACTGCCCGGCCAGGCCTCGTTCTTCACGGGCCTGGCGCTCGTGGCACTCGGCTCCGGTCTGCTGAAGGCCAACATCTCCACAATGGTCGGCCACCTCTACGACGGACCCCAGGACCCGCGCCGCGACGGTGGCTTCACCGTCTTCTACATGGGCATCAACCTCGGTGCCTTCGCCGCCCCGCTGGTCATCGGCACAGTCGGCCAGAAGGTCGGCTGGCACTACGGCTTCGCGCTCGCCGCGCTCGGCATGGCACTGGGTCTGCTTCAGTTCCTGATCGGCTCGCGCCACCTCAGCGGGAAGAGCAGCGTCGTCACCTCCCCGCTCTCGACCGAGGAGCGCAACTCCACGCTGCGCAAAGGCCTCCTGTGGCTGGCGGTCGCCGCCGTCTTCTACGGCGTCGTGTACTTCTCCGGCCGCTTCACCCTCAACTGGGCGCTGGTGCCGATCACTCTGCTCGGGCTGATCATTCCGACCGCGGTGCTGTTCCGCATCAAGCGCGACAAGGAGCTGTCGGCCACCGAGCAGACCAGGATGAGCGGCTACATCTGGTTCTTCGCCGCCGCCGCCGTCTTCTGGATGATCTACGACCAGGGCGGTTCGACGCTGGCCGCGTTCGCCGAGACCAAGACCTCGGACTCGCTGTTCGGCCTGAACTTCCCGTCCTCCTGGTTCCAGTCGCTCAACCCGCTGTTCATCATGGCCCTGGCCCCGGTCTTCGCCTGGCTGTGGCTGGCGCTGGCGCGGCGCGACCGCGAGCCCGGCACCACGGTGAAGTTCGGCGGTGCGCTGCTGCTGGTCGGTGCCTCGTTCTTCGTCTTCGTCGTGCCGATGCTGATGGCCGAGGACGGCGCCAAGGTCAGCCCGATGTGGCTGGTCTCGATATACATGATCCAGACGATCGGCGAGCTGTGCCTGTCCCCGGTCGGCCTCTCGGTGACCACGAAGATGGCCCCGGCCAAGTACGCCAGCCAGATGATGGGTGTGTGGTTCCTCGCCGTCACCGCGGGCGACTGCGCCACCGGCCTCCTCTCCCTGGGCGGTGTCGACCTCAGCGGGGCCGGCGTCGTCGGGGCCGAGGCGGCCCTGGCGGTCCTCGCCGGATTCGCGGTCTACATGTACCGGCGGAAGGTCGCGGCACTGATGGGTGACGTGCACTGACGTCCGTACCGTCCGTACCGTCCACACCGTCCGTACCGCCTCCGCTGAGGCATGAGGCATGAGGCATGAGGCGGCCCCGGCGAGCGCCGGGGCCCCCTCGCCGTCAACGGGACGGGGTGCAGCGGGAGTTGGCGTCACTGCGGTACGTGTACGGGGACGCCTGCGGCTCAGCGGGTGCCGCGGAGCCTGCTCCACGGGGTGAACGTGAAGACCGCGCCGCCCAGCAGGATCACCGTCCCGGCGACGAGGCCGAGCGCGCGCAGCCCGCCGTTGTCGTTCGCGCCGGTCTCGGCGAGGCCGCCTCCCGAGGCGGAGCCGCCTGCCGTTCCGCCCGCCGCGCCACTCGTGCCGGACCCGCCCGTGGACGAGCCGCCGGAGGCGCCGCCCGGCTGTTCGGAGGTGTCGAGTTCGAGCGAGACGCCCGGGTCCTTGGCCGGGGTGCAGGTGGTGGTCGTGCCGAGGGCCTTCACGGTCAGGACGCCCGGGGTGAGGGTCGCCTTGCCGGTGGCGCCGGGCTTGTACGTGCCCTTGAGGTCGGGAATCTCGATCGGGTCACCGGACTTGATGGGCTCCTTGTTGGTCGGGCCCTCGACGTGGACCGTGCCCTTGTCGGCGCCGCCCAGCTTCACCTCCATGGACGGCTTGACCGAGTCCGCGGGGATGTCGGCCGGGCTGTCCATCACGGATTTGCTGAACTTCACCGTCAGGTCGAAGTCACCGCCGTTCTTCTTGGCGTCGATCCTTACGGGGGAGGTCGCTTCCTTGTCGCCGATGGGGGTCTTGCACTTGTACGGGACGTCGACCTCCTTGCCCGTGTAGTTCGTGCCGTCCGGATCGCCGCCACCGCCGGTGGTCCCGCCGGACGAGGAGCCGCCGGAGTCCGAACCGCCGTCCGTCCCGCCGGTGGAGCCACCCGTGGAACCCCCGGTGTCCCCGCCGGTCGAACCACCGGTCGTACCGCCCGAGGTGGTGCCGCCCGTCGTGCCGCCGCCGTCGGTCACCTTGATCGTGGCCGCAGGCTTGACCTCCTCCTTCGCGGAGCACTTTGTGTCCGTGGAGATGGGCTTGTTGACGTTGATGTTGTAGAAGCCCGGTGCCAGCGTCACCTCACCGGCCTTCTCCAGCTTGAGCGTGCCCTTCATGTCCGACAGCACCATGGGGCTGTTCTTGGGTATGGGCGGGTTCTCCCGCGGCCCCTCCACGGCCAGTTCACCGGTCTGGGCGCCCGTCACCGTGATCTTCCCGGTCGGCTGGACGGTGTCCTTGGCCAGGTCCAGGATGTCCGGGTTCTTGGACGCGGCCTTCACGGTCTTCCACACCACCTCCACCGTGTCGCCCACCTTCGCCGTCTCCGGGGCCTTGATGTCCACCGTGGTGGTGCCCTGCACCGGTGGCAGGCCGGAGATCGGCGGCGGGAGACACTCCGTGGCGTAACTGGCCTCTGCCGCCTGTGCCGGGCTCGCGGCGATCAGGAGCCCCGCACCGCCGAGCATCAGCGCGACCCCGGCCGCGCTCACCCTCCGTTGCGTCTTCACGAGCTTCCTTTCGACGAGGAACGGTCTTCTGACGGTGCGGAGACTTGCTCCTCCCGGGACGGGAGGGTGTCGGGGGTGAACCAGGGCAGGGCGGTGGCGCCTTCGCCCACGTCCGCGGCGCCTTCGCCCGCTCCCGCGGCGCCTTCGCCCACGCTCCCCGCACCTGCCGCCGCGTCATCCGTCCTCGGGCCGCGGTGCGCGGCGTGCCCGGCGTCCCGTCGGCCCGAACGACCGCGGATCCCCGTACGGCCACCGTCTCGCGTACGGCCACGGCTTCTCGTACGGTCACGGCCTCTCGTACGGGCGGACAGGTGCGGTCGGACGCGGTCGACGGCCGCCATACCGGTCCGGAAGACCGCGGCGGGCACGACCACGCACAGCAGGACCCAGAAGAGCGTGACGCCCCAGGGGCGTTCGACGCCCCACGGCTGTTCGGTGAGCACCTTGTTCCCGTACTTCAGCGAGACGAGGTAGTCGCCGTGCGCCCCCGCGGCCAGTTGTACGGGCAGCTCGATCCGGGCCCTCTTCCCCGGCTCGACGGCCCCCCGCCACTGCTGCTCCTCCCACTGCGGCGCGAACACCCCGTGCGAGGTACCCATGCGGAACACCGGGTTACGGGCGGGCGCCGTGCCGAGGTTGGCGACGGTCAGCACGAGCCGGCGCTGTGGCGGCGCGCCGAACCAGGTGAGCAGCCCGCTCGACCCCTCCAGCCGGGCCGTGAGCACGGCGAGCCGCCCGGTGCCCTCCTCCTCGGGGAGCGGGGCGACCGGATGCCCGGCGACCTTCAGTGGGGCGTCGTACGAGGCGGCCTCGCCGGTGACGGTGGCGACGTGTACGACACAGGGGCAGGGCTTGGGCGGTTCGGCGACGGGCAGTTCGCGGGTGAAGGTGCCGTCGCGGCGGGTGGTGACGGCCCGGCCGTCGGCGTTGGCGCAGGCGTTGGTGCCGCCGATCATGTTCTGGCCGCAGATGAGGAGGGTGAGCAGCGTGCGGGGGCGCCAGCCCTTGCCCGTGACGGTGATCGTCCCGCCCGCTCCCGCCTCTGCCTCGGAGAGCCGGACGCTCGGCCCGTCGTCGGCTTCAGCGATGGTGGCGGCGGCCCCCGAGGCGGGGAGGAGAACGAGCGCCAGCACTGACAGGACTGCGAGGACCGCCGTGGCAAACCGTACGGCCGGTGGCGCGCCCGGCCCGCAGCCCCTCCTCATCGCGGGCCCTCCGATCCCGCCCGGGCCAACTCCCTTGCGCCGCACATCTCGTGCTCGCGGGTGCGCGTGCCTCGCTGCTCTCCGCCGTCGGCCACGTGCCCGGCTTCACGCCTGCGGCGCCGACGCCGTACGTACCAGCCGCCTGTCCCCGTGGCGAGGAGGCCGAGCAGCAGAAGCACGGGAGCCGTCCAGGCGAACGGGGCGTACGAGGTTGTGGCCGAGGCGCGGGCACCGCCCGCCGCAGTGGCGGTGAGCGTGACGTCCGCCGGGTCGAACCGGGGCGCCCCTGGCCACCTCTCGGTGAGCCGGACCCGGGCGCCGGGCAGCAGTTCCACGGAGAGGTCGCGGGCCGGACGGAGCAGGGTCCCGCCGCAGAACAGGCCGTCGGCGCGGACCGTGAGACGGGGCGCGAGCGCGGTGTTGCCCCGGTTGACGAGCGCGTAGCGGATCCCGGCGCCGTCGCCGGTGCGCACGACGGACACGTCCTCGACCGACAGGGCCGCCACCGTGGGGCCGGTGACCCGCAGATGGAGCCGTACGCGCGCTTCCCCGCCGCCGGTCACCACGATCGCGGCGGGGTGGTCGCCGGGGACGGCATCGGACGGGACGGTCACGGTGAAGGGAATGTCGGCGCGGGTGCGGGGCGGCAGCTTCACCTTCGTGGACGCCAGGCCGACCCATGCGCCCGAGGGAGTGTTCCGGTCCGGGCCGCGAACGGCGGCGGCCCCCGCGTCCCCGGTGTGGCCGTCGGCGCCGCGCAGCCGGACGGTCCGGGCGTGCGTGCCGGAGTTGGTGACGGTGACGGTGTCCTTCAGCACGGTGCCCGGCCGCCCCTCCAGATAGAAGTACGACCGTCCGCCGGTGCTCGGTCGGCTGCCGCCCCCGGACGCGGGCGCGGCCGACCAGTCGGAGTTCGCTGAACCCGGTGCCGACACTGAGGCCGCCGGGGGCGCCACGGGCGCCTGCACCGATGGGGACACCCCGGGCCCTGCGGGTGCCCGGGCCGGTGTGGGCACCGGTGCCGCATGCGCCGGGACCGTGGCGCAGAGTGCCGCCACCGCCGCCGGCACCGACGCGAGCGCCATCGCTGTCCTCCGTGCCCTGTGGGTCCGGGACTGCATCGGCGGCTCCTCGCCTGCTCGCTCGCTGATCAATACTGCGGGTGGGGAAGGGGGTTCGCCGGTCCGAAGCCGGCGCCTGCCCGGGCTCCGTGGTCCGGCCGGTACGGGGTGGGCCACGCGGTCCGGTTGGTACGGGGTGGGCCCGAGCCACGCGGTCCCACCCGTACAGGTGGGACCGGGCCGTCGGCGGTGCGTGGGCCCCGGCCGCGCACCGCGTCCCGTTCGCTAGGCCGCGGGCCGCTGTCCGCGGCGGGTCAGCCAGAGCACTCCGGCCACTCCGGACAGGAGAACCGTTCCGCCGAGCGTGCCGAGCGCGACTGCCGTATCGGCCGGGCCGGTCTGCGGCAACTCCTCGCCGTCCGACGGCGCGGCCGCCCCGCCGCCCGAACCCTTCACGTCGAGCGTCAGCGACGGCTTGGGGTTGTTCGCCGGGGTACAGGTCGTGGTGGTGCCCAGCGCCTTGATCGTGAGCGTCGAGGCAGTGAAGGTGACCTTGCCGCTCGCTTTGGGGGCGTAAGTACCCGACAAGTCGGTGATTTTGATGGGGGTGTTGGCGGGGATGGCCTCGGCGTTCGGCGGCCCCGAGACGCGGAGGGTGCCGTTCTCGGCGCCGCCCAGCTTGATCAGCGCGCTGGGGTTCATCGCTCCCTTGCCCAGTTCCACGGGGCTGGAGGAGACACCCTTCTCGAAGGTCATGGTCAGTTTGTAGGAGCTACCGTTCTTGACGCTCTTGATGTCGATCGGCGATACCGCACCCTTGTTGCCGATCGGCGTCTTGCAGCGGTAGTCCACGTCCACCACATCGGCATGGGCCATGGGGGCGGCCAGCAGGACCGCGGCCCCGGCCACGGCGGCTGCGGCCACCGCGAGCGCTCCCCCGCGGGCGGCCGGCCGGCTCTTCGTACGGGACACCTCGGGATCCCCTCTCGTCGGTTGTCGCCGCGCGCGATTTACTGACGACACATCAGATTCGCGCGCCGACAGTACGCCGGGGACCTTGGAGAGGGAAGACAAAGAACACGCCGGATCGGCGTGTTCGTAAAAGACGGCCTGCGGGGCGGGGCGGTCGCTAGGCGGGAGCGGCGAGCTCCGCCCATACGGTCTTGCCGACCCCGTCGGCGTTCCGCACGACCCCCCAGTCCAGACACAGCCGCTGGACGATGAACATGCCGTGGCCGCCGGGCCGGCCCGCGCGGTGGGGCGTACGGGGGGCGGGGGAACCGCTGCCGAGGTCCACGACCTCCAGGCGCAGCACTTTGCCCGTGCAGCCCACGCGCAGTTCCTCGGGACCGTCGGCGTGCAGGCACGCGTTGGTGACGAGCTCGGAGACGACGAGCAGCACGTCCTCGGCGGCGGCGCGCTGGTCGCCGGTGGCCGCGGGCAGCCAGCCCCAGTCGTACAGGGCCTGGCGGGTGAAGTCGCGGGCACTGGGAACGATCCCGCTGGCGCCATTGAGATCGAGCCTGCGCACCTGGCCGGACGCGGACACTGGTGGGGAAGCACCGCCCGACTCCGGGCCGCGATCACCCGGCGAGTACGGCCGCGTGGTGCTCATCAGCGCTTCACCTCACCGATTCGCCGATACACAGGTAATGGTCACCTGACAGATTCATCAGATTCAGCAGTCTCCTGCCCGACCTGTCGGCGGGAACACCCACTTCTTCGATACGGAACGTGTGACGCACATAACGCGCACGTCACGCCGAGAGCAGGCGGGCAGAGGGGACGGGTCAGTCGGCCGGCGAGTCGGCCAGCGCCTCGTCGAGCGTGTCGTGGACGGTGAAGACCGCCTCCGCGCCCGTGATCTCGAACACCCGCGCAACGACCGGGAGCATGCCCACCAGATGGACACCGCCACCCGCCGCCTCGGCCTTCAGCCGGGCGCCGAGCAGTACATTCAGCCCGGTGGAGTCGCAGAACTCGAGCCGTGAGCAGTCCACTACGAGGCGGGGTCGCCCCTGGTCGACGCATCCCTCCAGAGGCTCCCGCAACAGCTCGGCGGTATGGTGATCGAGCTCACCCGCCGGCGTCACGACAGCGCTCGACCCCTGGTGCCGAACCTCGACCTGGAGCCGGCCCCTGTTGGTACTGCCGACCATCCCGCGGTCCATGCGCACCCCTTCTGGTTGCTTGCGACGGCGCACTCCGAACCCTACGCCTTCGATACGCGGTCCGGTAGACGAACATCCCCTCGAAAGGGACATAGCGCATCAGCCCGACCTTGCTTTCCCCTGGCCGGACCGGTAGGGAAGTAGGAACACGTTCGACAACTGCCGGCTCGGAGGCGCCGCACACCGCAGGAAGAGACATCGGCACCGGCAGCCATATGCCGAGAATGATGGAGGAGACCATGTCACCCCGGCTCGACGAGCCGCGCACCGCTGACGATCGCCATGTGCGGCGGTCCGCGACGTCGACAACCTCCCCCACCCTCCGGCGGGAGGAAACCCACATCGGGCAAAGGAATTCCGAAATCCCGGCGGCCCTCGAAGCCGACGAGGACCCGGACTTCGACGCCGACCGGGGTCGCGAGGAGGACCTCTTCGCGGACCTCCCCGAAATCCCTCCGTACGACGAGGTGGCCCCGCTCGACGCCCGGGCCCTGTCCAAGACCCTCTTCGCGCGCCTGGAGTCGCTCGAGGAAGGCACCCACGAGTACTCGTACGTGCGGAACACACTGGTCGAGCTCAACCTCGCACTGGTGAAGTTCGCCGCCTCCCGCTTCCGCTCCCGCAGCGAGCCGATGGAGGACATCGTCCAGGTCGGCACCATCGGACTGATCAAGGCGATCGACCGGTTCGAGCTGAGCCGCGGGGTGGAGTTCCCCACCTTCGCGATGCCGACGATCATCGGTGAGATCAAGCGGTTCTTCCGCGACACGAGCTGGTCGGTACGCGTCCCGCGGCGGCTGCAGGAGCTGCGCCTCGACCTGGCCAAGGCCGGCGACGAGCTGTCGCAGAAGCTCGACCGGGCCCCCTCGGTTGCCGAACTCGCCGATCGCCTCGGCCTCACCGAGCAGGAGGTCGTCGAGGGCATGGCCGCGAGCAACGCGTACACCGCGAGTTCGCTGGACGCCCAGCCCGAGGAGGACGACACCGAGGCCGCGCTGGCGGACCGTCTCGGCTACGAGGACCACGGTCTCGAGGGCATCGAGTACGTGGAGTCCCTGAAGCCGCTGATCGCGGAGTTGCAGCCGCGCGACCGAACGATCCTCTCGCTGCGCTTCGTGGCGAACATGACGCAGTCCGAGATCGGAGAGGAACTCGGCATCTCGCAGATGCACGTGTCCCGGCTGCTGACGCGCACGCTGAACAGACTCCGCAAGGGTCTGATGATCGAGGAGTGAGGTGACCGCGGGAGCGTCCGTCGCGCTCCAGGCGCCTGCCGACGTCGAAGCGCCCCCGAGACCGGTTCAGCCGGACTCGGGGGCGTTCACGCGAGGGACGAAGCAGGCGGCGCTCGCCACGGCCAGTACACATCCGGCAACGATCAGCAGCACCACGGGCGCCCGTACGTTCTCGTGGAGCATCCAGGCGCCGAGCAGGCCGCCCATGATCATGGTCCCCACCGTCGCCGCTCTGCGGGCGGTGTGCACAGCTCCCGAGGGGATCCTCGTGTCGCGTCCGAGGGACGAGCCGCCGAGGAGCGCGGTCATCGAGCGGGTGAGCACGGTCGTCGACATGTCGGGGACCGGCGCCCGCAGCATCGTGACGTTCCGCATCCCCATCGCCACGGCCACGAGCGCGATCACCGCATAGTGCCGGGCGGTGAGGGGCGCGCCGAAGGGCTCCAGCTCCCAGGCCACCAGACCCGCCACCGCCAGCAGGACGGCCTCGGCGACGAGGGAGAGCACATACCAGCGCCGCCCTTCGATGTCCATGCGCGACTCCAGGCGGGCGGCGATCACGGCGCCCGCGGCGAAGCCGCAGAGCGAGGCGACCGGCGGCCAGACGGCCATGCCGGGGGTCCCGCCGAGGGCGAACGCAAGGAAGAGGGTGTTGCCGGTCTGCACGGCCGTGAAGGCCGGGCCGAGGGCGATGAAACTGACGGCCTCGATCATGCCCGTGGTCAGCGTGAGCGCCATCATGAGCATGGTCCGGTCGGGCTTCCGCTTGAGCTGCACGGGCGGAGCTCCGTTCAGACCGGGTCGGGGACGAGCTCGCCGCGGCGCCAGACCGCGGCCGCGAGCGGGACGCCGGGCCGGTAGGCGAGATGGACGTGCGAGGGGGCGTCCAGCAGCACCAGGTCGGCGCGGGCGCCGGGGGTGATGCGGCCAACGTCCGTACGGCGCAGGGCCGCCGCACCGCCCGCGGTCGCCGACCACACCGCCTCGTCCGGCGTCATCCCCATCTCCCGTACGGCGACGGCGATGCAGAAGGCCATGGAGCTGGTGAAGGACGAGCCGGGGTTGCAGTCGGGCGAGAGCGCCACTGTGGCGCCCGCGTCCAACAGGCGGCGCGCGTCGGGGTATTGCGCCCGGGTGGAGAACTCCGCGCCGGGCAGCAGGGTCGCGACTGTGTCACCGTTCGCGAGGGCGTCGACGTCGGCGTCGGTGAGGTGCGTGCAGTGGTCGGCGGAGGCCGCGCCGAGTTCGACGGCGAGCTGGACGCCCGGCCCGTAGGAGAGCTGGTTGGCGTGGACGCGCGGGGTGAGGCCGCGGGCGGCACCGGCGGTGAGTACGGCGCGGGCCTGGTCCCCGTCGAACGCGCCCTTCTCGCAGAAGACATCGATCCAGCGGGCGTAGGGGGCGCAGGCGTCGAGCATGGGGCCGGTGACGAGGTCGACGTAGGCGGCCGGGTCGCCGGCGAACTCGGGGGCGACGATGTGCGCGCCGAGATAGGTGACTTCGTCGGTGTGTGCGGCGGCGATGCCCAGGGTGCGCGCCTCGTCCTCGACGGTGAGGCCGTAGCCGGATTTGATCTCGAGGGTGGTGGTCCCTTGGCGCAGCGCCTCGTGGACATAGCGGCCGGCGTTGGCGTGGAGTACGTTGTTCGAGGCGGCGCGGGTGGCGGCGACGGTGGTGCGGATGCCGCCCGCGGTGTATTCGCGGCCCGACATACGGGCGTTGAACTCCTCGGTGCGGTCGCCGGCGAAGACGACGTGGGAGTGGGAGTCGACGAACCCGGGGATCACGGCCCGGCCCGCGGCGTCGATCCGGTTGTCGGTGGCGGGTGCTTTGCTGGTCTCACCGACCCAGGCGATGCGGTCGCCCTCGATGACGACGGTGGCGTCCCTGATCGGTCCGAGGGGGCCCGTGGCGGGGGTGGCGCCCTCGGCGGAGGCGCCCACGGCGGAGGCGAGGGAGGGGTCGTTGGTGACCAGACTGGCGATGTGGGTGATGGCGGTCGCGGTGGCCATGGGCGCGCTCTTCTCCAACCGTTGGGTGTGCGTCGGGACCGCGGTATGCGTCGGAGCCGCGGCGTGCGCCGGGTCGGCGGTGCGCGCCGGGTCCGCGGCGGTCGTGAGGTCCGCTGCGGTCTCGTCCGCGCGGGTCGTGGCGTCGTGGCGGTGCGTCGGGCCGGTTTGGCCCGCCAGAGCTGTGAGGCCGTCAGGCTCTCAGGGCTGCGATCGCTCCGGCCAGCGATTGGGGGACGTGCGGGACGAGTTGGTGGATCCCCTCGCGGACGATGTGACGCCCTCCGACCACGGTGTGCCGGACATCCGCGTTGGTCGCCGCGAATATGGCCGTCTCGGTGGCCAGCCGGGGCAGCGGTCCCACGGTGCGGACGGAGTCCAGCCCGATCGTGGTGAGGTCGGCGAACGCGCCCACCTCGATGCGGCCCGCCTCGTGCCAGCCGAGGGCGGCGTGGCCGTCGGCGGTCGCCGCCCGCATGAGCTGAGAGGCCGTCCAGTGTCCGCGGGTGCGCGTACGGAGCCGCTCGTCGAGCTCCATCGCGCGGGCCTCCTCGAGCAGATCGATGACGGCGTGGCTGTCCGTGCCGAGGCTGAGGGTGCTGCCCTTGTCCTGGAGCTGTTTGGCCGGGCCGATGCCGTCGGCGAGGTCCCGCTCGGTGGTCGGGCACATGCACACGCCTGTGGACGAGCCGCCGAGGAGGGCGATGTCCCCCGCGGTGAGGTGGGTGGCGTGGACGGCGGTGGTGCGCGGGCCGAGCACGCCGTGGTCGGCGAGCAGCCGGGTGGGGGTGCAGCCATGGGCCCGTCGGCAGGCGTCGTTCTCCGCGATCTGCTCGGACAGATGGATGTGGAGGGGCGTCTCGTTGTCCGCCGCCCACGCTGTCACGGTCCCCAACTCGGCGGCGGGGACGGCGCGTACGGAGTGGATGGCGGCGCCCAGCCGCGCGTGCTCGCCCAGCACGTCACGGGGGAAGGCCGAGACGCGCTCCGCCCATCCCTCCGCGGTGCCGTCGCTGAACCGCAGTTGGTGGCGGTCCGGCGGCGCGCCGCTGCGGCCCGTTCCGAAACCGGAGGTCAGATAGCAGGTGTCGAGAAGAGTGATGCGGATGCCTGCGGTGGCCGCGGCGGCGACCAGGGCCTCGCCCATGGCGTTGGGGTGGGCGTAGCGCTCGCCGGCCGGGGCGTGGTGCAGATAGTGGAATTCGCCGACGGCGGTGATCCCGGCCAGGGCCATTTCGGCGTACACGCCCTTGGCCAGGTCGAAGTAGGTATCGGGGGTGAGCCTGGCGGCGAACTGGTACATGATCTCGCGCCAGGTCCAGAAGGTGCCGGAGCCGACCTGGACCGTGCCGCGCAGGGCGCGGTGGAAGGCGTGCGAGTGCGCGTTGGCCAGACCCGGGATGGTCAGCCCGGGCAGGCCGACCGAGCCGGGTGGCGCGGTGGGCGTGTCGGGGCGCACGGTCGTGATCCGCCCGTCGGAGCCCGTCTCGATCAGGACCCGCTGCTCGACCGTGCCGTTCAGCCAGGCGTGTTCGGCCCAGTAGGTCTGCGGTGTCAGCGACACGCGAGCCCCTCCAGTACGTCGGCGAGTGCGGTGACACCGGCGACGCAGTCGTCCTCGGCGGCGCTCTCGGCAGGCGAGTGCGAGACGCCGGTGGGATTCCGTACGAACAGCATGGCGGTGGGCACCGAGGCCGACAAAATACCGGCATCGTGGCCCGCTCCGGTGGGCAGTACGGGGACGGGCGCGCCGTCCGCCGCCAGCAGAGCCGCGAGTTTGTCGCGCAGCCCGTGCTCGAATTCCACCACGGGGGTGAACGACTCCCGGGTGACACTCACCTCGACGCCGTCGCGCGCGCCCCATTCGGCCGCTGCGCGCTCGATCTCGCCGACGACGGTGGCGAGCGTGTGCTCGTCCGCGGCGCGGGAGTCGAGCCAGCCGCGGACGAGAGAGGCGATGGCGTTGACGCCGTTGGGTTCGACGCCGACCTTGCCGAAGGTGGCGAGCGCACCGGCGCGCGCCGCCTTCTCGCGGGCTGCGAGCACGGTGGCGGCATAGGTGAGCATCGGGTCGCGGCGGTCCTCGATCCGGGTGGTGCCGGCGTGGTTGGCCTCGCCGCGGAAGTCGAAGCGCCAGCGCCCGTGGGGCCAGATCGCCGAGGCGACGCCGACGGCATGGCCCGTACGGTCCAGAGCGCGGCCCTGTTCGACGTGGAGTTCGACGAACGCGCCGATGCGGGCGAGGCGTTCGGGGTCGGGGCCGATCGCCTCCGGGTCGTACCCCGCCCGTTCCATCGCCTGCGCGAGGGACACTCCGTCGGCGTCGCGCAGGGCGTGCGCCTGCTCGGCGCCGAGCTGCCCGGCGGTCAGCCGGGAGCCGACGCAGGCGAGACCGAAGCGGGCGCCTTCCTCGTCACCGAAGTTGACGATGGCGAGCGGGCGGTCCGGGGCGGCTCCGCGCGCCCTCAGTTCGTCCAGTGCGGCGAGGGAGGAGACGACGCCGAGCGGGCCGTCGTACGCGCCGCCGTCCGGCACGGAGTCGAGATGCGATCCGGTGACGACGGCGTTCCCGGCCTCCGGATCCCCGTACCAGGCCCACTGGTTGCCGTTGCGGTCCAGTTCGTAGGTCAGGCCGCGGGCTTCGGCCTGCGCGCGGAACCAGGCGCGGCAGTCGGCGTCGGCGGGGGTCCAGGCGTAGCGGCGGTAGCCGCCCGTGGCCGCGTGTCGGCCGATGGGCAGGAGGTCGGCCCACATGCCGTGGAAGGAGGGCGGCGCGGGCGTCTGCCGGCGCCCGCCCGGGCGGCCGGTCATTCACCCTCCCGCATCGGGATGCGGACCCCGCGGTCCCGGGCGACCGCGTCGGCCGACTCGTAGCCCGCGTCCACATGGCGGATCACGCCCATGCCCGGGTCGTTGGTCAGCACCCGGCGGATCTTCTCGCCCCCGAGCGGCGTGCCGTCGGCGACCGTCACCTGACCCGCGTGGATCGAGCGCCCCATGCCCACGCCACCGCCGTGGTGGAGGGAGACCCAGGAGGCGCCGGAGGCCACGTTGACCATCGCGTTGAGCAGCGGCCAGTCGGCGATCGCGTCCGAGCCGTCGAGCATGGCCTCCGTCTCGCGGTACGGGGAGGCGACCGAGCCGCAGTCCAGGTGGTCGCGGCCGATCGCCAGCGGTGCGGTCAGCTCGCCCGAGGCCACCATGTCGTTGAAGCGCTCGCCCGCGCGGTCCCGCTCCCCGTAGCCGAGCCAGCAGATACGGGCCGGAAGACCCTGGAAGTGCACCCGCTCCCCGGCCATCCGGATCCAGCGGGCCAGCGACTCGTTCTCCGGGAAGAGGTCGAGGATCGCCTTGTCGGTCGCCGCGATGTCCCTGGGGTCGCCGGAGAGGGCCGCCCAGCGGAAGGGGCCCTTGCCCTCGCAGAACAGCGGGCGGATGTAGGCGGGGACGAAGCCGGGGAAGGCGAACGCTCGCTCGTATCCGGCGAGTTGAGCCTCGCCGCGGATCGAGTTGCCGTAGTCGAAGACCTCCGCCCCGGCGTCCATGAAGCCGACCATGGCCTCGACGTGCTTGGCCATGGACGCACGGGCGCGCTGGGTGAAGTCGGCGGGCTTCTCGGCCGCGTAGGAGGCCATGTCGTCGAACTCCACGCCGATCGGCAGGTATGCGAGCGGGTCGTGGGCGGAGGTCTGGTCGGTCACGATGTCGATGGGGGCGTTCATCGCCAGCAGTTGCGGGAGGAGTTCGGCGGCGTTGCCCAGCACCCCGATCGACAGCGGCTCGCGCCGGTCGCGCGCCTCGACGGCGAGCCGCAGCGCGTGGTCGAGCGAGTCGGCCTTCACATCGAGGTAGCGGTGCTCGATACGGCGGTCGATGGCGCGCGGGTCGCAGTCGATGCAGATGACGACGCCGTCGTTCATGGTGACGGCGAGCGGCTGGGCGCCGCCCATGCCGCCGAGGCCGGCGGTGAGCGTGATGGTCCCGGCGAGCGTGCCGCCGAACCGCTTGGCGGCGACGGCGGCGAAGGTCTCGTACGTGCCCTGGAGGATGCCCTGGGTGCCGATGTAGATCCAGGAACCGGCCGTCATCTGGCCGTACATGGTCAGCCCGAGGGCCTCCAGCCGCCGGAACTCCTCCCAGTTCGCCCAGTCCCCGACGAGATTGGAGTTGGCGATGAGGACGCGGGGCGCCCACTCGTGGGTCTGCATGACGCCGACCGGGCGTCCTGACTGGACGAGCATCGTCTCATCCTGCTTGAGCGTGTGCAGGGTGCGGACCATGGCGTCGAACGAGCGCCAGTCGCGGGCCGCCTTGCCAGTGCCGCCGTAGACGACGAGCTGGTCCGGATGCTCGGCGACCTCGGGGTCGAGGTTGTTCTGCAGCATCCGCAGGGCGGCTTCCTGCTGCCATCCCAGAGCGCTCAGTTCCGTACCACGCGGTGCTCGCACGGGTCGCGGTCCTGACATGAGCCCAGCCTCCCTGCCATCGATTGGATTGAGCTATTCACATCCTCCCGAGATGAATAGACGTAGTCAACAGGGCCCCTCGCAGTGCTACGCCGATCAGCCTGCCCGGTCGGCCGGCGGCGGGCGCGGACACCGACGTGGTCTCCGCCCCTGGGACACGCCCCATCGGCGGCCGGCCCGGCACAACGGGCGGTACGCGCCCCGCACAGGGGGCGAAGGAGCCCCGAGCAGCAAGGCATGCTGCCGGGAGACGGCGGTCCCACCGCCCTGGTACGGGTAGAAGGCTCGTACGATTCGCGACACTGCCCGCTACAGCGTGAATCCGGCGGGGAACGGGTCACGCGGATCCAGCAGGTATTGGCCCATGCCCGTGATCCAGGCCCGCCCCGTAACCGTGGGCACGACGCCGTCCCGCTCCCCTACCCGCGCCGTCCCCGTCAGGCGCCCCGTGAACCGCGTCCCGATGAGGGACTCGTTGACGAAGTCCCGGCCGACCTGCAGCTCCCCGCGCGCATGAAGCTGCGCCATACGCGCGCTGGTGCCCGTGCCGCAGGGGGAACGGTCGAACCACCCCGGGCGGATCACCATCGCGTTGCGCGCGTCCGAGGCGGGTCCGCCGTCCGGCGCCGGAGCGCCCGGAGCCGTGAACTGGACATGGCGGCAGCCGGTGATGCCCGGGTCCTCGGGGTGGACGGGTGTGCGCCGCCGGTTGATCTCGTCCATGATCGCCAGACCGGCGGCCATCATCCGGTCCTTGTGCGTCCGGGAGAACGGGATGCCGAGCCGGTCGAGCGGTGTGATCGCGTAGAAGTTGCCGCCGTACGCCATGTCGTAGCGGACCTCTCCGAGGCCGTCCACCTCCACGACGGCGTCGAGTTCATGGGCGTACGACGCCACGTTCCGCAGTGTGACGGCCTCGGCTCGGCCGTCCCGTACGGTGACAAGCGCCTCTACCAGGCCCGCCGGGGTGTCCAGCCGCACCGTCGTCACCGGCTCGGTCACCTCCACCATGCCGGTCTCGACGAGGACCGTGGCCACGCCGATCGTGCCGTGCCCACACATCGGCAGACAGCCGGAGACCTCGATGAACAGTACGCCCCAGTCGGCGTCCGGCCGGGTCGGCGGCTGGAGGATCGCGCCGCTCATGGCGGCGTGCCCGCGCGGCTCGTTCACCAGCAGGCGGCGGACGTGGTCGAGGTGCTCGACGAAGTGGAGGCGCCGCTCGGCCATGGTCGCGCCGGGCACCGGGCCGATGCCCCCGGTGACGACGCGGGTGGGCATGCCCTCGGTGTGGGAGTCGACCGCGTGGAAGCAGCGGGCGGCTCTCATCGGAGGTCCTCGTGCGGGGCGGTGGCATTGGCCGCGGCGGATCCGTTCGGGCCGGAGAGCGCCTGCGCCGCGGCCAGGGCCTGCGTCGCGGCCAGGGCCTGCGCCGCGGCCAGGGCCTGCGTCGCGCGCTTCATATCGGCGTCCACTTCCGCCAGTTGGCCGGGCGAGAGCGGCCCGCGTGGCGGCCGGCACGGACCGCCGTACCGACCCACCAGGTCCATACCCCGCTTGATCGCCTGCACGAACTCGGTACGGGAGTCCCACCGGAAGGCGGCGACAAGGGGCTCGTACAGCTCCCGCGCCTCGGCGAGCCGCCCCGCGCGGGCGAGGGCGAAGAGACGGGCGGACTCGGCGGGGAAGACGTTCGGGAACCCGGCGAACCAGCCCGTGGCGCCCATGAGAAGCGCCTCCAGGACGAGGTCGTCCGCGCCGGCGACGACGGCGAGATCCGGTGCCTGCTCCCGGATGTGGAGCACACGCCGTACGTCGCCGGAGAACTCCTTGACCGCGACCACGTTGTCGATGGCCGCGACCTCGCGGAGGATCTCCGGGGTCAGATCGACCTTGGTGTCGAGCGGGTTGTTGTACGCCATGACCGGCAGGCCCGCCTTCGCGACCTCCTCGAAGTGGTGCACGATCTCTGCGGTGTTGGCGCGGTAGAGGGTGGGCGGCAGGCAGAGCACGCCATCGGCGCCGTCCTCAGCGGCGGTCTCGGCGTGACGGCGCGCCTG
Source organism: Streptomyces sp. NPDC051776 (assembly GCF_040681345.1). Lineage (NCBI taxonomy): Bacteria > Bacillati > Actinomycetota > Actinomycetes > Kitasatosporales > Streptomycetaceae > Streptomyces > Streptomyces sp. NPDC051776. The sequence goes on along the minus strand of NZ_JBFAYQ010000001.1, from coordinate 403,457 downwards.
GTGCGCACCGGCGGCGTGCACACCGACGACGACGAGCGCGTCCCGGCCGACCGCCTCGACCGCCGTACGGGCGACGGCGCGCCGCTCGGCGTCGCTGAGCGAGGAGTACTCGCCGAGCGAGCCGTTGGGGCCGACGCCGTCGCAGCCGTTGTCGATCAGCCAGCGGCAGTGGTCGGCGTAGGCGTCGAGGTCGGGTCGAAGGCCGGCGGGGGCGGCGGCGTCATCGGCGTACGGGAGGGCGGTCGCGACGATGACGCCGGTGAGGCGTTGGGCGTGGGTCTCGGCGTCGGGACGGTGGCCGGGCTGGGGGTGGGCCTGGGCGGGCTGGGGCATTCTCTCCTCCGAATGGTCCGGCGGTCTGCGGGTGTCGTCACGGTTTTCCGGGTCACGCGCCTCCCCGGTCGCGTATCGCCGGGCATGGGTCCTCCGGCTCGCCGGCCCCGGGCTGACGAAAGCCCTCCGGCCGACGGGGTGGAGTCCTCCACCTCACCGGCCCTTGGCCGACGGGGGCCTCCGGCCAACGGGGGTCCTCCACCTCACCGGCGCCCGGCCTGACGACCCTCCAGCCGACGGGCGCCCTCCCCCGACGGAGGTCCCCGGGCTCACGGATGCCCCCCGCTCACAGGCCCCCCGGCTCACAGGCCCCCGGCTCACGGGTCCTCCGACCGGGCCCGGCTCCCAGGTCGCCCAGGCGGACCGGCTGGGCGAGCGGGCGCCGGTGCGATTCGGGGACGCCCGCCAGCTCGGCCGCGGTGCGACCGCAGACGCGCCCTTGGCAGACGCCCATGCCCACGCGGCTGGTGAGCTTGAGCGTGCGCATACCGTCCGCGCCACGGTCCTCGACCGCCGCCCGTAGATCCCCGTACGTGACCTCCTCGCAGCGGCAGACGACCGTGTCGTCGGTCAGCCAGCTCCGCCAGCCCGGGCCGACCGGGTGGGCCGCGGCGAGCGCGGCGGCGAAGCGGCGTCCGGACCGTACGCGGGCAGCGGCCGAGCGGCGTCCGTACGTCGACGAGGCTGCGGCGGGCGCCCCGTCGGCGAGGCCGTGAGCCGCGGCCGCGCCCGCCACCTCCCCCTCCGCGGCGGCGAGTTCGGCTCCGCCGATGCCGGTGATCTCACCTGCCGCGTACACCCCCGGAACGGAGGTGGCCTGGGTGTCGTCCACGGCCACGAACCGGCCGTCCCGGAGGGCGCATCCGGCGGCCACGGCCAGTTCGAGCTGGGGAGTGAAGCCGTAGCCGACGCAGACGGTGTCCGCCTCGACACAGCGGCTGCTGCGGACGGTCCAGTCCCGCCCCAGGCGTGCGAGGGTCACCGACTCGACGCGGTCGCGCCCGTGGGCGGCGACGACCGCGGTGCGCGTGCGGTAGGGGACGCGGTGCCGGGCCAACCGTGCGGCGTGGGCGGCCAGTTCGGGAAGCTTGGAGCGGCCGTCGCGGAGGGCGGCGAGAGGGCTGCGCAGCCAGCCGGTGGGCGACCCGGCCTCGTACACCCCGGCGAGGTCCGCGCCGGCGGAGAGCAGCGCGGAGGCCACCGGCAGCAGGAACGGACCCGTGCCCGACAGGAGGGTCCGGCCGCCGGGCGGGATCCCCTGTCCCTTGACGAGGGCCTGCGCGGCGCCCGCCGTGACCACCCCGGGCAACTCCCAGCCGGGGAACGGCAGAACGCGGTCATAGGCGCCGGTGCACAGGATGAGAGCGCCCGCCCGGAAGGTCCGTACGGGGCGTGCGGCGTCGGCGGGGCCCTGCTGGGTGTGGACCAAGGTGCCGTCCGGCCCTTGTTCGATCGCCCAGACGGAGGTGCTGGGCCGGTGATCGATACGGGGATGGGCATCGAGGGCCGCTTCGCGAGGTGACGGGGACCGCCGGCCGACGAGGGGCCGGCGGTCGTGCTGGCCCCCGGCGCGCGGGGCGTTGTCGAGCAGGACCACCGGGGCTCCGGCGTCCGCCGCGGCGAGTGCGGCGGACGTGCCCGCGGGCCCGGCGCCGACGACGACGATCATCGGTCCTCCTCGTCGTCGGGAGCGGTGCGGGTGCGGATGGTGTCGCCAGGGGAGGCCTGGCGCAGGCAAGCACGGACGTCCGGGAGGCCGTTGACGGTGACGAGGCAGTCGTGGCAGACACCGATGCCGCAGAAGACGCCGCGCGGCCGGCCGCCGTGGCGCGTGGTCCGCCAGGACCGGCGGCCCGCGGCGAGGAGGATCGCCGCGACGGTGCGGCCGGGCATGAAGGCGTGCGGCTCGCCGTCGATGGTCACGGTCGGCATGGTTCCTCCTCGGTCGATCCCAGCCCGGTCGATCCCTGCCCGGTCGGTTCCTCCCCGCTCGGTTCCTCCCCGGCCGGTTCCTCCCCGGTCGATCCCTCCGCGGCCGACAGGCCCGGCCGGCCCACCCGGAACGGCTCTGGGGCGAGGTGCGGGGGCTCCCCCGTGTACAGCTCCGCGAGCAACTCGCCCGTGGCGGCGGCCAGTCCGATGCCGGCGCCTTCGTGTCCCGTGGCGTGCCACAGTCCCGGGCGGCGCGGGTCCTCGCCGATGACCGGCAGATGGTCGGGGGTGTACGGGCGGAAGCCGCCGTAGGCGCGCATGGCATGGACGTCCCGCAGGGCGGGGAAGAGGACCGCGGCCTTGCGGGCCAGCTCGCGCAGAACGTCGAGGCGCACCCGCTCGTCGAATCCCGTGCGCTCCCGGCTCGACCCGATGAGCACCGTTCCGGCCCGGGTCGACTCGACGACCGTCGAGGTCCGCAGCCCGGCGTCGCCGCTGCCCACCGCGGAGGCGTAGTCGGAGTCGTAGACCTTGTGCCGTACGGTGCCGGGCGGCAGCGGGGCTGTGACCAGGACCAGGCCGCGGCGGGGCAGGACGGGCAGCGGGGTGCCGGCCGTCCGCGCGAACGAACCGGCCCACGGGCCACAGGCGTTGACCACCGCGCCACACGGGACGGGGCCCTCCGCGGTGACCAGGGCGCACACGCGCCCGTCCGTGCCGTGGTCGACCCCGGTCGCCCGGACGCCCGTACGAACCAGGCCGCCGCGGGCGCGCACCGCGGCGAGCAGGGCCGTGGCCGCGAGCACCGGCTGGAGCTGGGCGTCCTCGGGCCAGAACGCGGCTCCACGCGCCCGTCGGGTCACCCCCGGCTCGTAGTAGGGGACTTCGGACGCGGAGAGGTCGCGGACCTCGACACCGGTCTCGCGATGGGCGGCGGTGAAGGCCCGCAGACCGGGCAGATCGCGGTCGGCGAGGGCGACGACGAGTCCGCCCTTGCGCTCGTACTCGCACGCGGCCGTGCGTGGTCCGAGCTCCTCGGCCAGCTCCGCGAGCAGGACGGGCCAGCGGCGCAAGGAGGCCTGGACGAGGGCGAGTTCGGGCCCGGGCGCCTTGTCGGAGACCAGGAGGTTGCCCTCACCGCACGCGGTCGTGCCGGAGGCAAGCGGCCCGCGGTCGAGGACCGTGACGCGTACGCCGCGCCGGGTGAGGGACTCGGCGCAGGCGGCACCGGCGATGCCACTGCCCACGACGACCACGTCGGGGTGTTGCCGGAGGACGTGCATGCACCGCACCGCCGTTCCCTGGCCCTCGGGAATCGTTCTCTTCAGAGAACGGGAACGACGCTAATGAGGCGGGCCCGCCGGGTCAATACCCGCGCCGTCCGGGTACTCCAGCAACAGCACCGAGACCACCGGGACTTCGCCCGCGGTCTCATAGATGTGCGGGCGTGAGCCGGGCAGGCAGACGTAGTCGCCGGGCCCCAACTCGTAGGGATCCTCCGGCGGCCCGACCCGCAGCACGCCCTCGGTGACCACGACATGTTCCAGGCCGGGGTGGCCGTCCGAGTGCTGCCGCTCCCCGGGCCGCACCCGCTGGTCGTAGACCTCCAGCACACCGCCCCGGGGCTCGACCCGGCGCAGCAGCCGCAGATCGACGGCCTCGCTGCTGAGCACATCGAGGCCGGCCCCGCGTACGAGCAGCACGTCCGGCTCGGTCCGCTCGACGAGGAGATCGGAGACCGGGACCCGCAGAGCGTTCGACAGAGAGAACACCGTCTGGATGGTGGGGTTGCCGTGTCCGGCCTCGAGCTGCGAGAGGGCGCTCTTGGCGACGCCGGACCTGCGGGAGACCTCGGAGAGCGAGAGGCCGCGCTCGGTACGCAGCGCGCGGAGGTTGGCCCCCAGCATGCGCCCCGCCTGTCCCTGTGCCCCGTTCACGGCTCCTCCTCGCTCGGCGGGCCGCCACTGTAACGAGCCGCGCGCCCGGAAACGATGGGCAGATCCGGCACGGGGGTGGTGGAGTGGGCCCATGAGCACCAAGGGTTCCGCGGGACGGCAGGACGACGAGCGGCGCGACGGACGAAGCGAAGGCGGCCGAAGCGAAGGCGGCCGAAGCGAAGGCGGCCGAAGGGAAGGCGGCCGAAGGGACGGCGGCAGGGCCGGTGTCGACGGCCGCGGACAGGACGGGAACGGCCCCGTCGCCCGCCGTGAGCGGGCCGTGCGCTCGGCCGTGGAGCAGGGCCTGATCACCGAGGCGTCACCGGTCGTGGGGCTGCTGGACGTGACGGGGATCCGCGGGGCCGCGGCCTCGCTGCGCACCGCGTTCGACGAGGTGACGACCCCCGGCACCCCGGTCCTGCATGCGTTCGCCGTCAAGGCCGCATCGCTGGTCCCGGTACTGCGGCTGCTCGCCGACGAGGGGCTCGGCTGCGAGGTCGCGAGCCCCGGGGAGCTGGCGCTCGCGCGGGCCGCGGGTCTCCCCGCGTCCCGTACGGTGCTCGACTCCCCCGCCAAGACGCACGCCGAGCTGCGCGAGGCCCTGGACCTCGGGATCGCCCTCAACGCTGACAACTGGGAAGAGCTGGCCCGCCTCGACGCCCTGGTGGCGGACCGGGTCGGGCCGCCCCCGGTGGGCCTGCGCATCAACCCGCAGATCGGCGGCGGCGCCATCGACGCGCTGTCCACCGCCACCGCAACGTCGAAGTTCGGGGTGCCGCTGCGCGACGACGGACCGGACGGGGGGACGCCGGACGAGGTCAGGGGCCGGGTCGTGCGCGCCTTCCTGGACCGCCCCTGGCTGACCCGTGTGCACGTCCACAGCGGCTCCCAGGGCATGGAGCCCACGGCGATGGCGGCGGGCGCCCGAGCCGCGTACGCGCTCGCCGAGGAGATCAATGCGACGGCCGGGCGCCGCCAGGTCGACACCCTCGACATCGGCGGCGGTCTTCCGGTCGACTTCGGCTCCGACGCGCCCCCGGACTTCGCCGGGTACGCCCGGCTGCTGGCCACCACCGTGCCCGGACTGCTCGACGGGCGGTACGGCCTGGTCACCGAGTTCGGCCGCTCGCTGCTCGCCAAGAGCGGCCTCGTGCTGGCCCGCGTGGAGTACGCCAAGTCGGCGGGCGCGCGGACCATCGCCGTCACGCACGCGGGCGCCCAGGTCGCCACCCGTACGGCCTTCGCCCCGCAGTCCTGGCCCCTGCGCGTATGCGCGTACGACGCGAAGGGGCTGCCCAAGGGCGGGCCCACGGTGGCGCAGGACGTGGCGGGCCCCTGCTGCTTCGCGGGTGACCTGGTGGCGGAGAACCGTCCGCTGCCGCGTCTCGCCGCGGGCGATCTGGCCGCCCTCCTCGACACCGGCGCGTACTACTTCTCCAACCACTTCGCGTACAACAGCCTTCCGCGGCCCGCCGTGTACGGGTTCACCGACGACCCGTCCGTTCCGGGGGGCGTGCGCTTCGCGCTCGCGCGCCCGCAGCAGACGGTCGAGGAGATCGTCGCCGAGAGCGGCGCGGCGCAGCGCGACGCACTGACCGGCGGACTCCTCCGCGGCTGACCCGCCGAGCCCGCCGGCGGCGCGTGCTGCGCGCCTCTCATCCGGCGGGTACGGGGCGCATCGGCGTGATCTGCTACGACATGGCGAACGAGCGCAGCCTTCCGCTCGGCGTGGCCCGCGTCCTCCCGCACCGCAGGACGCCCGTCGCGGTACGCGTTCACGCTCCCGTACCGGCCGGGACCGTACACGTCACTCCACGAACAGCCCGCGCGCCGTCGCCTGCGCGTCGAAGTCCTCCAGGCGGGACTGGGCGTCGGGCAGCGCGTCGCACATCGATTCCAGCAGGACCCGGCCGAGCATCATGGGCGCGCACGCGGTGTCGAAGGCGAGCCCCGTGCCGACAGCCGCAGGCAGCAGTACGTCACTGAGCGCCGCGACCGGGGCGAAGGCGCTGTCGGCGACGGTCACCACGTTCAGACCGGCGTCGCGTGCATGGCCGAGCGCATCGACGACCTCACGCGGGTGGCGGGGCAGCGCGAAGCACAGCAGGGCGGTCGCGCCGGCGCGCCGGGCCGCGTCGATGCGGTCGGCGAGCATGGTGCCGCCCTCGTCCAGCAGCCGTACGTCCGGGTGGACCTTCGCCGCGAAGTACGCGAAGCCGCGCGCCTGGGCGGAAGCGGCGCGCAGTCCGAGCACGGGCAGCGGGCGGGAGGCGGCGAGGATACGGCCCGCCCGCTCCACCGGTCCGGGGTCGGCGAGGGCGGCGGCCAGGTGCCGGAGGTTCTCGATCTCGGCCTGCACGGCCTGTTGGTACTCGGTGTACGCCTCCGCCCCCTCCGCCCGCTCCGGGGGCGCGACCTCGCGCAGGTGCTTGCGCAGCGCGGGATAGCCGTCGAAGCCGAGGGCGACGGCGAAGCGGGTCACCGACGGCTGGCTGACTCCGGCCAGTTCGGCCAGCTCGACGCTGGAGAGGAACGGCGCGTCCGCCGCGCGCCGCACCATGCAATGCGCGATGCGCCGCTGCGTCGGCGTCAGCCGGTGACCCTCGAAGAGCTTCTGCAGCCGGGCGGAGGCACCGGCCGCACCGGCGTCCCCGACGCCGGTCCCGCCCTCGTCCCGGTGGCCCATGTCGTCGCCCTCCCGTCGGTCGCCGCCTCGCCGCGCACCGCATGCGTCCGTCGCGGATCGGCACCCCGCGGGCCGCGCCGTGAAGCGCGTCCCGTCACGGGCCCGACTGCCATTACGTCACCCGCAAGCTATTCAGTCACCACAAACTCTGCATGACCATATACAAGCCCGGCAAGGCCGGTCCGTGCGGAACGGGCGCCCGTCCCGGCAGGCGGTGGACCACGCCCCCGGCACACGACGGCAGGCCAAGCGGCGAAACGGATCCGCTCGGGTGAGGTGGCGCCCGGCGCCCGGGATAAGCGGCAAGGATGGAAGGGACAAAAGCCGCATCGGGATGTGAGAGGGGTCGTGCGATGCCCAGGGCTGTCCGGTTCGACGAGTACGGCGGGATCGACGTGCTGCGGGTGGAGGAGGTGGAACGCCCCGCACCCGGCCCGGGGGAGGTTCTCGTCGAGGTGAAGGCCGCGGGGATCAACCCCGGCGAGGCGGCCATCCGCGAGGGCCGCCTGCGCGACGTCTTCCCCGCGACCTTCCCCTCCGGCCAGGGCAGTGACCTCGCCGGCGTCGTGGCGGAAACGGGCGAGGGCGTGGGCGGGTTCGCGCCCGGGGACGAGGTGCTCGGCTTCACCGAAAAGCGGGCCAGTCACGCGGACTTCGTCCTCGTTGAGGCCGGGAACCTGATCATGCGGCCTTCGGGCATCCCCTGGGAGGCGGCGGGCGCGCTGTTCGTCGTGGGCGCGACCGCCTATGCCGCCGTACGAGCCGTGGCGTCGGGGCCGGGTGACACAGTGGTCGTCTCCGGCGCGGCGGGCGGCGTCGGCTCGCTCGCCGTGCAGCTGGCTCGCCACACCGGCGCGACCGCGATCGGCCTGGCGAGCGAGGCGAACCACGCATGGCTGTCCGACCACGGCGTGATCCCCGTGAGCTACGGCGAAGGGGTCGCCGACCGCATCCGGGCCGCGTCCGGCGGCTCGGTGGACGCCTTCATCGACACCTTTGGCGCCGACTACGTCGAACTCGCCATCGAGCTGGGCGTCGCCCCGGACCGCATCGACACCATCATCAACTTCGCCGCGGCTCAGAAGTACGGGGTGAAGACGGAGGGCAACGCGGCCGCCGCCAGCTCCGACGTGCTCGCCGAACTGGCCCGGATGATCGACCAGGGCGCGCTGGAGCTACCGGTCGCCAGGACCTATCCCTTGGACCAGGTCCGCGAGGCCTTCCGCGAGTTGGAGCAGCGCCACACCCGCGGGAAGATCGTGCTCAAGCCCTGACCGCGCCCCGCCGCAACCGCCCACACCACCCGGCACCCGCCGCATCGCCCTTCCCGTACGGCACCCCGAGCCCCGCCTCACAGCGGCGGCAGCAGCTTCTTCTGCGGCTTGCCCATCGCGTTGCGCGGCAGGGCATCGAGGAAGACGACGCGCCGCGGCCGCTTGTGGACGGAGAGGTGGGCCGCCACGTGGTCGGTCAGCTCCCGCTCCGTGATGCCGTCTGCGACGACGTACGCGACGATCTGCTGGCCGAGGTCGTCGTGCGGGGCGCCGACGACCGCCGCTTCCCGGACCGCCGGGTGGTCGAGCAGCGCGTTCTCGACCTCGCCCGCGCCGATGCGGTAGCCGCCCGACTTGATGAGGTCGGTGGAGGCGCGGCCGACGATGCGGTGGAAGCCGTCGGGCCCGACCGCGGCGATGTCGCCCGTACGGAACCAGCCGTCGTCGGTGAAGGAGTCCGCCGTCGCCTCGGGGCGGCCGAGGTAGCCCGTGAACAACGTCTCCCCGGCGACCTGGAGTTCACCGATCCCGGCCCCCTCCTCCGCCACGACGCGCGTGCGTACGCCGGGCAGCGGCGAACCCACGCACCCCGGCCGGCGCTCACCGCTCGCCCGCGCGGAGAGCGTGATCAGCGTCTCCGTCATGCCGTAGCGCTCCACGGGCCGGTGGCCGGTCAGCGACTCCAGGTCGCGGAAGACGGGCGCGGGCAGCGGCGCGCTGCCGGAGACGAGGACGCGGGCACCGGCGAGTTCGCGGGCCGCGGTCGCGTCGCGGGCGACGCGCCCCCACACGGTCGGGACGCCGAAGTAGAGGCTGCCGCCCGCCGCCGCGTACGCCTCCGGGGTCGGGCGGCCGGTGTGCACCAGGCGGCTGCCGACCCGCAGCGCGCCGAGGACACCGAGCACCAGTCCGTGCACATGGAACAGCGGGAGGCCGTGGACCAGGGTGTCCTCCGGGGTCCACTCCCACACCTCGGCGAGGGCGTCGAGGTCGGCGGCCAGCGCGCTCCGGGGCAGCAGAGCGCCCTTCGGGGCGCCGGTCGTGCCGGAGGTGTAGAGGATCAGAGCGGTCGAGCCGGGGTCCGGCTCCGGCTCGGTCCACGCCGCGCGCTCGGCGACGTCGACGGGCAGGGGCCGGATGCCGGGCGGCAGCGGCGCGCCGTCCCCGGCGCCCTCCGCCCCGCGCAGCAGCAGCTCGGCACCCGAGTCCCGCAGGATGTGGTCCCGCTCCGCCGGTCCCGAATCGGGCGGTACGGGCACGACCGGTACCCCGGCCAGCAGGCCGCCGACCACCGCCGCGACCGTCTCCAGCGATGCCTCGGCCCGTACGGCGACGGCCGCGGCCCCCGCGATACGGCCCGCGACCGCTCCGGCGGCACCCGCCAGGTCCTCGCGCGAGCAGGACCGCCCGGCCACGGTGATCGCGTCGGGGCGATCGGCGACGCCGGGCCCGGAAGCCGAACGGCCGGACGCGTACGGCCCGGTCAGCGACGACAGCAGGACCTCGGACACGCACGCTCCTTCTCCCGGGGACCTGCCCCATCATTCCTGGGAGCGGATTCCGGGGGCTACCCCTACCGACACCCTCCTGCGGTGACCGTAACGTGCCGGTCATGGACGCCCGCGACAACGACCTGAAGAAGGATCTCGACGCGACCGTGCGCGCCCGCAGGGAACTCGGGTCCGACTACGAGGCGGAGCTCATCGAATCGTTCCTGGAGAAGGTCGAGCAGCGGCTGGACGGGACGCTCGACCAGCGGATGCGCCGCCGGCTCGCCGAGCACCAGATGGTGGTCGCGCGTGGTTCGGCCCCGGACCCGTCCCGCGGGCCCGGAGGCGGCAGCACCTTCGGCGAGCGGTTCGGCTTCGGCCTCGTCTCGCTGGTTCTGGCCGTGCCGCTGTCGGCGATCGGCGTGGTGAACGAGGGACTGCCGGGGCTGGTCGTCGCCTGGGCGGGCATCGTCGGTGTGAACGCGGTGCACGCGGCGGGCCGGCTGCCGTGGCGGCGCAGGAAGCCGGGGGGAGACGGCGCCCCGTACTGAGCGCGGGCGGTCTCCCCGCCGGGCGGCGACGGTGTGCCGGAGAGCGACGCCCGAGACCCGTCGCCCGGGGCGCGGAGACGGACGCCGGAAAACCGGACGGCCCGTGATCACGGATCACGGGCCGTCCGGCGGTGGGGGGTCGGCGGGGACCGCCGCACCCCGGCTCGCGCCGGGGGCGGGACGACGGCGGTCCCCGCGATGGACGCGGGCCGGGTCAGGGCCGGTCACCTCCACGTCCGTTCGGCGGCCAGGAGGTCCGGGAGCCGCTCCGGAGGTCCATGGCGCCGCTTTTCGGGCGCCGGCGCGTGCGCCGCAGTGCGGGTGGTGTGCGGTGGGCTCGTACCGCCCGCCCCCGTACGCTCGTGCCGACGTCCTCCAATGTGCCGGGCCCGTGTTAAGTGCGTGCTGCGCGCACATGACACATGCGTACCGGTTGCGTGCCACCAACGGCGCGGCGCGATACGGGAGTTGCAAGAACCGGACCGCGCCGCGCCGACCCCTCGGCGATTCCGCTGCCGCCCCTACTTGGTGGCCTTGGCGAGGAAGGCCAGCAGGTCCTGCCGGCTCACCACACCGGTCGGCTTGCCCTCGACGAGGACGATCGCCGCGTCGGCCCCCTCCAGCACCGACATCAGATCCTCGACCCGCTCGCCTGAGCCCACCTGCGGCAGCGGCGGGGACATGTGCTTCTCCAGCGGGTCGCCGAGTGACGCGCGTTGCGCGAACAGCGCGTCCAGCAGCTCCCGTTCGACGACCGAGCCGATGACCTCCGCGGCCATCACGTCCGGGTGACCAGCGCCGGGCTTCACGATGGGCATCTGCGAGACGCCGTACTCGCGCAGCACTTCGATGGCCTCGCCCACCGTCTCGTCCGGGTGCATGTGGACGAGCGAGGGCAGCGCGCCCTCCTTGTACGCCAGCACGTCCGCGACACGGGCGGACGGCTCGCCCTCCTCGAGGAAGCCGTAGTCGGCCATCCACTCGTCGTTGAAGATCTTCGAAAGGTAGCCGCGGCCGCTGTCGGGCAGCAGGACGACGACCACATCGTCGGGACCGAGATTCTCGGCCACCTTCAGCGCCCCGACGACGGCCATGCCGCAGGAGCCGCCGACGAGCAGGCCCTCCTCCTTGGCGAGCCGCCGCGTCATCTGGAAAGCGTCCTTGTCGGACACCGCCACGATCTCGTCGGTGACCTTCGGGTCGTACGCGGTCGGCCAGAAGTCCTCGCCGACGCCCTCGATCAGATACGGCCGCCCGGATCCGCCCGAGTAGACCGACCCCTCAGGGTCCGCGCCCACGATCCGCACCCGGCCGCCGGAGATCTCCTTCAGATAGCGGCCGGTGCCGGTGATGGTGCCGCCGGTGCCGACGCCCGCCACGAAGTGCGTGATCTTCCCCTCGGTCTGCTCCCACAGCTCTGGGCCGGTCGTCTCGTAGTGCGACCGTGGGTTGTTGGGGTTGCTGTACTGGTCCGGCTTCCAGGCGTTCGGCGTCTCCCGGACCAGCCGGTCGGAGACGTTGTAGTACGAGTCCGGGTGCTCGGGGTCGACGGCGGTCGGGCAGACGACGACCTCGGCACCGTACGCCCGCAGCACATTGATCTTGTCCGTGGACACCTTGTCCGGGCACACGAAGATGCAGCGGTAGCCCTTCTGCTGGGCAACGATCGCCAGCCCCACACCGGTGTTGCCCGACGTCGGCTCGACGATGGTGCCGCCCGGCTGCAGCGCCCCGGACTCCTCCGCGGCCTCGATCATGCGCACGGCGATGCGGTCCTTCACGGAGCCGCCGGGGTTGAAGTACTCGACCTTGGCCAGGACGGTCGCCTGGATCCCCTCGGTCACGCTGTTGAGCTTCACCAGCGGGGTATTGCCGACGAGCTCAATCATCGAATCGTGATAATGCACGACGTTCTCCAGGTCAGGCGGGGTATCCGCGGGTCGGGTGGCAGCCGCACTCGTACGGCCCGTGCGGTCAGCCTATTCCGACGGGTCGCACGGCAGCAGAGCCATGGCAATCTGGCCCGTACCCGCCGTACGGGGGCGTTGCGCGACCCGCCACAGCGGGCAACCAGCAAGTAACGGGGCGTACCGCAGCCCTGATGCGGCATACGTAGGGCAGGGCATGGCAGTGCGAGAGGCGGGCGGGAGGCGGGCGGCAGATGTCGATGTCGAGGGCGAGGGTGGCACGGCGGATCGCGGCCGCGGCGGCGTACGGCGGCGGCGGGATCGGGCTGCTGGGCGGGGCGGCGATCGGACTGCTGCTGACCGAGGTGCAGCTCGCACGGCGTTCGGTGGGCGGCTCGGGGGACGTGCCGCCGATCGCGGACGGACGCTACGGGGCGGTGTTTGCGCCGCACACGAACCAGCGGCCGCTCAGGCTCGCTCTGGCCGGGGACTCCACAGCGGCGGGCCAGGGCGTGCACCGCCCCCGCCAGACGCCGGGGGCGCTGCTCGCGTCGGGTCTCGCGGCGGTCGCCGAGCGGCCCGTGGACCTGCGGACGGTGGCACTGCCGGGCGCGCAGTCCGACGATCTGGAGCGCCAGGTCACGATGTTGCTGGGGGCGCGCCCGCCGGCCTCGCCGGGGGAACCCGCACCCGGAGAGGGTCCGAAGGCGGACAGCAACCGGGTCCCCGACGTCTGCGTGATCATGATCGGCGCCAATGACGTCACCAATCGCATGCCACCGGCCCGCTCCGTGCGGCTGCTCGCTGACGCGGTGCGGCGGCTGCGCGAGAAGAACTGCGAGGTGGTGGTCGGCACGTGCCCCGACCTCGGCACGATCGAGCCGGTCTACCAGCCGCTGCGCTGGCTGGCGCGGCGGCTGAGCCGGCAGCTCGCCGCGGCCCAGACGATCGGGGTGGTCGAACAGGGCGGCCGTACGATCTCGCTGGGCGACCTGCTCGGCCCCGAGTTCGAGGCCAACCCACGGGAACTGTTCGGACCGGACAACTACCACCCCTCGGCGGAGGGTTACGCGACGGCCGCGATGGCCGTCCTGCCGACGCTGTGCGCGGCGCTGGGTCTGTGGCCGGAGGCGGAGCGGCCGGAGGCCGCGCGCCGCGAGGGCATCCTGCCGGTCGCAGAGGCGGCTGCGCAGGCGGCTTCCGAGAGCGGTACGGAGGTGGCGGCCGCGGCACCGGTGGGGATCCGCGGGCCCTGGGTGCTGCTGAAGCACCGCCGCCGGCGTCGGCTTCCGGCTGCCGAAGCGGCTCCCGGGGAGACCACCGCGGGCACCCCTGCCTCGCTGCGCACGCCGGAGGCGTGAGCGCTGGACCCGGCTCATCCGCAGACGTGAGCGCTGGACGCGACAGGGCAAGGCCGACCACGCACCCCGCGGCGGCGGAGGGCGGGGCCCTCCGCCGCCGCCTTTGCATCCGCGCCCGCCGCGGGCGACCCGGTGGCACACTGGAAGTGAGCAAGCGCTTAGAAAAGAGGCCCGTGTCACAGCACACAGGCCGTGACCTCCGCCGTACGTGCAGGTAACTTCCCAGACAGTCCGCCGAATCCCCGCCCTCAGGGAGCCGTGATGCCCGAAGCCGTGATCGTCTCTGCCGCCCGTTCGCCGATCGGCCGGGCCTTCAAGGGTTCCCTGAAGGAGGTCCGCCCTGACGACCTGACCGCCGAGATCATCCAGGCCGCGCTCGCCAAGGTCCCCGAGCTGGACCCGCGCGACATCGACGACCTCATGCTCGGTTGCGGTCTCCCCGGCGGCGAGCAGGGCCACAACCTCGGCCGGATCGTCGCCGTGCAGATGGGCATGGACCATCTGCCGGGCTGCACCATCACCCGTTACTGCTCCTCGTCCCTGCAGACGTCCCGGATGGCCCTGCACGCCATCAAGGCGGGCGAGGGTGACGTGTTCATCTCGGCGGGTGTCGAGATGGTCTCGCGGAGCGTGAAGGGCACCTCCGACGGTCTGCCCGACACCCACAACCCGCTGTTCGCCGAGGCCGAGGCCCGTACGGCCGCCCGCGCCGAGCAGGAGGGCACCGGCTGGCACGACCCGCGCGAGGACGGCGCGGTCCCGGACGCGTACATCGCCATGGGCCAGACCGCCGAGAACCTGGCCCGCTTCAAGGGCATCACCCGCCAGGACATGGACGAGTTCGGCGTCCGCTCACAGAACCTCGCCGAGGAAGCCATCGAGAAGGGCTTCTGGGAGCGCGAGATCACCCCGATCACCACCCCCGACGGCACGGTCGTCTCCAAGGACGACGGCCCGCGCCCCGGCGTGACCCTGGAGGGCGTGCAGGGCCTGAAGCCCGTGTTCCGCCCCGACGGTCTCGTCACGGCCGGCAACTGCTGCCCGCTGAACGACGGCGCCGCGGCGCTGGTGATCATGTCCGACACCAAGGCCCGCGAGCTGGGCCTGACGCCGCTGGCGCGCATCGTCTCCACCGGAGTCTCCGGACTCTCGCCCGAGATCATGGGCTACGGCCCGGTCGAGGCGTCCAAGCAGGCGCTGGCCCGCGCGGGGCTGAGCATCGACGACATCGACCTGGTCGAGATCAACGAGGCGTTCGCGGCGCAGGTCATCCCCTCCTACCGCGACCTGGGCATCGAACTCGACAAGCTCAATGTCAACGGCGGCGCCATCGCGGTCGGCCACCCCTTCGGCATGACCGGCGCCCGCATCACCGGCACGCTCATCAACTCCCTCCAGTTCCACGACAAGCAGTTCGGCCTGGAGACCATGTGCGTCGGCGGCGGCCAGGGCATGGCCATGATCATCGAGCGGCTGAGCTGACCACCCTGAGCGCCCCGCGCGCCTCACGCGCCCCACACACCTCATCGTCGTGACCGAATCTCCCCCAGGATGTGATGTACATCCTGAGGGAGATTCGTTTCAGCAGGTCAGAGTGGCCGCATGGACGAGCGTACGGGCTGTGCTCGCGCCCGATTCATGATGTTATGCACTGACAGCGGGCGGCAGCCCGCGGCAACCTGAGGTAGGAATTCGGGGGACCTCATCCACATCCGGGAGTACGTCAGTGAGCGCCATGTCCGTTGCCCTGCTGCTGGCGGCTGCCACGGCCACGGCCGTCGGTGCCGCCGCCCTGCACGCCGCACGGGGGCTGCGCAAGCAGCTCTTCGCGCTGCGCGCAGAGCTCGCCGACCGGCCGGCGCAGGCCGGAACCGCTTCCGTACCGGCGGCTCGCAGGACCCCCGCCGAGGAGATACGGGCCGCGGTCGCCGACGCGCTCGCCGAGGAGCGGAAGCGGGAGCTGGCGGAGGCCCGCGCATTCTGGGCGGCACAGGAGGCGCGTGACGCGGCGGACCCGCCCCCGATGCTCGGCAGCCCGGGCCCGCTGGGTGACCAGGCTCCGGTCTATCTACCGCGTCAGGCCGACTTCGCGGGCCTGGAGCCGTTCCTGGGCGCCGAACTCGCCGAGGTGGCCGAGGTCCTGGAGAGCATCGAGGCCGTGGACGCCTCCATCGACGCGTACGAGCAGGGCGGCACGACGGCCGGCCCCGCCACCGACAGCGGCCCCGCCGAGACCGAGGAGTCGCCGGAGCGGGCGGCCGCGCGCCGCCGCCACCCCTCGAACCCGGACAACCAGCGCGAGCAGGGATCGCCCGCGGCGCCGGCCTTCGCCGACCACGACCGCACGATGGACCGGCTTGAGCAGCTCGCAGCGGACGCGACTCCCCTGACGGACGTACGTCCCGGCCCCCTGGGCACGCTGGATGTCTACGTCTTCGCGGACGGCACGACGATCTGCATGACACCGGGTCACCGCGAGACCGCCGAACTCCTCGCGCAGGCGCTGCGGGAGGACAAGACCCCTGTCCTTCTGGGCGGATCGGGCATTTCGGGCGCCTATGCACTGACCTTTGCATACGGGGATGAAGGTGAAGGAACGGTCTATATCCTTGCGGACCGGGTCATAGCATCCCTCTGAGCGCTCCGGCACTCCCACCGGTCACCCCCGTCGTCCCCCGTCGAACAGGGATCCCAGAACTCCCGGGCCCGGTCCCGCGCGCCGGCCGTTCCTGCCCGGCACTGGGCTTCTTGGCGGACTACGCCACCGTGAAGACGGGTCCCTAGACGTGCCCGGCGGCCTTCTCCACGAGCGCAAGGGCCTCCTCCAGTTCCTCGGCGGAGGCCGTCCGCAAGGCTTCGGCCAAATCGTGGCCGGCCACGGCGACCTGGTCGGCCACCGCGAACATCCCCGCGTCCGGCATCGGCCAAGGGTCCTCGCCGGGGAATTCCAGGCGGTGCGCACGCGCCGCCAACTCCCGCGCCAGCGCCAGCCCTTCCGCCGCGGCGCCCCGTTGCAGTCTGCTCTGGGGGGCGGCCCGCAGCCGGTCGGCGAGATGATCCACGGCAGTCACCAGAGGCGTCACATCGAGCACGGCGCGAGCCTATGCGCCTCCCCCTGCCTGTTGCCAACAGGCGAACACTCAGGCACGGTGTCGTGAAGGACCACACCTGGGCCAGGCTCATGACCCGGCAATGGACGCGTCCGGAGGCGCCGATGTCCCAAGTCTTCTCCGAAGAGACCCACCGGAACCTGCTCTCCCGTATCCCTCAGTGCACCGGCCGAGAAGTCTCCGACTGGCTTCGCACCGTCGATGAAGGCCCCGCCCTCTTCCGTTTCGAAGAAAAGGTCAACTGGCTGCGTGGCGCGCACAACCTCGCCTACGGCCATGCCAAAGCGATCATTCACGAGTACGACCTGCGGCGCGCCGCGCGGAAGCTGCTCTAGCACCCACCGAGGTCACCGCCCCGAGCGAGAAAGACGAAAGGGCCCGGAGGCAACGCCTCCGGGCTTTTCGCCGTGTCCAGGTGTCCGGCGGCCCGATGGCACGGGCCGCCGGACGGCGGTCAGTCGCCGCGCAGGATCGAGATCAGGCGCAGCAGCTCCAGGTAGATCCACACCAGGGTCATGGTGAGGCCGAAGGCGGCCAGCCAGGACTCCTCGCGGGGGGCGCCGTAGGCGATGCCGTCCTCGACCTGCTTGAAGTCCAGGGCGAGGAAGCAGGCGCCGAGGATGACGCCGATGACACCGAAGAGGATGCCGAGACCACCGCTGCGGAAGCCCAGTCCGTCACCACCACCGAAGGCCATGAACAGCAGGTTCACCGCGGTCAGCAGAAGGAAGCCGATCGCGGCCCCCATCACGTAGCGGTAGAAGCGCTGATTGACCCGGATCAGGCGCGTCTTGTAGGCGATCAGGACACCGACGAAGACGGCCATCGTGCCGAGCACGGCCTGCATCGGGGCGCCTTCGAACCGCTCGTTGATCGCCCCGCTCAGCGCGCCCAGGAAAAGACCCTCGAAGGCGGCGTACGCGAGGATCAACGGCGGCGAGGGCCTGCGCTTGAACGCCTGCACCAGGCCCAGGACCATCGCGACGAGGGCGCACACCAGGGCGAGCCCCAGGGGCAGGCGCATCATCCATGCGACAGCCGCACCGACCACGACGGTGCCGAGCGTGATGCCCGTCCGCATGACGACGTCGTCCATCGTCATCCGGCCGGTCTGCGGCGGTGCTACCGGGGGCGCACCCTGCACCGAGCCGTCCGGCTGGGCATGCGGGTTGCCGGACTGCGGTGCGTACGGATTGCCCGAAGTGTACTGATTTCCAGTGGCGTACGGGTTGCCCTGCTGAGCTGCGGCGGGGCCCCCGGCCTGCTGCGCCGCGTTGAAGCTCGCGAAGCCATTGTCGCGGCTGAATCCCCGTCGCGAGAAGACCGGGTTGCTGCTCCTCATCTCACTCCTCCATGGCCGCCGGGCGCGACCTTGCCACAAGAGTAATGGGTGGGCAAAGAATGCACCCTAGTACCAGAGGAGGATCTTTGGGAAGGAAGCCCTGAGACCGGGCCCCCTGCCTGGTGTACGCCCGGAAATATGCGAGTGCCCGGAGCCGGACTTGAACCGGCACGGCCCGATTGGGCCAGTGAGGTTTAAGCTCACCGTGTCTACATTCCACCATCCGGGCAGGGTCCCGGACTCTGACGGTCCCCCCAGGGCGCACGCAGAGCTTATCCGGCTTCATCCCCCGAACTCCGGCCGGGGAGTGCGAGGTTGTCTGATTTTATTGGCAACTGAGAAAGCGTCAGGCGCGTGGTACCTGCGGTAGGCACATGCGTGGACGGGGTGTGCACCTCCGCCTCGCCTCCCCGGGATTGACGAAAAGTCGTCGCCCTTCTCAGGGGGACCCTCGGGGGTCGCGGTCATCCCCAAGGAGGACACCGGGCCTCCGGGTACCTCCCTGGGCTGCCCCAGGAACCGGAACGTGGGCTGATCCTGACGGGCCTTCCGGCCGGGACGATGGAATCCGTCCATCCGCCCCCCGGACCGACAGGAGACCGTCCGTGACCACCACCCCCTACGGCGTCCAGACCGCCGCCCGCACCGCCGCCGTAGCCGCAAGGGCCACGGATCTGACGAAGGTGTACGGCCAGGGCGAGACCCAGGTGGTCGCCCTGGACCACGTGTCCGTCGAGTTCCGGCAGGCCGAGTTCACCGCCATCATGGGCCCCTCGGGCTCCGGCAAGTCGACGCTCATGCACTGCGTCGCCGGCCTGGACACCGTCTCCTCCGGCTCCGCGCGCATCGGCGAGACGGAGCTGACGTCGCTGAAGGACAAGCAGCTCACCCGTTTGCGTCGCGACAAGGTCGGCTTCATCTTCCAGGCCTTCAATCTGCTGCCCACGCTCAACGCCCTGGAGAACATCACCCTGCCCATGGACATCGCGGGCCGTAAGCCCGACCGGCAGTGGCTGGACCAGGTCATCGAGACCGTCGGCCTGTCCGGGCGCCTCAAGCACCGCCCGACGGAACTGTCGGGTGGTCAGCAGCAGCGCGTCGCCGTCGCGCGGGCCGTCGCGGGCAAGCCCGAGATCATCTTCGCGGACGAGCCGACCGGCAACCTCGACTCGCGCTCCGGCGCCGAGATCCTGGGCTTCCTCCGCAATTCCGTACGGGCGCTGGGGCAGACGATCGTGATGGTCACTCACGACCCGGTCGCCGCCGCGTACGCCGACCGCGTCATCTTCCTGGCCGACGGCCGGATCGTCGACGAACTGCGCGAACCGACGGCCGACTCCGTCCTGGACCGCATGCTGCGCATCTCCGGCGGGACCACTGCCGCCCCCGTCTCCGCAGCCACGAGCCGGACCCGCTGACCGCGCACGCCGACCGCCACCGGCCCGACCCCAGGACTCGAGAACCATGTTCCGTACTGCCGTGCGCAATGTACTCGCGCACAAAGCCAGGCTGATGATGACCGTGCTCGCCGTCATGCTCGGCGTCGCGTTCGTCTCCGGCACCCTCATCTTCACCGACTCCGTGGGCAACGCCTACAAGAACCGGTCCGCGAAGAGCTTCGCAAACGTCTCCGTCGCCATGCGCTCCAACGGACCGTCCGCGGCCTACGGCGGGTTCGACGAAGGAGGCGGCGAGGCCAAGAAGGATCCCGTCCTCACCGAACGGCTGCTCAAGAGGATCGAGGACCTGCCGGGCGCCCGGTCCGCCACCGGCACCGTCACCGGCTTCACCGCACTCGCCGACAAGGACGGCAAGCTCGTCGGCCAGGGATGGGGCAGCAGCGGCGCCAACTACTACCCGGGTCCCGGCGGCGAGGACGACCGCTACACCTTCACCGACGGCCGTGCCCCCAAGGCGCCGGACGAGATCGCCATCGACAGCCGTACCGCGGAGCGCGCCGGCTTCGAGCCCGGTGACACCGCCCGCGTCTCCACGGACGGCCCCGTCATGAAGCAGCGGATCACCGGCGTTTTCGACACCGACGACGGCAGCGTCGCGGCGGGCGGCAGCCTCGTCCTCTTCGACAACACCACCGCCCTGAAGGTCCTCGACACCGGCGGCGAGTACAACGAGATCACCGTACGGGCCGAGCCCGGTGCCTCCGACGCAGCGCTCAAGAGCGCCGTCGAGAAGATCGTGCCGAAGGACATCGAGGTCACCACCGGCAAGGTGCTGGCGGACGAGCAGGCCGAGGACATCGCCCAGGACACCAAGCAGATGAGCCAGGTGCTCCTCTACTTCGCCGGCATCGCGCTGTTCGTCGGAATCTTCCTCATCGCCAACACCTTCACCATGCTGGTCGCCCAGCGCACCAAGGAGCTGGCACTGCTGCGCGCCATCGGCGCGACCCGCCGTCAGGTGACCCGCTCGGTCCTCCTCGAGGCCCTCCTCATCGGCCTGGTCGCCTCGGTGACCGGCTTCCTGCTCGGCAGCGGCGTCGCCGTCGCCATGCGCGCCGGGGTGAACGCCATGGGCGCCGCACTGCCCGACGGCCCGCTCGTCATCGCCCCGAGCACCGGGCTGTACGCGCTGCTGGTCGGCGTCGTCGTCACCATCCTGGCCGCGTGGCTGCCGGGCCGCCGCGCCGCGAAGATCCCGCCGGTCGCCGCGATGAACAGCGTGCACGCCACCCCCACCACCCGCGGCCTCGTCGTGCGCAACACCATCGGCTCCGCCATCACCGCCCTCGGCACGGCCCTGGTGTTCATGGGCACGCAGGGCTCCCCGGGCAGCGTCCTCGCGACCGGCGCCGGACTCGTCCTCATCGGCGTCATCGTGCTCACGCCGCTGCTGTCCCGCCCGGTCATCGCGGCCGCGGCTCCGGTGCTGGCCCGCTTCGGGGTCTCCGGCAACCTGGCACGGAGGAACGCGGTCCGCAATCCGCGCCGTACCGCCGCCACCGCCGCGGCCCTGATGATCGGTCTCACCCTCATCACCGGCATGACCGTCCTCGCCACCTCCATGCAGGCGGCGATCGACAAGATGGCGGTGGACTCCCTGAAGTCCGACTACGCGATCACCATGGCCAACTTCAACGGCCTGTCCCCGGACGTACGTTCGAAGCTGGACAAGCTCCCCGGGGTCGAGGCGACCAGCCCCTTGCGGTCCTCGTACGGTGAGGCCGGCGGCACGTCCGCACGGATGACGGGCGTCGACCCGCGCACCGCACCCGAACTGCTCAACTTCGACTTCAGCAGCGGCTCGTTCGCCGGCCTGACCGCCAAGCGGGCCCTGCTCGACCAGAAGCTCGCCGACGAACTGCACCTCTCCGTGGGCGACTCCGTCGGGTACAGATTCGAGGACGGCAAGACCCGGGCCGTGAAAGTCGGCGGGATCTACGAGGGCAACGACATGTTCCAGGGCCTCTACGTCCCGACCTCCGTGGTGAACCCGCACCTCGACAAGGTCGCCGACGACCAGGTGCTGGTGAAGATGAAGGGCGGGCCGTCGGATGCGGCCGAGACCGCCATCGTCGATGCCCTCGGCAAGAATCCGGCCATCTCCGTGAAGGACAAGCAGGCCATCAGCGACGACTTCGCCAAGGCGATCAACCTGCTGCTCAAGATGCTCTACGGGCTGCTGGCCATGGCGATCCTCATCGCGGTGCTCGGTGTGGTCAACACCCTCGCCATGTCGGTCTTCGAGCGGAAGCACGAGATCGGGATGTTGCGGGCGATCGGCCTCGACCGCTCCCGGGTCAAGCGGATGGTCCGTCTGGAGGCCGTGGTCATCTCGCTGTTCGGCGCGGTCCTCGGCATCGGTCTCGGCCTCTTCATCGCCTGGGCCGCCGGGACCTCCATCTCCGGCACGGTCACCACGTACACCATGAAGATCCCGTTCGCGGAGATCGGCATCTTCCTCGGCATGGCCGCGCTGGTCGGCGTCCTGGCCGCGCTCTGGCCTGCGCGCCGGGCGGCCGGGCTCAACGCCCTGGAGGCCATCAAGGCGGAGTAGCCGCGCCCCGGAACACGGCGCCGGCCGGGACGGGATCCGTCCGGGCCGACGCCGTCTCCGCGGGTCAGGGGCGCCAGTCCCGTGTCCTGAGCGGCAGAGCGGATGCGCCGGAGGCGGGCGTACGGGCCGCGAGGACCTGGTTGACGCCGATCCGGTTGCGTTCGAAGGAGAGCGCGGAGGCCGCCATGTAGAGCTTCCAGACGCGAGCCCGACCCGGCGAGGTGAGCCGTACGGCCTCGGCCCAGTGCGTCTCGAGGTTGTCCACCCATCGACGGAGCGTCAGCGCGTAGTGCTCGCGGAGCGATTCCACGTCGCGTACCTCGAACCCGGACTCCTCCAGGAGCGAGACAGTCCGGCCGAGGGGCGCCAGCTCCCCGTCCGGGAAGACGTACCGGTCGATGAACGCGTCGACGTGGTAGCTCTCCTCGTTCGTCACCGGGCGGCGCGCGATCTGGTGGTTGAGCAGGCGCCCGCCGGGTTTCAGCAGGGAGTGCAGGCTCCGCGCGTACTCCAGGTAGCGTGCGGAGCCGACGTGCTCGGCCATGCCGATCGAGGAGATCGCGTCGTAGGGGCCGTCGTTCACGGTGCGGTAGTCCTGGACGCGGATTTCGACCCGGTCGGTGAGGCCCTCGTCGGCGACGCGCTTGCGGGCGTAGGCGGCCTGCTCCGCGGAGAGGGTGATGCCGGTGGCGCGCACCCCGTACTCGCGCGCGGCGTGCAGCACCATCGAGCCCCAGCCGCAGCCCACGTCGAGCAGCCGGTCCGCCGGTCCGAGGCCCAGCTTCCGGCAGACCAGGTCGAGCTTGGCGCGCTGGGCCGCTTCGAGGGTCGAGCCTTCCTCCCAGTAGGCGCAGGAGTAGACCATCGACGGCCCGAGCACCCGCTCGTAGAAGTCGTTGCCGACGTCGTAGTGGTGGCTGATGGCAGCCTTGTCGCGGCGCTGGCTGTGCAGCACGCCGCTTCGGCGGCGCGCCTCCTCCCGCGGCGGGACGGGTGGAAGGCCGGGTCCGGCGAGGGAGATCAGATCGCGGGCGGCGGCGCGCAGGGCTGGGTCGCGGAGGGCAGCGATGGCGGTGAGGGCGCCACGGCCCTTGCCGGCGGCCGGACTTCGCTCCCAGAACAGCCCGGCGAGCCGGTCCAGTGTCTCGTACAGATCGCCGTCGATGGCGAGTTCACCGGCGACCCAGGCCCTGACGAGCCCGAGTTCGCCCGGCTGCCAGAGCACGCGACGCAGGGCGCGGCGGTGGCGTACGACGAGTGTGGGGGCGCCGGGCGGGCCCGCCTCGGTGCCGTCCCAGGTGCGGATACGGACGGGGAGCGGAGCTCCCAGGAGTTCCTCGGCAAGAGCGGTGAGCCGCTGCGCGGCATCGGCCATGTCGTACACCTCCATGCGGCGGGACCGACGGGACTTCACCTTCGCCTACGTCAACTGAACGAACACCCTTCGCAGTCCTGTTGTCACGTATGCGAACAGCAAAAACCCGCCGATATCCATATGCCGTCGGGTACCGGGAGCCGCGTCCGTACGCCGAAAACACCCGAAAGGGCGCCCGCACCACGGATGGCGGGCGCCCTTCGGGCGCGGAGTGCGTGGCTCGCGGCCGGGCGGCCGCGCACCGGATCAGCCGGCCGTGGCCTTCTCCGAACCGGCCTTGGCCTTCTCGGCACCGGTCTTGGCCCTCTCGGGCCCGGCGACCGGCACCGCGCTCGCGGCGACGGGGCGGGCGGCCTCGTAGAACTCCTCGCGCGGGTTCTCCATCGCGCCGAGCGAGACCACCTCGCGCTTGAGGAACATGGCGAGCGCCCAGTCGGCGAAGACCCGGATCTTCCGGTTCCAGGTCGGTACGGCCAGGCCGTGGTAGCCACGGTGCATGTACCAGGCGAGGCGGCCGCGGAGCTTGATCTTCACCTTGCCGACGACGACCATCGCGACGCCCTTGTGGAGGCCCAGCCCGGCGACGGCACCCTTGTTGGCGTGCTTGTAGTCCTGCTGCGGGAAGCCCCGCATCCCGGAGATCACGTTGTCGCCGAGGACCCTGGCCTGGCGCAGCGCGTGCTGGGCGTTCGGCGGGCACCACTTGCCCTCGCCGGCGGCGACATCGGGCACCTGGGCGTTGTCGCCAGCGGCCCAGATGTAGTCCGTGCCCTTGACCTGCAGGGTGGGCGCGGTGTCGACGTGGCCGCGCGGGCCAAGCGGCAGACCGAAGCGGGAGAGCGCCGGGTTGGGCTTGACGCCCGCGGTCCACACGATGGTGTTGGAGTCGACCTCGAGCCCGTTGGCCAGCACCACGTGGCCGTCGATGCACGAGTTCATCGAGGTGTTGAGGTAGACCTCGACACCTCGCTTCTGGAGGTGCTCCAGGCCCCAGCGGCCGAGCTCGGGACCGACCTCGGGGAGGATCTTGTCGGCGGCGTCGACGAGGATGAAGCGCATGTCCTCGCGCTTCACGTTCGTGTAGTACTTCGCCGCGTCCCGCGCCATGTCCTCGACCTCGCCGATGGTCTCCGCGCCGGCGAAGCCGCCGCCCACGAAGACGAACGTCAGGGCCTTGCGGCGGACATTCTCATCGGTCGTCGAGTCGGCCTTGTCGAGCTGCTCGAGGACGTGGTTGCGCAGGCCGATGGCCTCCTCCACGCCCTTCATGCCGATGCCCTGCTCGGCGAGTCCGGGGATCGGGAAGGTGCGGGAGACGGCGCCGAGCGCGACGACGAGGTAGTCGAACGGCAGCTCGTAGGCCTCACCGACGATCGGGGCGATCGTCGCGACCTTGCGGTCCTGGTCGATTGTGGTGACGCGGCCGGTGAGGACCTCCGCCTTGGGGAGCACGCGCCGCAGGGGGACAACGACGTGACGAGGGGAGATGCTGCCTGCGGCGGCTTCAGGGAGGAAGGGCTGGTACGTCATGTACGAGCGGGGGTCGACGACCGTGACGGTCGCCTCGCCGTACCGCATCTTCTTCAGGATGCGGCGCGCTGCGTACAGGCCTACGTACCCACCGCCTACAACGAGGATCCTGGGACGCTCCGTGGTGCTCATGATTCGAGTATCCAGCACCCCTATGGGGGGTGCTCGTGAGCCCCTTCACAAGCACCCCCCGACCTTCTGCTACACTGCCCCGCCGCTGCGACCGAGCCGACGACGCCGGCCGGGAACTCCTTTGCGGGCAAGGCTGTTGAGTGCGCCTCTGAACTGGTCTTGTGCACAGCCGTACGACTCCGGACACCCCCGGGACACAGTGCCGCAACCCCGAAGAGACATGATCCTTGAGCGCGGCGGCGCTCGGCTGCGCCGCTTATCCGGCCCTTACGTGGCCCGGCCGGGTCCGCTGGAGCACTTTTTCATGTGAAGAGTTTCACGAACTTTCTTCGGCGGGGGTCCGCGGGCGGCCGCCACGGGCCCGGTTCCAGCCCGGACCGCTTCTGTACCGGGCCGGACACCGGCGCCCGTCGCGACTGCGGTCCACCGCTGAGCATCACCGGATGTCTCGCCCTATCGTGAAAAGCATCGGACAGTCGGGATACATCAGCCCACCATTGCGTTCAGAGGCGATCGGCATGGACGAAAACGACGCCGAGAACACCGAAGAACACGCCGAGAACACCGAAGAAGAGGACGAGTTCGCCAGGGGCGGGTTCGACGACGAGGCGAATGGCGAGGACACCGGCGAGCAGGTCTCCGGACCGTCCACCGACCCGGACGTCCTCCTCGACGTCCCGGTGGTCAAGGTCGACGAGATCTCGCTGGACGTCGAGGACCTGCGGGCACGGGTGTCGCTCCAGGCGGATGTGCTCGACCTGCTCAAGCTCGGCGTCGGAGCGGACGTGTCGCTGGGCGGCCTGCATCTGGACATCAAGGGCGTCGAGGCCCAGGCCCTGCTCAAGGTGCGGCTCCAGAATGTCGCGGCGATCATCGGCCGGGTGCTGACCACGATCGACCGCAATCCGGAGGTCCTGGAGCAGCTCGTGTCCAGCCTCGGTACCGGGGTGGAGCAACTGGGAGGCGGTGCGGGCCGCGCCGCAGGCGAGCTCGGGCGCGGGGCGGGAAAGGCCCTGGAGGACGTCGGCGACCACGCCGGAGAAGCGGTCGAGAGCGTCGGAAAGGGCGCCGGCAAGACCGTCGAGGACGTCGGGGAGACCGCCCAGGACGTCGGAAAGAGCGCCGGCAAGACGGTCGAGGACGTCGGCGAAACCGCGGGCAAGACCGTCGAGGACGCCGGCGAAAACACGGGCAAGACCGTCGAGGACGCCGGCGAAAGCGCGGGCAGGTCCGCGGAAGGCGCTGCCGGGGAAGCCGTCGAAGGGGCCAGGAAGACCACGCGCGGCGGCACGGAGCGCAGCAGGGGCGAACGCGGCAGAGGCGAACGCGGCGGTGCCGAGCGCGGCAGCGGCGGGACCCGCCGCCCGGCCCGCCGACGGGAAGGCGAGCGCAGATCCGGCGGCCGGCCGCCCTGAAACGAGGTGTCCGTCGACCCCGCCACCGATCTCCACGACATCGAGTTGCGCACCCTCGTGTCGGCGGACCGGCTGCGCTTCCGGGCCCCACCGCGAACGGACGTCCGGTTCACCGGCGCCACGGGCCGGGACGCGATGTCCCGTGCGCGCCGCAGCAACCTCCCCGAACCCGTGCAGACAGGGGAGGCCTACCGGGATGTCCGCGTCGCGTACGTGCTGGCGAATCGGCTCTGCACCGCGGAGAACAACACCGCGGAGAACAACACCGCCCAGAACAACACCGCAGAGGCCCGCGCCGCGGAGGCCCGCACCGCTGAGGCGGCCGAGGAGGGTGGCGGAGCGGTCGGCTAGCCGCCGCGTCCGCGGCGCCGCACCTCCCCGCCCGCGCGCCCGCCGTGTCTCAGGCGAGGCTCCAGGCGATGCCGTCCAGGATGTCGTGCTCGCTGACGACGACCTCCCGCGCTCCCGTCCGTTCCATGATCGCGAGCAGCACCATGGCGCCCGAGGCGATCACATCCACCCTGCCCGGGTGCATCACGGGGATCGCGGCCCGCTCGTCGTGCGTCGACGACAGGAGGTCGGCGGTGATCTCCCGGACCCGGTCCACGGAGACCCGCGCGTGGTGGATCGCCTCCGAGTCGTACGCCGGTAGGCCGAGAGCGATGCCCGCGACCGTGGTGACCGACCCTGCGAGCCCCACGAGCGTACGGGCCTCGGCCAGCGGCACGCTCTCCTCGGCGAGGTCCAGAGCCGCGTCGATGTCCGCCCTTATGGCGTCGGCCTGGGCGGGCTCCGGAGGATCGGTGACCCGCCCGTCCTGTACGAGGTGACGCTCCGTCATGCGGACGCAGCCGATGTCGACGGAGCGTGCCGCCCGTACGTGATCGTCGCCGACCACGAACTCCGTCGAGCCGCCGCCGATGTCGACGACGAGATACGGCTTCTGGAAGCGCTTCGCGCCCTCTTCCGGGCCCGACAGCTCCTTGGTGGCGCCGGTGAAGGAGAACTCCGCTTCCTGGTCACCGCTGATCACCTCGGGCTCCACGCCCAGGATGTCCACCACGCCGCGCACGAACTCCTCGCGGTTCTCGGCATCGCGCGAGGCGGAGGTGGCGACGAACCGCGTGCGCCGGGCGCCGAGTTCGCGGATCACCTCCGCGTACTCGCGGCATGCGGTGAAGGTGCGCTCCAGGGCCTCCGGCGCGAGCCGGCCCGTACGGTCCACGCCCTGGCCGAGGCGCACGATCGTCATCCGCCGGTCCAGCTCCTTCAACTCACCGGTGGCCGGATCGGCGTCGGCGACCAGCAGGCGAATGGAGTTCGTACCGCAGTCGACAGCGGCGACCCGCGTCATGCGCCGTCCTCCTTGTACTCCTGCGCGTCCGCATCCTGCTCCTGCGCGTCCGCGTGCTGCTCCCGGGTTTCCGCGTCCTGCTCCTGGCCGCCCGGCGGGCAGGACACGCACGGTCCCTTGCGCCACCACTCCGGCAGCAACGCGAGGGCCTCGTCCCCCAGCGGATTGACGCCCGGACCCGCTGCCAGGGAGTGGGCGACCAGGACGTGCAGGCACTTCACGCGGTCCGGCATGCCGCCCGCGCTCGGGAAGCCCTCCAGCACCTCGACGGCGTCGCGGCGCCGGATGTAGTCCTCGTGCGCGGCACGGTACGCGGCCGCCAGCTCCGGGTCCTCCCCGAGGCGGGCGCTCATGTCCTTCATCACGCCCTCCGCCTCCAGCGTGCCGATGGCGGAGGCCGCGCGCGGGCAGGTCAGGTAGTAGAGCGTCGGGAAGGGCGTGCCGTCCTCCAGGCGCGGCGCGGTCTCCACCACGTCGGGCAGCCCGCACGGGCAGCGGTGCGCGACGGCGCGCAGACCGCGCGGCACACGGCCCAGTTGCTCGCCGATCGCCTTGATGTCGGCGTCGGTCGGCGGGGTGGGGTCGGTCTGGGGAGGGGGCGTGTCCATGCCTGCGCAGATCTCTTCGGTCGGATAGGGAAGTCGGGTACCGGGACGTGCCCGGGACGGTGAGGGAACCGCGGTCAGTAGCGGGAGTCGACCCGGTCGACCGCCGTCAGTCGCGGGAGTCGACCCGGTCGACGCCCTCCCAGAGGTTGCTGTACCAGGCGCGGTCGGCCATGCCCTGGCCCCGCGGCCTGCTGCTGTCGTACGAGCCGCCGCCGACCACGGTGTAGCCGGTCTCGCCGGGCTTGAGGAAGTGCAGATGCTCGCGGGCCTGCCGCTCGACGTACGCCGGGTCCTGCCAGCGCGCCTTCTCGTCGCGCAGCTTCTCCACGGCCCTGCGCGCCTGCTCGGCCTCGCGCTGCTGCTCGGCGATCTCCGAACGCTGGGAGACCCACTGCCGCATCGGGTAGGCCAGGGCGACGACGAGCGAGCAGACGACCAGCGCGAGGAGCGCGGCCCGGCCGGTCAGCCGGCTGCGCCGGGGGGCTCTGCGGGCCTGGGCCCGGTAGACCCGGGCGGCGGCCTGTTCGCCGAGCGCCTTGAGTCTGGTCGCGGTGGAGAACCGCTCCCGGTCCGCGCCCACGTCGCCTCCCTGCTGTCGGATACGGACGTCCCCGGCCACGGTACGGGACCGCAGCCGGGGACGGACGAAGGCCGGAGCAACCGGCCCGCGGGCTTCGTACCGCCCTCGGGACCGGTGCTCGTGCGCGGTCAGCCCTTGAAGCGCGGGAAGGCGCTGCGGCCGGCGTAGACCGCGGCGTCGTCGAGGATCTCCTCGATGCGCAGGAGCTGGTTGTACTTGGCGACGCGCTCGGAGCGGGCCGGGGCGCCGGTCTTGATCTGGCCGCAGTTGGTGGCGACGGCCAGGTCGGCGATGGTGACGTCCTCGGTCTCGCCGGAGCGGTGGGACATCATGCACTTGAAGCCGTTGCGCTGGGCGAGCTCGACGGCGTCGAGGGTCTCGGTCAGCGAACCGATCTGGTTGACCTTGACCAGCAGCGCGTTGGCGGTGTTGTTCTCGATACCGCGGGCGAGGCGCTCGGGGTTGGTGACGAACAGGTCGTCGCCGACGAGCTGGACCTTGTCACCGAGCTGCTCGGTGATGGTCTTCCAGCCGTCCCAGTCCTCCTCGTTCAGCGGGTCCTCGATGGAGACCAGCGGGTACGCGTCGACCAGTTCGGAGTAGTAGGAGGTCATCTCGGCGGCGGTACGGGTCTTGCCCTCGAACTCGTACACGCCGTCCTTGTAGAACTCGGTGGCGGCGACGTCCAGAGCGAGGGCGATGTCCTGACCGGGCTGGTACCCGGCCTTCTTGATCGCCTCGACGATCAGGTCCAGTGCCTCGCGGTTGGAGTCCAGGTTCGGGGCGAAGCCGCCCTCATCGCCGAGGCCCGTGGACAGGCCCCGCTCCTTCAGCACGGACTTCAGGGTGTGGTAGATCTCGGCGCCCCAGCGCAGCGCCTCGGAGAAGGACTCGGCGCCGATGGGCGCGATCATGAACTCCTGGATGTCCACGTTGGAGTCGGCGTGCGAGCCGCCGTTGAGGATGTTCATCATCGGGACCGGCAGCAGGTGCGCGTTCGGCCCGCCGAGGTAGCGGAAGAGCGGCAGGTCGGAGGCCTCGGAGGCGGCGTGCGCAACGGCCAGGGAGACACCGAGGATCGCGTTGGCGCCGAGGGAGGACTTGTCCGGGGTGGCATCCAGGTCGAACATCGCCTGGTCGATCAGCCGCTGCTCGGTGGCGTCGTAGCCGACCAGCTCCGGGCCGATCTGCTCGATGACGGCGAGCACGGCCTTCTCCACGCCCTTGCCGCCGTAGCGGCTCTTGTCACCGTCGCGGAGCTCGAGGGCCTCGAACGCTCCGGTGGAGGCACCGGAGGGAACGGCGGCACGACCGGTGCTGCCGTCGTCGAGGCCGACCTCGACCTCGACCGTGGGGTTGCCTCGCGAGTCGAGGATCTCGCGGGCTACGACGACGTCGATGGACGGCACGAGCATCTCCTTCTGGGATCTGACGCTGGGACGCGGGACTCGGTGAGCCCGTCGCTCGAGGACTCGGTGAGTCCGTCTCTGCGGCATGAGCCTAACCGCCCTCGGATCCTCGGCCGTTCTCTGCCCGCCCCCCGAGACGAAAAGGCCCCCAAAGGCCCGTAAAGGGGATCTTTGGGGGCCGTGGATCCGCCTGCGGTCCCGGCCGGCCCGGCCGACCCTGGGCGGGCCGGGCCGGTCACCGGGTCAGCTCAGGTGGAGACGCTGGCCGGGAAGGATCAGATCGGCCCGCTCGACGGTGTCCTTGTTCAGCTCGTAGAGCTTCTTCCAGCCGCCCTCGACGCCTTCTGCCTCGGCGATCGAGCCGAGGGTGTCACCGGGCTTGACCTCGTACGCGCCGTCGCCCTTCTTGACGGGCGTACCGGCCGGGCCTCCGCGATCGCTGCGGTCGGCGCGCGCCTCGGCACCCCCTGCGGAGGAGCGGGCGGTGTCCACGCCGGCATCCGCGCCGCCTGTGGTCAGGCCGCCGGCGCCTGCGCAGGACCAGGCACCGGGCCCCTGCAGGTCGAGCAACCTCTCGGCGGTGGCGATCTGCTGGTCCTTGGTGGCCAGGTCGGCGCGGCGTGCGTACCGGTGACCACCCGCGGCGGACCAGCTCGACGCCGAGAACTGCAGCCCGCCGTAGTAGCCGTTGCCGGTGTTGATGTGCCAGTTGCCGCCGGACTCGCACTGGGCGACCTTCTCCCAGGTTCCGACGGAGGCCGCGTTCGCCGAGTCGGCGCCGAAGAGCGGTACGGCGACCGCGGTGCCGGCGACACCGGCGAGGGCTGCGATACGGGCCATGGTGGATGGGCGGCGGTGCGCGCCCCGGGTGCCCTTGTTGCCGGAAAGCAGCATGAACATCTCCTCACCGACGCCTGCGAGGTGAGCTGTCGGGTTCGGGCTGTGAGCGGCCCGGCCCGGTGCTCGCGCACCGGGTCTTCACCCCTAGCCGTCCGGTCCTCTGTCGCGGTCCGTCCGGCACTTACCTTGGGTCCCCCGCTCCTGCCTCCGGCGCTCGCGCGTCGACTGTCCTCCGGCCACCGGCAGGATTCGGCGTGATGGTCGGCGGCGCCCGCCGTGTGGCGAGCGGTTCGACGGTAAGCACACAAGTCCCACCGGTTCAAAAACCGACATCCAGCACCAGGAGGCCCTGATTTTCCCTCTGTTGCCCTTATCCGTGCAGGTCGGGACAGGTGCGGGCGCATCAGGCGGGCGCAATAGGCGCGTTGGGCCGATGAGATGCTTCTCTCAGTCGCCGCACACTGGGGCACAGGTGCGCGAACTAGCCCTTCGATCCCCTGAGATCAAGCTTCTGACCAGGGAGAATAAGGTCCGGGTCGCTGCCGACCACGGACTCGTTGGCCTCGTACAACGCGGGCCAACCACCCGCGAGCGAGTGCTTTTCGGCGATTTCCGACAGACTGTCACCCGGTCGGACGGTGTAGTCGCCCCTCTGTCCCGCGCGGGCGGAGTCGCCGCGGGAGGCGTGACGGCCGCTCTCGCGCCCCTCACCCTCGCCCGTTCCGCGGTCCGTGCCACTCCCGGCTTCCTCGTCCGCGGGAGCGCCGCGGTGCTTGCCGGTGACGGAACCGCCGGAGGGAGCGGCCGATTCGGAGCCGCCGGGCTCCTGCTCGTAACCCCCGGACGGCGCGCCGTACCCCGTACGGTCCTCCGTGTCCTGGTCGCGCGGATCGGACCCCGAGGTCCCGGGCTCGGCGGAATCCGGGCCGGCCACGGGGGACTCGCCGGGCAGCAGGGTCCCGATCGGCCGCGACAGATCGATGCCGGGGTCGATGTCAGGGGCCTCGCCGTCGTCGGTGAGGCCGGCGTCGAGCGCGCACTGCGGCCACGCCTGGGGCCCCTTGGCGGCGAGGATCTTCTCGGCGACGGCTATCTGCTGGGAACGGCTGGCGAGGTCGGCCCGTGGCGCGTAGTCGCGGCCGCCGAACTCCTCCCAGGTGTCCTGGGTGACCTGCAGCCCGCCGAAGTAGCCATTGCCCGTGTCGGCGCTCCACAGACCGCCGCTCTCGCACTGAGCGACCCGGTCCCAGGTCTCGGTGTCCGCGGCCTGCGCACCGCCCGCCGCCAGCAGCGGCAGGGCGATCGCCGAACCCGTCACGCCAGCCGTGACGAAGATGGCCGGGGCTTGACGAGGACGGCGGTGCCGGCCGGTCGCGGAACGCATGCGGAGCCTTTCGAGCGACGGTGAAGCGGAGTGCGGCATGAAAGTAGCGAGGCCGAACCGCCGTCACAAGTCGATGTAGTGGAGATCACGCGAAGATCACATAGTTGAAACCGACTCAGTTTTGGGAGGGGATGAACTCCACCGGAAGCGTGCGCAATCCACGCATGATGAGCCCTCCGCGCCATCGCAAATCGGTAGGTTCCGCCGCGAGTCGCACGTCGGGAAGACGCCGGAAAAGCGTGGCGAGTGCGGTCTGCGCCTCCAGCCGGGCGAGCGGAGCACCCAAACAGTAGTGAATTCCGTGTCCGTAGCCGAGGTGCTGGTTGTCGCGGCGGGCGAGGTCGAGCGTGTCCGGGTCGGTGAAGCGGGCGGGATCCCGGTCGGCGGCGGCGAGGACGACGAGGACGGGGTCTCCGGTGGCGACGCGCTGCCCGCCGATGACGACAGGCTCGGTCGCGAACCGCCAGGTGGCGATCTCCACCGGACCGTCGTAGCGCAGCAGTTCCTCGACGGCGCTCGCGAGCAGTGCCTCGTCGCCCCCTACGAGGGCCCGATTGAGCAGTTCCCGCTGACCGGAGTTGCGCAGCAGTGCGTACGTGCCGTTTCCGATGAGATTGACCGTCGTCTCGAAACCGGCGAAGAGCAGGATGAACGCCATCGCCGCGGCCTCTCCCTCGGTGAGGTGCTCGCCGTGGTCGCTTGCTCGGATCAGGCCCGAGATGAGGTCGTCGCCGAGGTCGGCGCGCTTGCGGTGGATCAACTCGGCGAGGTACCAGCGCATTTTCTTCACCGAACGGGCCACCCCGCCGCGCGGACCTCCCCCGTGCCGGATCATCATCCCCGCCCAGTCGCGGAAGTCGTCCTGATCCTCCGCCGGGACGCCCAGCATGTCGCAGATCGCGTAGATGGGAAGCGGAAAAGCGAATTCATGAATGAGGTCGGCTTCACCCCGTTTCGCGAAGACATCGATGAGCCGGTCGGTCAACTCCTGGACCCGTGGGCCGAATTCGGCGACGCGGCGCGGTGTGAACGCCTTGGAGACGAGCCGCCGCAGACGGGTGTGGTCGGGCGGGTCGATGTTGAGCAGATGGGTCATCAGCTCTGCGCTGCGCTCGCCGGGAATGCCGACCTTGCCCTTGGCGTGCGCCGACCTGCCCGCTGTGCCCGCCGGCGCCTCGGTGGACGAACGCTCCTGATGGCGGGCGGGGTTCTTCGACAGCCGGGGGTCGGCCAGGGCCTGCTTGGCGTCCGCGTACCGGGTGACGAGCCATGCGCTCACCCCGCTGGGCAGCCGGGTCCAGTGCACCGGGGAGTGCTCGCGCAGCCAGGCGTACGCGGGGTAGGGGTCGGCAGCGAACTCCCAGGTGAAGAGGTCGGGCGAGGTCGGGGCGCGGTTCTCCTCGTGCACGTCACGACCGTATCCCGGCGCCCGCGGGCCGTATCCCGGCGCCCGGGCGGGCGGTCGGCGGGCCCGATGGTCCCCGGCGCCGGGCGGTCGGTCCGAGAGCCCGATGGCCCCCTCGCGAGGCGGTCGGTCCGTGGTCCCGATGGCCCCCGTCGCGAGGCGGTCGGCCCGCGGGCCCGATGGCCCCATTCGGCGTAACGGCGCGTGACCCGCCGCAGCCCCCGCGTTGTCGCGGATGCCAACTCCGCTACGGAGGTGGATGGTTCCTTCTGCAGAGGAGAGGCAGCAGATGTCACGGATGATCAGGACGATTGCGGTCACGGCCGCCGCGGGCGCCGTGGTGGCCGGTGGCGCCGGCACCGCCGCTGCCGACAGCGAGGCCAAGGGTCTGGCCGCCGGCTCCTCGGGCTACATCTCCGGCAACGTGCTCCAGATCCCGATCCACGCCCCGATCAACTTTTGCGGGAACACCATCGATGGCGACGGCGAACTCAACGCCACCTGGGGCCACACCTGCATCAACGCAGAGGTGCACGAGGCCAAGACGAAGCACCACAAGCACGGCAAGAAGCACGGCAAGAAGCACGAGAAGAAGCACCACAAGAAGTGGGACAAGAAGAAGCACCACTGACCAGAGACTCCGCGCAGGTGGTGAGCCACGGCTCGGCCCTCCCTCCCCGCCCACCACCTCCTGCACCGGAAACCGGTGGCCTCCCGCGACGACGCGGGAGGCCACCGGCCTGTTTGCGGTCCGGATTTACGAGCCGCCCTCCGCCGGGAGGCCCGGCCCGGAGCGCGGCGGTACGGCCGGGCTACGCCGTGACGGCGCGCCGCGAATCCGTGTGCTCCAGCCACCCCGACGTGATCAGGTACTGGCCGAGGAGGTAGCCCGCCATGACGAGGACCTCGTGGGCCTGCCGTGAGGGCAGCTCGTAACCCGCGGCCTGAAGGCCGATCAGCAGGTCCGACGCGAGGAAGCAACCGGCCCCCGCGGCGACCTTGCCTCCCACCCCGAGCGCGGCGGCGCCCATGACGGTCAGCGCGAGGCTGTACCCGGCGACGGGCAGACGGAGCCGCGCGTCCAATGAGGGGGCCAGCACCGCGTTGATCGCAGCCCAGCCGGCCAGGCAGCCGAGTGCCGGCAGCGGCTTCCTGACGACGCCCCGGAGCGCACCGAGCCGGGAGTAGCCGGCGGTGTAGCTGACCTGTGTGCCGAGGAAAGCCGCCATGCCGAGAAAGAAGGCGGATTCGTGCTTGTCGAAAAGGAGCGCGGTGTCGCCCGCCGCCGCAAAGGCGAGCCCGGCGACCAGCGCCTTGGGAACGGGTTCGGACGCGTCGTTGCGGCGGCGCAGTACGTGCCCCGCGAGCGCGGGCATCAGCAGAGGCTTCGCGGCCCTGCGCAGTCCGCGCGGATTGCGGGCCACGGCGGCCACGTCGGCGACTGCCAGCGCCCCGAACGCGGCGAGTGCGCCACGCCCGTGCCCATCCGGCCGTGCCAGCCGTGACACGGCTCCTCCTGCCGCTTCGAGCATGCGCTTCCTGCCGTATCCGCTGCGCTGTCCGGTGATCACCATGCCGGGCAGTCTTCCGAGGCCGGTGACGCCCCGTCAACGTCCGGGCACTGTGACGTCCCGCTCGCCCGCGGTTCCCGAGTAGTGCCCGGCTACCGCGTCCGGCGGGGCCCGGGGCGGCGTCAGCCCGTGCCATGGCCACTGCCTCCGCGGTCCCACCTGCGCCCTTCGGGCTCGCCTTCGTCCGCGGCCGACTCGGAGGGGGTGTTGTCGAACTCGTACGGCATGTGGCGCACCCCGTTGTGCGGGACGTCGTGAGGCCTGCGGCGCTCGTGGAAGTCCGTGCGCGGGCGCGCGAGGTCCTGGTGGCCCGGCCCGTGGTTGGTGGGCGGGGCCCCCGACTCGTGCTCCTCGTGCGTGCCCCACGCGCCGCCCCGCGGCTGCGGATCCTTGGGCGGAGCCGGCTCGCGGGAACGCACCCGCAGGCCGAGCATCACCGCTCCGACCAGCAGGATCACCACGACGACCCCGACGACCAGGGGCCCGATCCCGACGAGGTAGTCGCGCCGCGCGGCGAATTCCATGGTCAGCTCGAACATGGATCCCGGGTACCCGGGTCGAGGGAAGTCAGTCGGTTCCTTCGGCTGTACGGATGGCGTCGCGGTAGGCCCGGGCAGCGGCGCGCAGCGCGGACTCGGGGTCCGTGCCCTCGGCCTCGGACCGTACCGCGAGGGCGAGCAGTTGCTCGCCAACGTCTCCCCCGCCAGGCGACGCGGGCAGGCCGACCTCCAGGCCCGCCGTCCGCACGCGGGCGGCGAGCTTGGCGGCGAGCGCCAGCGCGGGCTGGCCCAGCGGGATGCCGTCGGTGACGGACTCGCGCTGTTTCTCGGTGGCCTTGGTGCGCAGCCAGTGCGCCTTCACGTCCTCCGAGGTCTGCGCCGTCTCGGTGCCGAAGACATGAGGGTGCCGGTGGATGAGCTTCTCGACGATGGTGGCCGCCACGTCGTCGATCGAGAACGGCTCGTCCGGGTCCTCCTCGGCGATACGGGCGTGGAAGACCACCTGCAGCAGCACGTCCCCCAGCTCCTCGCGCAGCTCGTGCCGGTCGCCGGCCTCGATGGCCTCGACGAGCTCGTACGCCTCCTCGATCCCGTACTTGGCCAGGCCCTCGTGGGTCTGGGTGCTGCTCCACGGGCAGGCGACGCGGATGGTGTCCATGACCTGGACGAGGTCCAGCAGGCGGGCGCCGGGCAGATCGTACGACGCGGGCAGCAGCTCCAGGTCCGGCATCCGCTCCCGGCCCGAACCGGCCAACCCGGCCAGCCCGTCGGTGAGTTGCGGATCGCTCTCGCCGGAGGGGATGACGACGACGGTGCGGCCGCCGACGCAGTCGTCGACCAGGTCGCGTGCGGACGGCGCCGCGTGCTCGATGGTCAGCCCGGCCTCGTGCAGATAGGGGAGCTGGGGGTGGTCCGGGTCGGCGCACACGATGCGGTCGGCGCCGCGCAGCATCTGCCATGCGGGCCAGGAGAGCAGGCCCGGGGCGACCCGGTGGCTGGTAGTGAGGAGGACGATGCGGCCGGCGGACTCCGCGGGTCCGCCGTCGCCGTTCACGGGTGGGCTTACGTTCACGGGTCGAACGTAACCCACCCGTCAGGCCCCCTGGAGCGACCTGATGTCGTCGATGTGGTCCTCGACCCAGCTCCGCACATGGCCGAGCGGTACGGCGACGCTGCGGCCGAGGTCCGTCAGCCCGTACTCGACGTGCAGGGGTACGGCGGGGTAGATCGTGCGGTCGACGAAGCCGTGGTCCTCCAGGCGGCGCAGGGTGCGCGTGAGCACCTTGGGGCTGATGCCCTGCAGCCGCCGCTGGAGCGCCCCGAACCGCTGCGGTCCGTCCTCCATCGCGCCGATGGCCAGCGCCGCCCACTTGTTGGCGAGCAGCTCGAGCACGAACCGGCAGGGGCACTGGTCGGCGTAGACGTCGTGGACCTCGTGCCGGCCCGTGGTGCAGTCGGTGGTCATGGCGGCTCCGCGCCTTTCGTTCCGCAGGTCTTGTCCTGAATCCTTCGAAGTGCTTTCCAAAAGATAGTAGACACCCTTGCGGGTAACTACGCCCATGAGGATACGTTCCTCGCCTACCGGCCGGACATTCCGTCCACGGCCGTCCACACCCCCTTGATCAGGAGATGCGTGATGAGCAACGCCCAGACGTCCCCGGCCATGCGCGCGGTCGTCCAGGACACCCTCGGCGGGCCGGAGGTCCTGCGTGTGGCCGAGGTGCCGCGGCCGGAGCCGCTGCCGACCGAAGTGCTGGTGCGCGTCCACGCCGCCGGGGTCAACCCGGTCGACTGGAAGACCCGGCAGGGCGGAGGGATGGCCGGGGTGCTGGGCGAGCCCCCGTACATCCTGGGCTGGGACGTCTCCGGTGTCGTCGAGCGCGTGGGCTTCGGCGTGCACACCCTGAAGGAGGGCGACGAGGTCTACGGGATGCCGTGGTTCCCGCGCCAGGCCGGGGCGTACGCGGAGTATGTGACCGCGCCCTCACGGCAGTTCGCCCGCAAGCCCGCCTCGCTCGGCCACCCCGAGGCCGCCGCCGTTCCGCTGGCGGCGCTCACGGCCTGGCAGGCGCTCACGGACACGGCCGGGCTGGAGAAGGGGCAGCGCGTGCTGATCCACGCGGCGGCGGGCGGCGTCGGCCACTTCGCCGTCCAGTTCGCCAAGCACCTGGGCGCTCATGTCATCGGGACGGCGCGCGAGGCCAAGCACGACTGGCTGCGCACGCTGGGCGCCGACGAACTGATCGACTACACCGCAGTCCGCTTCGAGGACGAGGTGGGCGACGTCGATGTCGTTCTCGACCTGATCGGCGACGGCCAGGACCGTACGAGCACCCGTTCGCTGGGGACGCTCCGGCCCGGCGGCATTCTCGTGGCCGTCCCCTCGGGCGTCGCGCCCGAGTTGGAGGAGGCGGCGGGGGCGCGGGGCGTACGGGCGAGCGCCTACCTCGTGGAGCCCGACGGCCCGGCGCTGGCGCGGATCGGTGAGCTGATCGACGCGGGCGCGGTGAGCGTGGAGGTCGAGGACGTGCTTCCGCTGGATCAGGCCGCCGAGGCCCACCGGCGCGGCGAGGAGGGCCGAACGCGGGGCAAGCTCGTGCTCGACGTCACATCCTGATCACCTGCTGATCGCCCTGCCTGCGGGCCGGGGCGTGTCCTGACCGGACGCGGCCCGGCCCCGGGGGCCTGAGCCCGGAGCCCGGCCGGCGGACGGAAGGACACGGGCACCGGGCCGGCGGCCGGGGTCCGGGGTCCGGGGTCCAGGGTCCAGGGCTCCGCGCCGCCCCGGCCTCAGGCCTGGCTCTTCTCCTTCGGCGCCGCCCGCAGCCAGGGTGTCTTCGCATCACCGAGCTGCACCTTCTTGCTGTCCCAGGCGCCGAAGCGCGGATTCACCTCGACCCCCAGCTCCCTGGAGGCCGCGCCCAACGCGGTCACGAGCTTCTGCACGCCCTGCGGGCTGTTGCGGTCGGCGCCGAGCGCCTGCGCGAGCTTGTCCATGGCCACCTGGTTGTGGATCGCCTCGTCGACCTGGCCGGGCGCGATGGCGTACTGCTGCAGCCACTGGGCGTTCAGCCGGTCCTCGCTGCCCGCCTGCTTCACCATCTCGGCCCGCGCCTTCTGCACGTCACCGCGGCTGACGGTCACTCCCGCGTCCTCGGCGGCCCGATTCAGCACCCGGTTGAAGATCATGCTTCCGAGGGTGGCGCGGGTGAGCTGACCGCTGTTCTGGATGAGCTGGGCGGGTTGGGCGGAGCCGCGCTGCGCCACCCGTACGTCCTCCACCTGCGCCTGGAGCTGGGAGAGGGTGATCCGCTCCCCGTCGACCACGGCCGCCGAGCCCGGGTGCGGGGCACTGCCGCAGGCGGCGAGCAGTGGCGACGCGGAGAGCAGGGCGACAGCGGAGACGGAGAGCGCGGTCCTGCGGCGGATCAGGCGGATCAAGTGAGCCTCCCGGCGGGGAACGTGCGGGCGTGCGACGGCTGTGGCGGTGGCCTGGCGGTGATCGACGAGCTTCGGCGTGCTGATCGATCGTAGGGAGTCCGCGTGGCCCGGGCCACTGATTCGGACAACGATTCGTACCCGACTTCGGATACGCGGTCATCTCGCGGTAAAGCGGGCAGGTGCCTCCGTAGGGGTGCCGCCGGTCGGCAGGCGCTGGTGCCGGCAGCCCGCCAGCACGCGCCGCATCGCGTCCCGCTCCGCCTTCGTCACCCACAGCCCGTACTTCTTCTTCACGGCGACCTGCCCGGCGACATAGGTGCAGCGGAACGCCTTGTTCGGCGGAAGCCAGGTCGCCGTGTCACCGTCGCCCTTGCTGCGGTTGGTGCTCGCGTCGACGGCGAGGAGGTTGAGCGGGTCGTTGGCGAACGCGATGCGCTTGCCCGGCTTCCACCGCCCCGCGCCCTTCTGCCAGGCGTCGGCCAGCGAGACGAGATGGTCGATGTCGACTTCGCTGGGCCCGCCCCGCTCGAACTCCACCCGCTTGCCGGTGTACGGGTCCGGGGCCAGCACACCGGAGGCCACCTCGCAGGCCGCGTCGGCGTGGGTCACCTCGCTCAGGTCCCGACCGAGGATGTCGTCGCGGGTCGGGCACCGGTTGCTGTCGGTGTCGGCCCACGGCGAGCCGAACCGTTCACGCGCGTAACCGGTCTTCGGCGCACGTCCCTTGACGGGCAACCGCTCGACGGCTTTCAGCGCCGGGCCTCCCTGCCCGAGCGGCGCCGGGCGTTCCACCCCCGGCCCCGGGCCCTTCTCGTCGTGCGGCATGCATCCGGTGCCGGCCAGGAGTCCGGCGAGCACGGTGACCAGAGCGGCGCGGGCGGGAAGCGAGGACCGTATCAAGGCGGTGTGTCCCGTCGGGGATCGGAAGAAGCCGTCCGGGCCCGCAGGGGCCCGGACGCATCGTAGGCCGGGGGCCCGGACGCATCGTAGGCCGGGGCCCGGCCGCCTCAATGCCCGCCCTCAGCCGAGGACCGTGGTCAGGAACTCCCCCGTCCACGCCAGCAGTTCGCGGCCGATCAGCGGCTTGCCGCCGATACGGGCCGTGCCCGGGCGCGGCACCAGTACCTGCTTCGTCGCCGGCTTGAGGATCGCGCGCGGATGGAGGCGCTTGAGGCGCAGCTCCTGCGACTCGCGCAACTCCACTGGCGAGAAGCGGATGTTGGAGCCCTGGAGGGTGATGTCGGAGACGCCGCAGGCGCGGGCGAGCAGGCGCAGTCCTGCCACCAGGAGCAGATTCTCCACGGGCTCCGGCAGTTTGCCGTACCGGTCGACCAACTCCTCCCGCACCGCTGTGATGTCGTCCTCGGAGCTCGCGGAGGCGATCGCGCGGTACGCCTGGAGGCGCAGCCGCTCACCCGGCGCGTAGTCGTGCGGCACGTGCGCGTCGACCGGCAGCTCGATCTTGACCTCCAGCGGAGGTTCCTCCTCGACGCCGCCCTCCAGACCGGCGCGGTAGTCGGCGACGGCTTCGCCCACCATCCGTACGTACAGGTCGAATCCGACGCCCGCGATGTGGCCGGACTGCTCGCCGCCGAGCAGATTGCCCGCGCCGCGGATCTCCAGGTCCTTCATCGCCACATACATGCCCGCGCCCATCTCGGTGTGCTGTGCGATGGTCGCCAGGCGCTCGTGGGCGGTCTCGGTCAGCGGCTTCTCCGGCGGGTAGAGGAAGTACGCGTAACCGCGCTCGCGGCCCCGGCCGACGCGGCCGCGGAGCTGGTGGAGCTGGGAGAGGCCGAAGTTGTCGCCGCGCTCGACGATGAGGGTGTTGGCATTCGAGATGTCGATGCCGGACTCGACGATGGTCGTGGAGACCAGAACGTCGAACTTCTTCTCCCAGAAGTCGACCACGACCTGCTCCAGCGAGGACTCCGACATCTGCCCGTGGGCCGTGGCGATCCGGGCCTCGGGCACGATCTCGCGCAGCCTGGCGGCGGCGCGGTCGATGGACTCGACGCGGTTGTGGATGTAGAAGACCTGGCCCTCGCGCAGGAGTTCACGGCGGACGGCCGCGCCGATCTGCTTCTCCTCGTACGGTCCGACGAAGGTCAGCACCGGGTGGCGCTCCTCGGGCGGGGTGGTGATCGTCGACATCTCGCGGATGCCGGTGACAGCCATCTCCAGCGTGCGGGGGATCGGGGTCGCGGACATGGTCAGCACGTCCACATTGGCGCGGAGCTTCTTGAGCTGCTCCTTGTGCTCCACCCCGAACCGCTGCTCCTCGTCGACGACGACCAGGCCCAGGTCCTTGAACTTGGTCTCGGACGCGAAGAGGCGGTGCGTGCCGATGACGACGTCCACCGAGCCCTCCCGCAGTCCGTCGAGGACCGCCTTCGCCTCGGCGTCGCTCTGGAACCGGGACAACGCCTTGACCACGACCGGGAATTGGGAGTAGCGCTCGGAGAACGTCGCGAAGTGCTGCTGCACCAGCAGGGTGGTCGGGACGAGGACGGCGACCTGCTTGCCGTCCTGGACCGCCTTGAATGCGGCGCGCACGGCGATCTCGGTCTTGCCGTAGCCGACGTCGCCGCAGATCAGCCGGTCCATCGGGACCGACTTCTCCATGTCCTCCTTGACCTCGGCGATGGTGGTGAGCTGGTCGGGCGTCTCGGCGTACGGGAACGCGTCCTCCAGCTCCCGCTGCCACGGGCTGTCCGCGCCGAAGGTGTGGCCGGGGGCGGCCATGCGCGCCGAGTAGAGCCTGATCAGATCGGCGGCGATCTCCTTGACGGCCTTCTTGGCGCGCGCCTTGGTCTTGGTCCAGTCGGCGCCTCCTAGGCGGTGCAGCGTCGGCGCCTCGCCTCCGGCGTACTTGGTGATCTGCTCGAGCTGGTCGGTCGGGATGTAGAGCCGGTCGCCCGGCTGGCCGCGTTTGGCCGGGGCGTACTCGACGACCAGGTACTCGCGGGTGGCGCCCTGGACGGTGCGCTGCACCATCTCGACGTACCGGCCTACACCGTGCTGTTCGTGGACGATGTAGTCGCCGGCGAGCAGGGTCAGCGGATCGATGGTCTTGCGGCGGCGCGCCGGCATGCGCGCCGCGTCCCGCCCGGCGGCCTTCTGACCGGACAGGTCGGTCTCGGTGAGGACGGCGAGCTTCAGGCCGTGGTCGACGAAGCCGAAGTCGATCGAGCCGCAGGCCACGTGGACGACGCCGGGGGTGATGGCGTCGAGATCCGCCTCCAGTCGGGCGGCGATGTCCTCACCGCCGAGCACCTCGACCGTACGGGCCGCCGGGCCGTGGCCCTCGGTGACGTAGACCGTGCGCCAACTGTCGGCCAGCCAGCCCTTGGTGTCGGCCAGGGCGCGGGCGGTGTCGCCGCGGTAGCTCTCGGGGGCACGCATACCGAGCCGGAGGACGTCGCCGTCGGTCTCCTCGAGCGCGCCGGACTCCTCCAGGTGCATGTCGGTGACGAACGGGCTGACCGTCCACCACATCATGCCGAGTTCGCGCGCCCGCTCCCGTACGTCCGCGATACCCCACAGGGACGCGGCGCCGACATCGATGGGCGCCTTTCCTCCCCCGGCCGACGCGGCCCAGGAGGCATGCAGGAACTCCTGGGAGGTCGCGACGAGATCGGCGGCGCGGGTGCGTACGCGCTCCGGGTCGCAGACCACGACCATGCTCCCCTCGGGGAGGACGTCGAGCAGCAGTTCCATGGAGTCGACGAGCACGGGCGCCAGGGACTCCATGCCCTCGACCGCGATGCCCTCCGCGATCTTCCCCAGCAGCTCGCCGAGTTCGGGGTGCTGCTCGGCCAGTGCGGCGGCCCGCTGCCGTACGTCCTCGGTGAGCAGCAGTTCGCGGCAGGGCGGTGCCCACAGGCCGTGCTCGGCGACTTCGAGGGAGCGCTGGTCGGCGACCTTGAAGTAGCGGATCTCCTCGATGTCGTCGCCCCAGAACTCGACGCGGAGCGGGTGCTCCTCAGTGGGCGGGAAGACATCGAGGATGCCGCCGCGCACGGCGAACTCGCCACGCTTCTCGACCAGTTCGACGCGGGAGTAGGCTGCGGCCGCCAGGGCGTCCACGACCTCCTCCAGGTCGGCGGTGCCGCCGGTGCGCAGCGCGACCGGCTCCAGATCGCCCAGGCCCTCGACCTGCGGCTGGAGCACGGAACGGATGGGTGCGACGACGACACTGACCGGGCCGGCGGACGGGTCGTCCGCGGAGGGGTGGGCGAGCCGGCGCAGCACGGCGAGGCGGCGGCCGACGGTGTCGGAGCGGGGGGAGAGCCGTTCGTGGGGCAGCGTCTCCCAGGACGGGTACTCGACGACGCTGTCCGGGGGCATAAGCGACCTCAGTGCGGCGGCGAGGTCCTCGGCCTCGCGGCCGGTGGCGGTCACGGCGAGGACGGCACGGCCGGCGCGGCCGCCGCGGCCGGTGACCGTCCGGCCGGTGACCGTCCGGGTGGAGGCGGTGACGGCGCCGGGGCCGTCGGTGCCCGTCCGGGCGGCTTCGGTACTGGTCACGGCGGCGCCGGTGCTCGTCACGGCGGCGCCGGTGACGGCATGCCCCGCTCCCTGTGCGCGGGCGAGGGCGGCGATGGCGAAGGGACGGGCGGCGGGCGGACCGACGAGGTCGACGTGGGGGCGGTTGCCGTCCGCCGCGGCCTTCACCGCTTCGGCGAGCGCGGGATCGTTGACGACGGCGTCGAGCAGACCGTGCAGGCTCATGAAGGCTGTTTCCGTCCCGGGTGATCACTTGAGGACAACGCGAATCGCCCGACACGTGCAACGGGCCGGGGTGGTCCAGCGTACGTCGCCCCGCCGACAACCGGCGGGGAGTCCCGGATGCGGGACGAGGAGGGCAGCGGAAGGCGGGAATCAACCGGTGGGGCGTGGGCCCCGCTGGAAGCGGTGCCGGGCGGCGCCGGGCGACTCCCAGGGCAAGCCGCCCACGACAGTCGACGGGCATCGACGGTGTGACGGGCGGACACACGTCGGCCACAACACGTAGATGGGCGGCAACGCGCGGCGACCCATAGACGGGCGGCCCACGCGAGCCGACCACAACACATGGACCGGCGCCCCCCTGCCGACCACAACACGTAGACGGGCGGACACCGACCGGCCACATCAAGTAACGGAGACAAGCCTGCGGGACGGCACATTCCGTCACCGCCATGAACCAGTACAAGACGGGCGGCGCCTCGTCCTAGCGTGGAAGCATGCGGGAAGACCCCGTGACGCTCTCCCTCTGCGGCGACGTGATGCTCGGC
The DNA here is from genome assembly GCF_040681345.1 of Streptomyces sp. NPDC051776. NCBI lineage: Bacteria > Bacillati > Actinomycetota > Actinomycetes > Kitasatosporales > Streptomycetaceae > Streptomyces > Streptomyces sp. NPDC051776. The sequence continues at coordinate 358,697 of NZ_JBFAYQ010000001.1, read as the reverse complement.
CGCGGCGTCGACGCCATCCTCCCGTGCCCTGGCGACCCCGGGCTCCGCGAACCGTACATCCGGGACGCGCGCGCCTATGTCGCTCTGGCGGAGGCGGCGAGCGGCCAGGTTCCGCATCCGGCGGACTTCGCCTGGCCGTGGGGCGAAGCCCTGCGGGTGCTCGACGAGACGGCACCGGACGTACGGGTGGTGAATCTCGAGACAAGCATCACGCAGAGTGATGACTTCGCTCCAGGAAAGGAGGTCCACTACCGTCTGAATCCCGCCAATCTGCCCTGTCTGGCAGCCGTCCGCCCGGACGTGTGCGTGCTGGCGAACAACCACGTCCTGGACTTCGGCGAGGCCGGGCTCGAGGAGACGCTCGACGCCCTGGCCGGGGCGGGGCTGCGGGCGGTCGGGGCCGGCCGGAACGCGGACGAGGCGGACCGCCCTGCCGTCGTCGACCTCGGCGGCGGCAGGCGCGTTCTGGTCTTCTCGTTCGGGATGCCGTCGAGCGGGATCCCCCGCCGCTGGGCGGCGACGGCGGACCGCCCGGGGGTCGGCTTCGTCCCCGGGCCCTCGTACGCGTGCGCGGCCGAAGTCACCGACCGCATACGGCAGATCAAGCGGCCGGGGGACGTCGTCGTCGTCTCGGTCCACTGGGGCCCCAACTGGGGCTACGACGTCTCGCGCGACGAGGTCGTCTTCGCGCACGCGCTGATCGACGGCGGCGTCGACATCGTGCACGGCCACTCCTCGCACCATCCACGCCCCGTGGAGCTCTACCGCGACAAGCTCGTCCTCTACGGCTGCGGCGACTTCATCGACGACTACGAGGGCATCACCGGCCACGAGGAGTTCCGCGACGACCTGCGGCTGCTCTGGTTCGTCACGGTCGACCCGGACAGCGGCCGGCTTACCGGCGCCCGGATCGTGCCCCTCCAGGCCCACCGGATGCGCCTCCGTCCGGCCGCGCGCCAGGACTGCGCCTGGCTGTGCGATCTCCTGGACAGGATGAGCGACGGCGCGGAGGTCCATGTGATCCCCGGGCCGGGCGGAGCCTCGATGGCCCTGGAGCGCGTGTGATGGCCGCGAGCGCGCGCGATCGACCGCGCGATCAACCGCACGCGCGCAGGAGTCCTGCGCCGCCCGCTGCTTCACCGGAGCGGCTGGTCCGTGCCGTGCTGGCCATCGGCGTCCGCGGCAGGCGCGTGCTGGAGGCCCTGCGGACGACACCGCGTACGCGCTTCGTGCCCACCGCCCACGCCGCCGCGGCGTACACCGACGCTCCGCTCCCGATCGGGCGTGGCCAGGTCACGACGCAGCCGTCACTGTCGGCGCTGATGATCGAAGGCCTCGAACTCACGGGGACCGAGCACGTCCTGGAGATCGGCACGGGCTACGGCTTCCAGACGGCGCTGCTCGCCCGTCCGGCGGGAGATGTCGTGACCCGGTAGCTGTCCTTGCTCTCCTTGACGATCTTCATGAGGTCTTCCGTCTGTTCACCGATCTGCTCGGCCCCGTACTTCCAGTCGTTCTGGAACTGCTCGCACGCCAGGTCGAGGTCATCGGTTCCGAGGCCGGTCACCGTCGCATCGTTCAGCGCCTTGCGCAGGCCTTTCATTGACTCCGTCGACTTCTTCAACAGCCTCATGAAGTGAGCGAGTTCGTCGCCGTCGACGGCCAATCGCTCCGCCACTGGTCCCTCACTATCGTCGTTTGCCACTCCGCCGGCCGACAGGGCCCCCAGAATTCACCGCCAGGCCCACAGCCCCCGCGCAATCACGTCCACGAGCCCCGGGGCGCCGGCGCCTGTAGGCGAACGCGGTGGGGGTCAGCGATTGATGACATGGATTTCGTTCACTACGCCGCGCGTGGTCTTGGAGGTGCCATCAGGGAGGTGACCGTGGGCTGCGTCAGCTCCCTCCCAGGAGATCACCCACGTCACCGCGGCGTGCATGGGGTACGGATCCCCCTGCGTCGCCCGCAGGTAGGTGATCCCGCACGGCGGGAACGTGTGGGCTTCGCCGCGCCTGTACGGGGTGCCGATGCTGCCATCATCGTTGATCTTGCACTCACCACTGGCGGGGTGCGTCTGAGCCTCATCAGTACCAGGATCCAGGTGAAGGCCTACCGGCCGAGCCGTCGTCTCCGCCCACAAACCCGTGCCTGGCAGCTCGGCACGGACCTTGGTCTCCTTGAACGTACCCCTGCCCAGCCAAATCCAGGTCGGAAGATTGACCGTCTGCCTCCCGTCCGGATTCATCGTGACATCGGCGCTCGGAAACCTGGTCTGGTCGTAGGCAAGCTGGGCGAGGGTCCCCGTGTCGATGGCTTGCGGTTCATTGGGAGCCTTGCCGTTGTCGACCCAGAACGCCGGCTTGTTGCAAGACCTCGCCCGCGGATCGTCCTTCATCTCGGGATTGGCGACACCGATCCACCACATCCCCCTGCCCTGCTTGCCGACGTTGAAATTCTTGTACGGCTCGCCGTTCTTGTAGCGGTCCTCCATCTCGCGATTGCCGGGAGCTTCAGCACCGGCGATCTTTGCGGCGGCTTCTGCTACGGACCACTGGGATTCATTGACCGACTTGAACTGCTTCGCGGTCCAGTACGGCTCATACCAGCACGGAGGCGAGGTCGAGTCGTAGTCCACCGAGGTGATCGCCCCGCCATCGGTCCGCTTCTCTCCGGCGACCTTGAATGTCACGCGAGAGGCAAACGATGACCCGTTGGACTGCCCACCCTGGTCGACGGCGCCCTTGTCCACGGGCACCTTCTCGGAAGCCATCGCTCCGTGGGCAGGGACAAGAGGCGCGCTCGCCGTGGCAACGCAGACAAGGAGTACTGTGCGACGCTTCACTGTATGCACTCCTTGGCAGGAACCGTGACTGCCACCTCGGACACCTTCCAGACGCCCTCGGCGTCCTTCTTCATCCCCATGTTGTAGAGAACAAGGTTCTCTTCGCTCTTGGGATCCGTCCTGTGCACCTTCTTGGTCTTCAGATCCTTGCTGAACAGCTTCGTCTGGTCTCGGCACGTGACCAGAGCGGCGGAATCCTTGCCGAAGACGGCGACTTGCCCCTTGAAGTACCGATCGGATCCCGTCGGTGCGAAACCACCCTCGATGTTCGACTTGATCTGCTCAACGGCGTACGACAGTCCTTGGCCGGTCGAGTAGAATGAGTAGGCCGGGTCCTTGAGGTTGTGATTCGCACTGGCACGCTTGAGCCCGCGGAAGAACTGTTCCGCATCCGCGAAGACCGCGTCGGAGGACGGCTTTCCTGTCCCGCTCCACTCGAAGGTCATGTCCAGCCCCGCGGGCAGTCCCGTTTCGGGGCGCTTGCCATCCGCAGGTGCGGACGCACTTGGAGTTCTGGAAGCCCTTGAGGTTTCGGCGTCGGCGATTCCGTCGTCCTCCGCCTTGCTCTCACCGTCACCGCATGCGGTCAACAGCGCGGCGGCCAGTGCGGCGAGCAACACTGCCGTGACGGGCAGGCTTCGGGCAGTCACAACTTCCCCTCCAATACGCGACACAGGGAGGCCAAACGCTACTGGAGCTCGCTGACAGCTCTGCGACCATGTCAACTCAATCCGTAACTATCGGGAGTGTTGCACCCGGTCCGGTCAGCCTGGTCCGGACGCGACCAGTGAAGCGACCATCCGCCGGCACCAAGTGACGAGCCCCCGGGGCCGCTCGGATCGAGCGGCCCCGGGGGCTGGGCTCATCATCGTGCGCGCCGCGCCGGCGGCGGCTCCGTCACCAGTCGTTGGGCCCGGGGGCGGCCGTTTGTCTCGTTCGGCAGTTCCAAGACCGGGGAACCCTTCGCTGGACCCCTGCTCTCGGGCTCGAGACTGTCAGCAGGCGTCTTCCTTGGCAGCAGCGGCCGTGCAGGCAAGGCAGACACAGCAAGAGCACCCCGGTACTACTCACTTCGAGCGGTACCGGGGTGCTCCGCATCGCTGCGATGGCCGCGGATTCCAGGCGGCGGGGTGCCGATGACGCAACAGGCCAATCCCGCGGATGGTTCGACAGTAAGGCCAGTCTGTTCTCCACACCGAAGCCGTATTCGCGCTTTCCCTCAGCCCAACACGCGAACTCCAGTCTGGGCAAGTTCTTCGAGGAAATTGCGAGGTTGCGGTGTGCGCATCTCTATCGCCTGCCCGGACTCCAGGAACAAGTCGACGGATCCTGTGAGCCAAGCAACTCCGGAAGGAATGAACGCTGCCCCCACCAGATCACTCAGGGGCAATTGCAAGTCGGAGCCGTCCACGCCACGCAGTTTGAGTGTCCCCCCGGTCAGGACAACTGCACCCGTACGGGAGGGACCTTGGTCCCAGCTATCTGCACTACCGAGGCTTTGACCATCCTGATTCAGTCCATACCTCACGGGCCGTACCGCAGGGGCGCCGTCAAACGCGGATGCGAGCCGTTCCGCCGCTTCGCGCATGGCCCGTCTTTCGCCTTGCCACCTCACGAAGACAACGGGCACGCCAAGGAAGCCGATGGCCAAAGCGATTGAGGCAATGACAACGAAGCCGCCTGCGATCCTCGGGCGAGCGGTGACATAAATGAGCGCCACCACAAGTGTAGGGGAGAGGAGCAGCGCGTAAAGGCCCGCGGGGTGGAGTCCTTGCGCCACAGTGGACGGAGACTGACCAGCCGATAGCTGAGTCCGCTGCTGCCACCGCCTGCGCTCCTTGCTGCGGATGACCTGCTCGGCAGCGGCCCATCGATACCTGGTTCGGTACTTGACGATCACGCTCCAGGCCAGGACGGCAGCCATGAGGAGACTCAGAACCCATCCCACTTTATTCGGTTCAGCACTGTCGTCACCAAAAACAATGATTGGTATGGCAATGGCAGCAATGATCACGAGAACCGCTGCGTTGAAGAAGCGGCTGTGCGGGTATCCGCGGGAGCCATAGCGGTTGGGAAATTCATGTGAACCTGCAGGGGACGATGCCGGCATACCTGCCTGCTGCCGGTCGTGTGCCAGCGCAAGACCTTCGGCGATGGCGCCCGGTGGCAGAGCCCGTGCTGGAGCGGACCGATCCACCTTGAACCAATCCCGGATGAGCTGCCAACGCTGGACCGCCCGCTCATGAGCGGAGCGCAGTACGAGCACCGGCAGCACGCCGAAAACAGCCAGCACGACGACAGTAAAAGCTGCGGCAGTGGCAATAGAGGTGGCATCAGCGGTAGCCGCAGTGATGGCATTGATCAATACCACCGGGACGACAAAAGCGCAGATCACCATCGCCGCCTGGCAGACCAGGAAGGCAAGGCCCCTGGCTCGTGACAAGTCCTCATCAACCAACGCGTCCAGGGCATCCTTCCGTTGCCTCAACAGGGTGGCTCGATCCGGGTAGGCATCGGCCGATTGAGGTCCGGTCGGAAGGGCCGCGCGTTGAAACCGGGAGGCTCCCCTGCTGGTGCTGGATGGCCCGCCGTTGGTGGTCATTTTTGATCCCTTTGGTCCCTTGTTCATTGCCCAACCTGAACGTCTACGAACACGGAACGACCAGCGATCGCCGCGACAAGCCCAGCCATCTCTCGGACCTGTTCAGGATTGAGGCTAGTGCCAATGACCAGGAGGCCCTGCACGCCGCCAACCGGACAGGCAAGCGCTCCCGCTAGGCCTATGCGGCAGTCATCGGATGTCTCATCGGTCGTGCCTTCCGGAACTCGGACCGGCGGTTGGGCCATGAATCCGAAGCCAAGACCCATATCGGTGACAAATGATTCGGTGTAAGCACCGACCTCGCTGTACTCCTTGCCGAACGTCTGCGCCATGAGCTCACCAAGGTCGAGTTCATCAGGGCTGCTCGGTACGTCTACAACCCCTGCATAGACCTGCCATGCCGCATGTGCGCCGGTGCTGGGAAGCGGTGCGGTAATCGTCCCGTACATCAGAACACCATCAGCGAAGAGCGCTCCGTGCAGCGCCATCAGTGCGCTTGTGAACTCTTCACGCCTGCCAAAGGCGGTGAATGGATATGTGAGATGAACCAATTCCGAGCAGCGCGCCCGTGTGGCCGCTATGTCAGTACCATCTTACATCAGATCGAACCAGTCCGAGGGTACGAACAGGCTAATCTCCCCGCGAGCGCTTAGCGCGCCCATGGCGCCACCGTCGGTTTGTCAGTCAGGGCGCCGAAGTCCCAATGCAACATCTTCCCCGCCGTCTCGATGCTGTCGTCCTTGCCTTCGGCCATCATGGCATGACCAGTCCATGTGGTGAAGTATTGAGCGGAACGCCAACCGAACTCAGTGTGACTCATTGAGTAGGACGCTCCCCGTGCGAGCTGAAAGTATCCCATGGGCAACTCCACGGCGGAACCGACGAATTGATCGACAGTACGCGTCGCCTGACCACTGGTACGGGCAGCAGAGAGAACTTCGTCGCCGAATCGAGCCCCGATCTTCCCAAGTCCAAAGCCCACGGCGTCCAAGATCACGTCCTTGGTCATCAGTGCTTTTGCGAAGCTTCCTGTGGTTCCCACCGCTGACAGGTAGTGGGCAGCAAGAGCAACTCCGCCGAGGATCAGTGAAGCCGCGCCCAGGAATTGAAGACCCGGGATGAGAGCGAGGAGTCCTGTGATGCCACTGAGGAGTCCCGCGACGTCCCCAATGAGCTTGAGGAACGGCGCAAGTTCCTTCAATGTCCCCATTGGATCAAGGGCTGCATCCTTGACTCCCTCAAGGGCGTCGCCTACCGCAGCTCCCAACTCGTCCCAGAATCCTGGCTCTTCTGGGGCGATATCAATCGCTTTCTGAAGACGAAGCGCCGCCTGCCGCCCCTCCTCCTCATAGGTAACGCGCAGAGCACGTGCTCGTTTGCGGACCTTTTCGACGGGATCGGCCCGTCCGGCTTCTCCCCGGTTTTCGTCGATCCTGGGTCCGCGTTAGCCGAACTCTTCCCCGAGTCAGTGGCTTGTTCCGCTTCAGAGGCCTCCTCTTCAAGTCTGAGCGCAATCTTTTGATGGGCCAGCATGTACTCGGCCCAATCACGGATGACATCCTTTGCTTGGTCGAAGGACTTGTATGCGTCATCGACCTTTGGACGGAAGTCATCAGCGAGCAGGGCTCGGAATGCCTCCGCCGCCTTACCTCTCCAGTCGCCTTTGTCCGCGCCCCTCAGAACCCGGCTGATCTCCCCCAAAGCGTCCGAGGTGGCACGGATTGTGGAGGCGGTTTTTTTGACGGTCTCGTAGTCCCCGGGGCACGGCACAAACCCAAGCACAGGAAATTTGTCAATGGTTGGGGCACTCACTTCTTCTTCGCCGCCTTCGACAACTCCGCGGCAAGGTTCTTGTCGAGATCCTTGAAGGCCTTCTCGATCTGGTCGAGAGCCTCCACTGATCCCTTGGAGAACTTGCGGAGCTGCCCTATACCGTAGGACCACTCGTCTCCGAAGCTATCCATGCGCCGTTCCAGTTCGGCCGCTCCCATGGCTTTGGTGTCTACTCGCTCTATGGCCCGGGCGGGCTTCTCGAGGGTTTCGCCGATATGCGCAAGATTTCGTCGGACGCGCTTGAGCATCGCCCCATCGATGTACAAGTCACTCATCAAAACTTCCTGGCGGTCAGCGGTTGATGGCCTGGATTTCCTGAACAGTCATGTCCTGGGTGGTCCCGAAGGACCCGTCGGGAAGGCCCCCGCCGCTACCACCCGTGCCATCCCAAGTGATCTTCCAGGTGATGATCGCCTTCAGTTGGTAGGGCGCGTCATCGGCAGAAGCCCTCAGATAGGTGAAGCCGCAGGGCGGGGTTCGGTCGGACGATCCCTTCGCATACGGAGTGCCGATACGTCCGTCCGAGCGGATGGGACATTCGCCCGAGGCCGGGTGTAGTCGAACATCCTCCGTGCCAGGCTCGAGCTTCAGCGACACCGGTTTGGCGGTGGTCGTCGCCTCGATTCCAAGAGCCGGTACGGATGCTGTCACGGAGACGGGCTTGAACTCCGCCCTGTCCAGCCACGCCCACGTCGGGAGGTTTACCCTCTGCTTCTGGGCCGGGGACAGCTCGATCGCGGTGTCGGGGACGCGGACACGGGCATAGGCAAGCTCGGCGAGGACCTTGGGTGTGACGGCGTTCTCGTACTCGGCCGGGGGCGGGTCGCCCTTGTCCACCCAGAAGAACGGCTTGTCGCAGTCGAGTGCACCGGGCGCCCCGGCGCCGCCCTCCGGCACATAACCGTCCCACCAATAGCCCTTGTCCGCCTTGTCGAGGTTGAAGTTCTTGTACGGCTCTCCGTCCTCGTAGCGCTTCTTCTGCTCAAGGTCCCACTGAGGGCCAGTGGACTCCAGAGCCCACTGGCTCTCTTGGTACTTCTTGAACTGCTGTGCCGTGTACTACGGCGCATACCAACAGGGCGGCTGGGACCAGGTGCCTGTTGGCGCGAGGGGACCAACGCTCGCCCCCTTGCCGTTGTCGGACTCGTCGAACCTCACGCCTCCGGCGAACGCGGATACGCCGTTGTCGACCGCTCCACCGCCCAACTCGACCCCGCCTCGCGTACCACCCTTTCCGCGCCCGCCAGCCGGTGCGGGTCCAGCGGAGAGCACGGTCAACACACAAGCGGACACGACGACGAACGCGGCTGCTTTCCGGCCGCCTAGGGCTGGCATTGGTCGGCACCTCGCTCCGAGACGACGTCGACTGTCTGCCACACACCGCTGCTGTTCTTCTTCAAGCGCGCGTTGTAGAGAACATAACTGTCCGCCGAGGTGGGAGTCTTGTCGACCTTCCCCGTCTTCCGGTCGCTGATGTTGGACTTGCTCTCGTCCGAGCAGTAGACGACCGAGACCGCACCGTCGTCCCGTGGAGTGATCCGCCAGTCCGAATAGCGAGTCGTACCGACCCAGCTTTGGCCCTTGTCCACGTATCCCTTGACGTAGTCCGACGACGTCACCAACGCCTTGTCCACGTTGTAGAAGGCCAGAGCACGAGACTTGAGACTGCCTTTGAAAATTGCCTCGTCGACGGAGTCGATGCCCTGTGTCAAGTCGGCGAGCACGGCGTCCTTCTTCGGGTCCCCGGTCTTGGTCCCCTCAAAGACATTGCGCCCCGAGCCCTTGGGAAACTCGATCTTCGGCCGCTCCGCGGAATTTGTGGAACTCACGCTCGGTGAGGCGGTCTTCTTACCCTCCGCTCCGCCCGCGCCGGCGATCTTCTCGTCTCTGGACTTGCTTTCGCCGCCGCACGCAGTGAGCAGCAGAGCCGCCGCCGCAGCACAGGCCGCTGCCGCTACTGGCAGACCCGGGCCATTGGTGTTCCCCTCTTCCGGTCCCTGGACATGGTGGCCAAACGCTACTGGACCCCTCTGACACAGCTGCGACGAGGTCAGCACAATCCGTAACTCTTGGGAGTGTTGCAGCCATCGCGGCCGCTTGGCTCAACCGCCCGGGCGAGCACCCGCAACCCGGCAACAGAAGCGACGCAGCAAGCCCCCGGGGCCGCTCGGATCGAGCGGCCCCGGGGGCTCATCATCGTGCGCGCCGCGCCGGTGGCGGCTCCGTCACTCCGTCGCGATCGCGTTCAGGACGTTCATCCGGCCCGCCCGGAACGCCGGGATCAGGGCTGCGAACAGGCCCACGAACGCCGAGGCGATGAAGACCGTGATGATCGTGGGCCAGGGGATGTCCAGAACCTCAAGGCCCTGGAGGGCCAGGAGCTTCTGGGCGCTGGCTCCCCAGCCCATGCCCAGGCCGAGGCCCAGGAGGGCTCCGAAGAGGGCGATGACCACGGATTCCAGGCGGATCATGCGGCGAAGCTGGCGGCGGGACAGGCCGATGGCACGCATCAGGCCGATCTCGCGGGTGCGTTCGACGACCGAGAGGGCGAGGGTGTTCACCACACCGAGCACCGCCACGACGATCGCCAGTGCCAGCAGGCCGTAGACAATATTGAGCAGTTGGCCGACCTGCTTCTTCAACCGCTCCTTGTAGTCGGTCTGGTCGCGCACCGTGTACTGCGGGTACTCCTTCATGGAGGCTTTGAGCGCGGTGTACGCGGCTTTCTCCTTGCCGGCCTCCGCCTTCGCGAACATGATCGTGTTCAGCGGCATCCGGTCCGCGGGCAGATGGCGGTCGGCGGTCGCGATGCTGGTGTAGTTCGCGCCCTTGTCGACGGAGGAGTCGTCGGACGTGATCGCCGCGACCTTCAGACGTGCCGTTTCACCGCCCTTGAACGCCACCTTCAACGTGTCGCCCACCTTGATGCCGTGCTTCTTGGCGTATGTGTCGCCGACGGACATGGCGTCCCTGCCGTAGGCGGCGGCCAGTTCGCCCGAGACGGTCTCCCGCCGCAGGTCCTGCGCATAGGTCGGGTCCGCCGCGACCAGGTCGGCGTCACCCCTCGCGCCGTCCGGGGTGGTGATCCGCGTCTCGATGTCCTTGTACTCGGTGACGTGGTCCACCGCGGCGGCGGTCCGCAGGGCCTTGGCGGCCTGCGGCTGGATCGGCTGGTTGGTGTCGGACTGGATGATGAAGTCCGCGCCGACGGACTTGTCGAGCTGCTCGGTTGCGGATGACACCATCGAGGAGCCGACCACGGAGAGGCCGGCGACCAGGGCGAGGCCGATCATCAGGGCCGCGCCGGTGGCGCCCGTACGGCGCGGGTTGCGCAGAGCGTTGCGCTCGGCCATCCGCCCCACGGGGCCGAACACCCGCAGCAGGACGGCGCTGATGACGCGGACCACGAGGCCGGCGAGCACCGGGCCGATGACGACGAAGCCGATGAGGGTGAGCACCACACCGAGGCCCAGGAGCATCGACCCCTCGGCCGCCTCGTCGGCCTGCGCCGCGGCCCAGAGGCCGGCCCCGCCGGTGGCCGTGAGCACCATGCCCAGGACGGCGCGGACCCTGCCGGTCTTCCGGTCGGCCGGGACGCCGACGTCGCGCAGTGCGGCCATCGGGGAGACCTTGCCGGCGCGCCGCGCGGGCAGATACGCCGCGAGGACGGTGACCACGATGCCGAGGGTCACGCCCACCACGGGGGTGGTCCACTTGATCGTCAGATCCGCCGTCGACAGGTGCATCCCGATGAAGCCCATGAGCCTCATCAGCCCGACCGCGAGGCCCACTCCCGCGCCGACGCCCAGCAACGAGCCGATGAAGCCCAGCAGCAGCGCCTCGATCAGCACCGAGCGGTTGACCTGGCGGCGGCCCGCCCCGATGGCGCGCATCAGGCCGATCTCGCGGGTGCGCTGGGCGACGAGCATCGAGAACGTGTTGATGATGAGGAAGATGCCGACGAGGAAGGCCACTCCGGCGAAGCCGAGCATCGCGTACTTCACCACGTCGAGGAAGCTCCCGATGCCCTCGCGGCTGGAGTCGGCGGCCTCCTCGGCGGTCTGCAGCTTGTACGCGCCGCCGAGTTCGGCCGCGACGTACGTCTTGAGCCGTTCGTCGGAGACCCCCGGGGCGGCGGTGACGGAGACCGAGGTGTAGACGTTCTCGGCGCCGAGCAGCTTGCGCTGCGCCGTCTTCGTGTCGAAGTAGACCACCGCGGCTCCGGGGTTGGTGACCTTGAAGGCCGCGATGCCGACGATTTTCGCCCGGAAGTCACCGGTGACGGCGATGGTGCGCAGTTCGTCGCCGAGCTCGAGCTTGTGCTTGTCAGCGGTGTCCGCGTCGACCATCACCTCGGTGGGCCCGCGCGGACGGTGTCCCTCCGCGATCTCCATGGAGCGCAGTTCGTTGCCGGTCCAGTTGGCGGCGATGGTCGGGGCGCCGGTGCTGGAGCCCATGTTCTTGTTGTCGGAGTCGACGACCGTCACGCTCATGCTGGTGACGGCGCCCTCGACCGACTTCACGCCCTTCGCCTTCTTCACCTCGGTGAGCGTCCGGGCCGGCAGCGACTCGGGACGGCCGGTCCGCGGCGTCTCACCGCCGCCCTTCTGGCGCTTGGGGCTCACGGTGACGTCGGCCGAGCTGCTGGCGAAGAGTTTGTCGAACGTGGTGTTCATGGTGTCCGAGAAGACCAGCGTGCCGCACACGAAGGCCACCGACAGCAGGACGGCGATGGCGGAGAGCGCCATCCGGCCCTTGTGCGCAAGGAAGTTGCGCAGCGAGGTTCTGACGACCGTCACGACACCCTCCCGCGGGCGTCGAAGTTCTTCATCCGGTCCAGCACCTGCTCGGCGGTCGGGCTGTACATCTCGTCCACGATCCGCCCGTCGGCCAGGTACAGCACGCGGTCCGCGTACGCGGCTGCGACCGGGTCGTGGGTGACGGTAACGATGGTCTGACCCAGCTTGTCCACCGAATGCCGAAGGAAGCCGAGGACCTCGGCGCCCGCGCGCGAGTCCAGGTTCCCGGTCGGCTCGTCACCGAAGATGATCTCGGGCCGGGAGGCGAGCGCCCGGGCAACGGCGACGCGTTGCTGCTGGCCGCCGGACAGTTCGGTCGGACGGTGCCTCAGCCGGTCCGCGAGTCCGACGGTCTCCACGACCCGGGCCAGCCACTCGCGCTCCGGCTTGCGGCCCGCTATGTCCATCGGCAGCGTGATGTTCTCCAGCGCGTTGAGCGTCGGCAGCAGGTTGAACGCCTGGAAGATGAAGCCGATACGGTCCCTGCGGAGCTGGGTGAGCTTCTTGTCCTTGAGCTTGGTGATCTCGGTGTCGTCGACGAAGATCTGGCCCGAGGTCACGGTGTCGAGACCGGCCAAGCAGTGCATGAGCGTGGACTTTCCGGAGCCCGACGGGCCCATGATCGCGGTGAACTGCCCCCGCGCGATGTCCACATCGACATGGTCGAGGGCGACGACGCGCGTCTCGCCCGACCCGTAGGCCTTCACGACCTGACGCGCCCGCGCGGCAACGGCCGTACGCCCTCCACCGCCCCCGGTCCTGGGAATGGTCACAGCCGAAGTCACGGTATCTCTCCTCAGTCGTCTGCGTAGTGCGTGAGGGACGTCGGTCCCCCATCCGGTATGAGCCCGAGTCTGCTGGCGGGTGGTGGTGCCGCGCACGGGTGCACGGCGCCGTCCCGGGAGGGGGTTTTCCCCACCCCCCACCGCGGGACTGGCGGAAAGCGACCCCCCTTCCCGCCGGCCCCGCGGTCCCCCTCGGGGCCCACGAGAAGGCTAGGGGCGGAAGGTTGCTCCCCTCCTCCTCCGGCAGGACGAACCCCGGCTGCCCTCAAGTACGGACCTCCCCCTAGGGGTCGTCCGCCTTCGGCCGAGCCGGGCGTACGGTCCGAGCCTGCGCCCTCACGCAACCGGAGGGTCAAGCCCGGCTCCACCCCTGTGCCGCCTCCGCCGAGGCCGGGGCAGCGGTTGTGGGTTCGGCAGGTCGGCACGGGGCGGGGCCCCTGTTTCCTCGGCGGGCTCCGCATGGAAGGGTGCGTCGTACACGGACCCGAGGGCGTGCGCGACCCGACCGTGTACGCGGGCCCGGAGGACGTACGCGATCCGGGGGCGTACGCGGCCCGAGGACGTGCGCGGCCCGAGGACGTACGTGGTGGGCGTACGCGGCCCGAACTGCGTACGCGGATTCGAGAGCTTCGCAGAGGAATCGAGGAGGGGCACGGTGAGCGGTACCGCGAGACGTACGGGCCACGGCGCGGCACCCGAAGCGGCATCCGTCCCCAGCGCACACAGGGGCCCCGTCGCCGCTGCCCTGATGCTCGGAATGGCGCTGGCCGCCCTCGACAGCACGATCGTGTCGACCGCCGTCCCGCAGATCGTCGGCGATCTCGGCGGCTTCTCCGTCTTCTCCTGGCTCTTCTCCGGCTACATGCTCGCCGTGACCGTCACCCTCCCCGTCTACGGCAAGCTGTCCGACACCTTCGGCCGCAAGCCCGTTCTCGTCTGCGGCGTCGTCCTCTTCCTCCTCGGCTCGCTGCTGTGCGCCGGCGCCTGGAGCATGGCCGGCCTCATCGCCTTCCGCGTCGTGCAGGGGCTCGGCGGAGGGGCGATCCAGGGAACGGTCCAGACGATCGCCGCCGACCTCTATCCGCTGAAGGACCGGCCCAAGATCCAGGCCAAGCTCTCCACGGTATGGGCCGTGTCCGCCGTGGCAGGGCCGGCCATCGGCGGCCTCCTGGTGGCGTACGCCGACTGGCGCTGGATCTTCCTCATCAACCTGCCGGTGGGCGCCGTCGCCCTCTGGCTGATCGGCCGTCACCTCCGCGAGACCGTACCGGCGAAACCGCCGCGGCCCGCACCGGACGGGGCGGGCAGGTGGAGCTCCCGCCTTGTGCCCCGCGTCGACTGGGCCGGGGCGCTGGCCGTCTTCGCCTGCGGCGGCCTGCTGCTGACGGCCCTGGTCCAGGGCGGCGTGGCCTGGCCCTGGTTGTCGGCGCCCTCGCTCGGCCTGTTCGCGGCCGGGGCGGTCTGCGCCGCCGCGACCGTCGTCATCGAACGGCGCGCAGCCGAACCGATCATCCCCGGTTGGGTGTGGAAGCGCCGCCCGATCGCCGCCGTCAACCTCGCCCTCGGCGCGCTCGGCCTGCTCATGGTCGCTCCGACCGTATTCCTGCCGACCTACGCCCAGTCCGTCCTCGGACTGGGCCCCACCGCCGCCGGGTTCGTGCTCACCGTCATGACCCTGAGCTGGCCGGTCTCAGCCGCGCTCAGCAGCCATGTCTACAACCGCGTCGGCTTCCGGCAGAGCGCGCTGCTCGGCATCGGCCTCGCCGCGCTGATCCTCCTGGCCTTCCCCCTGCTCCCGTATCCCGGAGAGCCGTGGATGCCCGCACTGATCATGCTGCTGCTCGGGGGCGCCCTCGGCATCTTCCAACTTCCGTTGATCGTGGGCGTGCAGTCGACGGTGGAGTGGGCCGAGCGCGGTACGGCCACGGCGTCCGTGCTCTTCAACCGGCAGATAGGGCAGAGCGTGGGCGCGGCGCTGTTCGGGGCGGTCGCCAACGCCACCCTCGCCGGGCGTCTGGCCGAGGCACCCGCCTCGATCCGGCCGGACCTGCCCGCCACCCTCGACTCCGTCTCGCACGCCCTCGAACACCCCGGGGCGCTCTCGGACACCGCCGCGGACTATCTGCGACGGGCGGTCGACGCGGCCGTGGACCACGTGTACGTGGGGGCCGCGGCCGCCGCGGGGCTCGCCTTCCTGGTCCTGCTGCTCCTGGCCCCGCGCCGCTTCCCCGTCCTGCCCGACAACTCGTCGGGCCCGGGACACGGGGACTCCGGTGCGGGCACCGGCAGCGGCACCAACGCGGGCGGCGGCGGGGGCTCGTAGCACTTCGGCGACGACTCGGCCCTGGTTGGCTCGTTCCTCGGCTCAATCCTCCGCCGGTCCTCGGCCCAGATTCTCCGCCAGTCCTCCGCCGGTCCTCGGCTCAGACCTCCGCCAGTCCGCCGGTCCCCCGCCCAGCCTTCCACCGGTCCTCGGCTCAATCCTCCGCGCTCGCCGACGGGCCCGGCACCGATCCGGTCTCGGCCGCCTCCCCCGTACTACCCCTGCTCCCGTCCGGCACCCGGGCCGAGAGCGCCGCCAGGCTCCCCCGCACATGCTCCAGATGCCTCCGGACCTCCTCACGCCGCTCCGCGTGCTGCCGCAGCACCTCGTCGGTCTCCTCGGCGACCCGTTCCTCCCACGAGCGCGCCCGCGCCAGGAGGTCCGCGGCCTGCGCTTCCGCCGCCTCCTGCCCGTACCGCGCCGCCTGGTCGACCTCCGCGAACCGCCGCTGCGCCTGAGCAAGACCGGCCTCCGCGCGCTCCACCAGTTCCTCGACACGGGCGTCGAACCCGGCCTCCTGCTCGGCCAGTTCGCGCCCCGTCTCGTCCCAGCCTGCCGCCTGCTCCTTCTCCTGGTCGGCGAGGAGGTCGACGCACCTCTGCTGCATCTCCTTCAGGGCCGCGACCGCCTCTGTCCGCAGCTCCTTGGCGTCGCGCCGCGCGGTCGCCCGCATCTCGTCGGCGACCTGCTGGGCCACGACCCGGCACCGGTCGGCCCACGCCTCCGCCTCCTCCCGCACCCGGGTCGCCGTACCGCGCACGTCCTCCCGTACGGCCCTGGCGAACGCGTCCGCCTCCTCACGCACCTCGTGCGCCGCCGCCTCCGCCGCGTCCCGCAGGTCCACCGCCTCCGACTCGGCGATGGACAGCAGTTCCTGTGCCCGGGTGCCCAGCCCCTCGTACGTCTGCGGCGGCATCGAGGCAGCCTGCTCCCGCAGTTGGCGGGCCTTCTCCTCCATCTCCTTGACGAGGACGGTGAGGCGCGCCGCGCGCTCCCAGGTCTCGTCGCGGGACGCCGCCAGCCCGCCGACGAGGCGGTCGACCTGCTCGGGCCGGTAGCCACGCTCGCGGCCCCGGACCGTGGTGAAGCCCTGCGGTGACACAGACGCACTCATCCTGAAGCCCCTTTTATCCGTCATGGTGGTCTTGCCGTGTTCTGCGGCGCACATCTTTCTGGATGAGAGCGAATACCGCATAACGCGACACTCCGCACGCCACCGCGCCAAGAGGTGGGGAAACCCAGCGGATAATGCGCGCGCGCCGCCCGTACGCTGGTCGGTATGACCAAAACGGGGGCAGTGAGGGAGGCCGGGGCGCGAGGGGCGCCGACCGGCCCGTGGTGGTGGGCACGACGGCGCAGCATGGCGCTCGACGTCGTCCTCGCCGTCATATCCGCGATCGAGTGCGCGGTCGAGGGGGTCCCCTTCGCCGGCGAAGCGCAGGTACCGGTGTCCGCGGGGGTGGCGCTCGGCGTGGTGGCCGGGTCGGCCCTCGTCCTTCGGCGTCGCTGGCCGATAGCCGTCGTGCTGGTGTCGATCGCGGTCACCCCGGCCGAAATGGGCTTCCTGCTCGGCGTCGTCGGCCTCTACACCCTCGCCGCGTCCGACGTGCCGCGCCGCATCACCGTCATCCTGGCCGGAATGTCCATGACCGGGACGCTGCTGATCACCTTCATCAGCTTCCACCAGGACATGCGGAACGACGGCTACGGCCCGCCGGTCTGGGTCTCCACCCTCGTCTCCGTCCTCATGGCCATCGGCCTGACCGCGCCGTCCCTGCTGCTCGGCCTGTACGCGGGCGCGCGCCGGCGCCTGGTGGAGAGCCTGCGCGAACGGGCCGACGGCCTCGAGCGCGAACTCTCCCTCCTCGCCGAACGCGCCGAGGAGCGCGCGGAGTGGGCCCGCAACGAGGAGCGAACCCGTATCGCCCGCGAGATGCACGACGTGGTCGCCCACCGCGTATCCCTCATGGTCGTCCACGCCGCCGCCCTGCAGGCCGTGGCCCAGAAGGACCCGGAGCGCGCCGTGCGCAACGCCGCCCTCGTCGGCGACATGGGGCGGCAGGCGCTCAACGAACTGCGCGAAATGCTCGGCGTCCTGCGCACCGAGGACCGGCTCGCCGCACCGGCGCGACTCGCGGAGTTCGCCACGTGGCGCGGGGGCCCCGAGGCGGACGGGAACGGCGCAGCGGCCGTGGCCGACGGCGGCACGGGGACGCGGGCCGTTTCCCGGGGGGCCGGTTCCGGGGCGACGGCGCGGTCCGTCACGGCGGCAGCGCAGGAGACGGACGGTCCGTCCCTCAGCGAGCTGGAGGCCCTCATCGGGCAGTCACGGGCGGCGGGCATGACGGTCGAACTGTCCGTCGAGGGCGATCGGCGCACGTACACCGCCCGGGTCGAGCGGACCGCCTACCGCGTCGTCCAGGAAGCGCTCACCAACGTCCACAAGCACGCCGCGGGGGCCAAGGCGCGGGTGCGGCTCGCGCACCGGGAAGCCGAGGTGGCGGTCCAGGTGGAGAACGGGCCCCCGGCCGAAGACGTGGCAGGCGCCTGCCTCCCCAGCGGCGGCAACGGGCTGGTCGGCATGCGGGAGCGGGTCACGGCCCTGGGCGGGGGATTCGTGTTCGGTCCGACCGACGCGGGTGGCTTCCGCGTATCGGCGGTCCTCCCGGACCGCGCGCCGGAGGCGCTGCGACCCGTCTGACGCGACGCGCCTCCACGGCCTCGCGGCGCGTACGCGCACCGGGCACGGCGGAGAATCGGGAGGCACCGCGGAGCCCGCACACGCTGCACGTACGCCGTACGTGCAGCGGAAACCATCCGTGCCGACGGACGCCGCACGGACCATGACGCCCGCAACTGCCCACGGACGCCGACGGCGGCACGAAACCGTAGGCCACGGAACCCGTACCCAGCGCGGAACCAGTACTCCCCGCGGACCCCCTACGTGTACGTGCCGCGAACCCCGTGCTTCCCGCGGAACCCGAACGTGCCGCCCCTGCTCTCCGGCACCCGCGCACGGCGGCCGCCCGTCAGGCGCCCGTCGAGAGACGGGCCGGGCGCGTGCCCGTGATCAGCGTCGCGAGCGCCTCGTCGACGTCCCGGCCCAGAAACCAGTCCCCGGTGTGGTCGATGCTGTAGACGCGGCCCTCGGAATCGATCGCCAGCACCGCGCCCGCGCCACCGGTCTCGGCGCCCAGCGGACACACCTCAGCCTCCAGCGCGCGTCCGAGATCGATGAGCGTACGGGCCATGTGCAGCCCCCGCATCGGATCCACCACCAGCGGCGTGGGCGCGATGTGCCGGCCCGGCCCCGGCCCCGCGACATGCAGGCCGCCGAACTCCGCCCACGCCTCGACGGCGGCCGGGAAGACCGTGTGTTCGTGCCCCGCGGGCGAGGCGTGCGCGCGCAGCGCGTCAGCCCAGATCTCCGCCTGCCGGATGTCCCAGCGGCCCGGCTGCCACCCCGCCTCGCGCAGCGCCGCATCGACGGCGACGGGAAATCGCGTGGCGGCGGTCCGGTCGAAAGCGCGCATATCAGCCCCCGGCAGTCGCCGGATCGACCGCGCGCACCCCGAAGTGGGCCAGCAGCGGCGAGCAGGAACGGCAGGGCGGGGCGTACGCACCGTGCTGCGGATCACCGTCCTCGCGGATGTGCCGCGCCGTGAGCTTCGCCTGCTTCAGCGCCCGTCGCGCCTCCCCTTGCGTGAGCGGCTTGCGCGAAGCCCACTTGCTGCGTGCCCCCTCCGCCGCCGAGAGAAAACGCGACAGCAGCACGGCCTCCGGACACCGGCCCGTGAAGCGCTCCCGCCGGTCGTTGCCGAGCATGTCCAGAAAGTCCTGCACCAGCGGATGCAGTGCGGGCGGCCGGTCACCCTTGCCGGCCGTCGCCGTCAGCGTCTCGCCGCGCACGGACAACGCGGCGGCCACCGTCGGCAGGATCCCGTCACGGCGGTGGCGGAGCACGGGCGGGCCACCGGCGCCATCCGTGACGCTCCAGCTCAGCCGGGGATCGCCCGGCCGTTGCGCTGCTGCGCCGGACGCTTCAGCGGCGCCGATCTCTGGTGCGGCGTTCATGATGGTGCGCTTCCCTCCCGTGCAATCCCCCGAGTTGCGGGGACAGCCTGCCAAATCTGCTGGCAGATGGGGAAGTCGCGGATGCCCGCCAGCGCGCCGATCCTACGGGGGGGTTGCGGGCGGTGCACCGAGGCGGGAGGGTGCGGGACATGCGTACCCGGCCATCCGCCCCTACCCGTACCCGCCGTGACCGCCGTGACCGCGCCCGCAGGCAGTCCGCCCTCGTCTGCCTCCTCGCCGTACCCGTCCTCGCGTTGTCCGCGGTGGCGTGCACCGGCGACGGCGGGGACCGGGCCTCGGAAGACCGGCCCGCGGCCGGGGACGGCAAGGACACCGAGGGTTCCGGCAGGTCCCAGAACAGCAATACGGAAGAGGAAAAGGGCGTACGTCCCCTGACGAAAGCGGAATTGACATCCGCACTGCTGACCAAGAGCGACGTCTCCGGCTACGAGGTGGAGCACACCCGATCCGGCGGCCTCACCCCGGAGAACCCCACCGAAATCGACCGCAAGGAATGCCGCGCCATCGCCGACACCATCGCGTCGAAGCCCTCGCACCGGCGCACCGCGAGCGTCAACGCCACCCTCGCCAAAGGCGCGTTCGGCGGAAGCGGCACCTTCCAGGCGTTGCAGCTCTCCTCCTGGGCGGACGGAGAAGCCCGGGCGTGGCTCGGTGAGCTGAGGAAGGCGACCGGCGTCTGCGCCTCGTTCACAGGCACCCGAAAAGGCGGCGGCACAACCGAGTTCACCGTCGGCGACGCCGAAGGAGCCGACGCGGGGGACGAATCCGTCACCTTCTCCCTGAGGGAGAAGGACAGCGGAGACGGAAAGAACGGCGACGGAGCCCTCATCGTCACCGTCGTCCGCAGCGGCGCCAACACCGCCACCTACCTCTCCCTCCCCATGGCGGGGAAAGCCGACCCGGTCGAGGAGGGCGTCGCCGCCGAGCAGCACGAGAAACTGAAAGCCGCGGCCGACGGCTGAACCCGCCCCGGCGCAACGACCGGTCGTCATGCGCAACGACCGTCGTCATGCGCAACGACCGGTCGCCATGCGGAACGGGCCGCCCTACGAGTCGGGCCGCGGTACCGGACCCCGTACCGGACCGGCCCCACCGGGAAGAGACCCCCAACAGCGCCACCGCATAGGCTGTGCGCCAACAGTCGGACGCAGCAGGGGGCAACAGCCATGACGACAGGTCGGCTCGGGCATGCCGCGCCACCGAACTCGGCCTACGCCGGGCAGGTCGTGAACTTCCCGGATCCGGTCCGGGCCGCCCGCCACCCCAGAGGCGTACGGGTGGACGGCCACGGACTGCCCGACTTCTCCGCCTACGCACGGGCCGCGGCGGAAATCGCAGAACCGCCCGAGGGGTTCGGCGTCGACGAACTGCGCCTGACGGACTACGTGTCGGCCAACGCCGCCCTGCACGCCACCGGACACGAGCTGTGGACCAGTCTCCCGCCCGTCGCCACCCCGCACGGCTGGACGTGGCACCACGTCCCCGGCACCCGCCGCGTCGAACTCGTACCCGTCGACGTCAAAGCACTCCTGCGGCACCACGGCGGCCTCGCGACCGCGGCCGTCGACCAGAACAAGCGCGGCACCCGGCCCCTCCAGGAGACCCGGCCCGTGCACTTCGGCCTCCCCAGCAAGAACCTCTCGGTCACCGAGGACCAGGTCCTGGGCGTCGAGGAGGACCTCGGCTACCGGCTGCCCGGTGCTTACCGCGCCTTCCTCAAGGCGGCGGGCGGCTGCGCCCCGGTCGGCGTCGCCCTCGACGCCGAACTCGGACTCCTGGTCGACCAGCCGTTCTTCACGGTGCGCGACGAGGCCGCCGTCAACGACCTCGTCTACATCAACAAGTGCCTGCGCGACCACTTCACCAAGGACTTCCTGGGCGTCGCCTTCGTCCAGGGCGGCGTCCTCGCCGTGAAGGTGCGGGGACAGGCACCCGGATCGGTCTGGTTCTGCGCGTACGACGACGCACGCGACCGCGACGGCACCACCGTCCAGGAGCGGGCCGAGCAGTTGCTGCTGCCGTGCGGCGACGACTTCGACGACTTCCTGCAGCGCCTGGCGGGCAACCCGCCGGAGCTGGAGACCGTGGCGAACCTGATGGTGGACGGCGGCTTCGCGCAGGCCGTCCCGATGGAGGGGTGAGGCGCGATGGTGACCTTCGCGCAGGCACAGGAGCGCGCGGAGCGCTGGGTCAACGGCGACGTCCCGGCGTACCAGCACCGTGACGTACAGGTCCGGGAGTTCGACCTGGGCTTCGTCGCCTGGGCCGAGGACCACGAGGACCGGCCCACGTCCGACGGCGGCCGCGCCCGGCTGGTCATAGCCCGCGACAGCGGCGAGGCGACGCTGTGGCCCGGACTCCCGGTGGGCGAGATCATCCGCCGGTACGAGGAGGAGTACGGCGCCCGGGCCGACGGCGCCGCAGCCGGGGCGGGCGACGCGCCGCCCCAGCGGATCGATCTGGAGGCCACCTCGTTCCTGCTGACCCCACCGGAGTGGCTGCAAGAGGCGGCGGACCAGATAGGCATCCCGAACCGGCGGACGGGGGCGGCGACGGAAGCGGGCCCGGCACGCAGCGGCTCGCCGGTGGCGGACGGCTCGGCCGGTACGGGCGGTACGGGCGGTACGGGTACGGGGGGCCCGACGGGCATGGGGAGTCCGACGGGTACGGGAGGACCGCTGGATACGAGCGGCCCGGCCGGTACGAGCGGCGCCGGTCCGGCCGGTTCCGCCTCCTCTTCGGGAACACCGGACACCGGGGCCTCCGGGGCAGCCGCCTCCGGTGCGGGACCGGCGGGCCCGGCCCCCGCGACCGGTGCGCCCGCCACCGGTGCGCCCGGCGCCGGTGCGCCCGGCGCCGGAGCTTCCTGGCCCGACGCGAGCGCACAGAGCGGCGGACCGGCCCCGGCGTCGTACGAGCCCACCGCCGGGACGCCTGCCTCCGTGCCCGGCCCTCGGGTGCCCTCCGGCGGCACACCGTGGGCGGACGCCAACACCCCCGGCGATGACGACGATCGCTCCGTGGACCTCCCCGCCACCGTCTTCGCACCGCCGCTGGTCGGCGACGACGAGGACACGCCGCAGCCAGGCCTACCAGCGGACGCCAAGACGGAACTGATGTCCGGCGGCAGCCAGTTGCCCCGTACGACGGTCGCGCCCGCCGTCGACGAACCGGGAGAGCCAGGGCCGGGGGCTCCGGGAACCGCTGCGCCCGGAGCCGGTGTTCGCGGGGCCCCCCCGCAGCCGCCACTCCCGCCGAACGCACCGAACGCACCGAACGCACCGGGAGCAGTCGGCCCGCACGCACCCGGCGCACCGCCTTCGCCCGGCGCACCCGGCCCGAGCGCAGGCGACATCGCCGACGCCGCCACCGCCAAGGCACCCCGCAACCCGGGCCGCGGAGGCCCGGGCACTCCCCCGCCCCCCGGCGCGCCCGGCACCCCCGGCGCCGGTACGCCCCCCGCCTCCGGCCCCGGAGCACCGGGCGCCCCGGCCGGCGGCTACATCCCGACCCAGCTCGTCTCAGCCCTGCCGCCCGACTCCGCCCCGGGCGGACCCGGGGCGCCCGGCACACCCGATGCCCCCGCCGCCCCGGGCGACAGCGGACCGGCCGCACCCGGCGGTCCGGGCGGCCCAGGCGGAGTCCACGCCGCGGCAACGATGCTGGCCGACTCTTCCGGCTCCGGACTGCCCGGCGCACCCGGAACACCCCCACCACCAGGCCCTCCTGGCACACCGGGAACACCTCCGCCACCGGGACCACCGGGCACACCCGGAGCAGGCGCCCCCAACCCGCCCGGCCCACCCGGCGCACCAGCCGGGCCCCAGCCCCCCGGACCACCCGGCGGCCCAGGCGGAGTCCACGCCGCGGCAACGATGCTGGCCGACTCCTCCGGCTCCGGATTCGCCGGCACCCCCGGCACCAGCGGTCCGTCCGGCCCCCAACCATCCGGCGCACCCGGCGCCCCGGGACAGCCCGGCACACCCCCCGGCCCACCCGGCGGGGTCCACGCCGCCGCCACCATGCTCGCCGGCGGCCCCGGCGCACCGCCCGCACCCGGCCCCGTAACCCCCGGTCCCGGCATGCCGCCGGGCGCACAACCCCCCGGCCCACCCGGAACGCCCCCCGGCACCCAACCGCCCGGCGCCCCCGCCACGTACGGCTACCCCCAGCAGCCCACCGGCCTGCCAATGGTGGGCCCCGGCTACATGGCCGTGCTCCGCTACCGCGCACAGGACGGCTCCGAACAGCAGCTCATCCGCCGCTCCGCACCGGGCACCCCCCACCCGGAGTGGCAGATCCTCCACGAGCTGCGCGCCATGGGCGTACCGCCCCAGCAAGTCCTGGAGCTGCACACCGAGCTGGAGTCCTGCGACCTGCCCGGCGGCTACTGCGCCCGCATGATCCGCGAGACCTGGCCGCAGGTGCGCATCAGCAACACAGCCCCGTACGGCCGCGACCACACCACACGCCAACAGGGCGTACGGCATCTCATCGAGCACCAGGGAGAGCTCCACCAGGTCGCGGACGGGCCGGCGCGCCCGGCACCGAACCGCGTCCCGCTGCCGCACCCCCAACAGGTGCAGCCCGCACCGCCGGTACCGCCGCAGGGCCTCGCGCACGAGCTGATGCAGTCGTTCGGCCCACAGGCCGTCTTCCGCTTCGACCAGCGGGCCGTATCACGGCAGGGCGTGCCCGAGGTGGTCGCCCAGACACTGGTGTGGGCGGGCCTGCCGGTGGAGATCGGCCCCTTCTTCTGGGCGCAGGCCCAGCCGGGCCGCCCCGTGCCGACACTTGCCGAGCTCGCCGCGGAGCGCGGGGTCCAGCCCGCCCCGGACGCGGGCTCCTACCTCGTCATGGGCAACGACTTCGGCCGCCAGCTCTGCATCCAGTACGGCACGGCGAACATCGTCGCCGTCCCGGTCGAGGCAGGCCCGGGCGGCGGGGCCGCGACACCGCAGTTCGTCAATACCGGCCTGCCGGAGTTCGTCCGCTGCCTCGCACTCCTGGGCCGCATGTGGCGCCTGCGCTACGGGCTCACCCCGGAACAGGCGGGCCGCTGGACCGTCGACTTCCAGGCCCAGCTCGCCTCCCTCGACCCCGCCGCGCTCTCCACCCCGGAGACCTGGTGGGCGGTGCTCCTCGAGCAGATGTGGGACGGCCTGCTCTAGCCGATGCCCGCAGCACTGTGCCCGGCCCCGCACGTGGGGCCGGGCACAGTGTCGTTCCCAGGCGAATACACAACCCCCACTCGAACTGATGAACCGACCAAGCTTTCGGGACATTCGGGCTTCCGCGAAGAAAACATGGGCGCATGGTTCAAGCGAAGCCGGAAATGAAGGCACGCGCCCGAGAACTGCGGCGCGAAGGGAAGACATACGACGAGATCGTGGCCGAGTTGGGGGTGTCCAAGAGCTCGGTGTCGTTGTGGGTGAGGGATCTTCCGAAGCCTGTTTCGCCTCCGGCATGGACGCAGCGGACGAACCCCAAGGATGCGACCCGGCTGAAAGCCCTCGAACTGCGGTCACAAGGGATGACATACGACGAGATCCAGGCGGAGCTGAATGTCTCCAAAACTTCGATCTCCGCGTGGGTACAAGATCTCCCCCAGCCCGAGCCACGCTGGACGAAGATCGAGAAGATGCAACGCCTGGAGATGGCGCATAGGGCGTTTCGCAAGGACCGGGACGAGGAGCGCCGACGGCTTACCTGCGAGGCGGCGAGCCAGGTGGGCGAGATCAACAACCGCGAGCTTCTTCTGCTCGGCGCCGCTCTGTACTGGGCCGAAGGGTCGAAGGACAAGGCCTACGCGCGGCGAGAAAGTCTTACCTTCATCAACAGCGACCCTCGCATGATCCAAGTCTACGTACGTTGGCTGGAACTCCTGGGAGTCGACCGTCACCGAATGCGTTGCAGTCTCCACATCCACGATTCCGCGGACCTCGGCGAGGCCACCCGCTTCTGGTCGCATCTCACCGGCGTCCCCGCCCACGACTTCCTGAAGCCCAGCATTAGGCGCGACAACCCCGGCACGAACCGTCTCAACCGAGGAGCCACCTACCGCGGTTGCCTGCGCATCTACGTCCGGAACAGTGCTCGGCTCTACCGGCAGGTCGAAGGTTGGTGGCACGGCATCTCCGCCTGGGCAGTGGGCCCGTGACCGACGGCCAGTCGGGTATGGTCTGACGCGTCGGTCCCCCGTGGTGTAACCCGGCAGCACACCAAGTTTTGGTCTTGGCAGGTCAAGGTTCGAATCCTTGCGGGGGAGCTCACATAGCCTTGACACAGGACGCGGGTCCTGACCGTGCGGTCAGGACCCGCCTCGTTTCCGGTGCAAAACACCCCGGTATCCTGCGAGTGTCCACCACCCGAAGCCGAAGGGCACACCCGTGAGCGCCAACCGCCCGGCAGCCGTCGTCGTCCTCGCAGCGGGTGAGGGCACCCGTATGAAGTCGGCGACCCCCAAGGTCCTGCACAGCATCTGCGGCCGGTCCCTTGTCGGCCACGTCGTCTCCGCCGCGCGCGAGCTCGGCCCCGATGAACTCGTCGTGGTGGTCGGGCACGCCCGCGAGCAGGTCACCGCCCATCTCACCGCGATCGACCCGGGCGTGCGTACCGCCGTGCAGCATGAGCAGAACGGCACGGGTCACGCCGTGCGGATGGCGCTGGAGGAGTTGGCGAAGGCCGATGAGGCGGGGCCGCTCGACGGGACCGTGGTCGTCGTCTGCGGTGACACCCCGCTGCTGACCGGCGAGACGCTGCGCCGGCTCTCGGCCGTCCACAGTGCCGACGGCAATTCCGTCACCGTTCTGACCGCCGTGGTCCCGGACTCCACCGGTTACGGCCGTATCGTGCGCGATCCCGAGGGCGGCGCCGTCACGGCGATCGTCGAGCACAGGGACGCCTCCGAGGCGCAGCGGGCGATCACGGAGATCAATTCCGGGGTGTTCGCGTTCGACGGGCGGCTGCTGGCGGATGCGCTGGGGAAGGTGCGGACGGACAACAGCCAGGGTGAGGAGTACCTCACGGATGTGCTCGGGATTCTGCGGGAGTCGGGGCACCGGGTGGGTGCGGCGGTGGCCGGGGATCACCGGGAGATCCTGGGGATCAACAACCGGGTGCAGCTCGCGGAGGCGCGGCGGTTGCTGAACGGGCGTTTGCTGGACGCGGCGATGCTGGGTGGTGTGACGGTGGTGGATCCGGCGTCGACGTGGGTGGATGTGTCGGTGACGTTCGAGCAGGACACGGTGGTGCACCCGGGGACGCAGTTGCACGGTGTGACGCATCTGGCGTCGGGTGCTGAGGTGGGTCCGAACAGCACGCTGACGGACACGCGGGTCGGTGAGGGTGCTCGGGTGAGTTTCACGGTGGCGGAGGGCGCGGAGGTCGGGGCGGGTGCGAGTGCGGGGCCGTACGCGTATCTGCGCCCGGGAACGAAGCTCGGCCGCCGGTCCAAAGCCGGCACGTATGTGGAGATGAAGAACGCGGACATCGGTGAATGCACGAAGGTGCCGCATCTGTCGTATGTGGGTGATGCGACGATCGGTGATCACACCAATATCGGTGCGGCGAGTGTGTTCGTGAACTACGACGGTGTGGCGAAACACCATTCGACGATCGGGTCCCATTGCCGGACCGGCTCGGACAACATGTTCGTGGCGCCGGTGACCGTGGGGGACGGTGCGTATACGGCGGCTGGTTCGGTCATCACCAGGGATGTGCCGCCGGGTTCGCTGGCGGTTGCGCGGGGTCAACAGCGGAACATCGAGGGCTGGGTCGCGCGCAAGCGTCCGGGAAGTGCGGCCGCTCAGGCGGCGGAAGCAGCCCGTGAGGCGTCGGCCCGTGGGGCGTCCGCTGGTGAGGCGTCGGCCCATAAGGCGTCCGCTGACGAGGCGTCTGCGCGCGAGACATCGGCCCGTGAGGCGTCGGACGGCGAGTGAGAGGCGAGCCGTGAGGCGAGCGACGAGGAGGGTGCCTGCGGTGAGCGGGCGTTCTCGTACGGGGCGTACCGTGAAAGAGTCAGGTGCGTCCACCCATTCCCCACCCAATTCAGCTGGCAAGGAGACTGTGCTGTGACCGGGATCAAGACGACCGGCGAGAAGAAGTTGATGCTCTTCTCCGGCCGCGCCCACCCCGAGCTGGCGGAGGAGGTCGCGCATCAGCTGGGTGTGGGCCTGGTCCCGACGAAGGTGTTCGACTTCGCGAACGGCGAGATCTACGTCCGTTTCCAGGAGTCGGCGCGTGGCGCGGACTGTTTCCTGATGCAGAGCCACACGGCTCCCATCAATAAATGGATCATGGAACAGCTCATCATGATCGATGCGCTGAAGCGGGCTTCGGCGCGGAGTATCACGGTGATTCTGCCGTTCTTCGGCTATGCCCGGCAGGACAAGAAGCACCGTGGTCGTGAGCCGATTTCGGCGCGGCTGATCGCGGATCTTCTGAAGTCGGCGGGTGCGGACCGGATTCTCACGGTGGATCTGCACACGGACCAGATCCAGGGCTTCTTCGACGGGCCGGTGGACCATCTGTTCGCGTTGCCGCTGCTGGCGGACTACGTGGGCTCCAGGGTGGACAGCGACAAGTTGACGGTGGTGTCGCCGGACGCGGGCCGTGTGCGGGTGGCGGACCGGTGGTGCGACCGGCTGGCGGCGCCGCTGGCGATCGTCCACAAGCGGCGGGACAAGGACGTTGCGAACCAGGTGACTGTGCACGAGGTCGTCGGTGATGTGGAGGGCCGGGTGTGTGTCCTGGTCGACGACATGATCGACACGGGTGGCACGATCTGTGCGGCCGCGGATGCGCTGTTCGCCAACGGTGCGGAGGACGTGATCGTGGCGGCGACGCATGGCGTGCTGTCGGGTCCGGCCGGGGACCGGTTGAAGAATTCGAAGGTGAGCGAGTTCATCTTCACGAACACGCTGCCGACGCCGGGTGAGCAGGAGCTCGACAAGATCACGGTGTTGTCGATGGCGCCGACGATTGCGCGGGCGGTGCGTGAGGTGTTCGAGGACGGTTCGGTGACGAGCCTCTTCGACGAGCAGGCGTGACGGAGGCGTCACGTTCCGTATGCCACTTTCCAAGTGCCGGACGTCGGTGATCTTCCGCGTGGGCGCGGGGTGTTGCTGATCGATTTCTGAGACGGCCTCCCCGCCGGGTAGACTCATGGAGTTGCTCGGCGAGGGAGGCCGTACGTGTATCGTGCGGCGCTCCGTAATCGGCGCGCTCTTCGTAGCAGGTCTGTCGTGGGCCGGGTAACGGCCGTCGTATATCTGCTTTCTACGAGGAGTGCAGCATGGCTGAGGTCAAGATCTCCAGTGAGCTCCGCAAGGAGTTCGGCAAGGGCGCTGCCCGCCGCATCCGCCGTGACAACAAGGTTCCGGCTGTCATCTACGGTCACGGGGACGACCCGATTCACGTGACGCTGCCGGGTCACGATCTGTTTCTCGCGCTGAAGACCCCGAATGTGCTCATCGGCCTCGACATGGACGGCCGCAAGGAGCTGGTGATTCCGAAGGCCGTGCAGCGCGACCCGCTGAAGGGTTTCGTCGAGCACGTCGACCTGCTGCTGGTGAAGCGTGGCGAGAAGGTCAACGTCGAGGTGCCGATCCACACCCAGGGTGACCTGGCGCCTGGCGGCAACCTGCTGGAGCACGTGCTGAACGCGCTGCCGGTCGAGGCCGAGGCGACGCACATCCCGGAGGCCGTGTCGGTCTCCATCGAGGGCCTGGAGGCCGGTGCCTCGGTTCTGGCGAAGGACATCTCCCTGCCGAACGGCACCTCGCTGGCGGTCGAGGAGGACACGGTCGTCCTGCAGGTGGTTGCGGCGCAGGCCGAGGAGCCGACGGCCGGGGAAGAGGAGGCCGAGGTGGGCGAGGCCCCGGTCGCCGAGGCGCCTTCCGAGGGCTGAGCCGGGGTTCTTCCGGGGACGTGGGCCGGGGTCGGCTCGCCCCGGGGAGCGGCCGGAGAGGGGAACCGCGGCTTGGTGTCGTTCGGTTCATCCGGTCCGGCCGGTGCAACCGTCCGGTGCATTCCCGGCCGTGCTGTCCGTCGTGGCGGCCGGCCGGGGGTGTCCGGAGGTGCTTGTCGTCCGACCGCTGTCTCGCGCCGTGGTGTGCGGGGCGGCGGTTCGGGCGTTGTGCGGCTGGTCCGTTGAGGAGACACGCAGATGAGCGATGTGGACAGCCCGTGGCTGATCGTGGGTCTGGGCAACCCGGGTCCGGAGTACGCGGCGAACCGCCACAACGTGGGGTTCATGGTGGTCGATCTGATCGCGGACCGGATGGGCGGCCGTTTCAAGGCGCACAAGTCGCGTGCGCAGGTGGTCGAGGGGCGTTTGGGCATGCCCGGCATGTCGAGCCGCCGGGTGGTGATCGCAAAGCCCATGTCGTTCATGAACCTGTCGGGGGGGCCGGTCAATGCGCTGCGGGACTTCTACAAGGTGCCGGTCGGCAACATCGTTGCGATTCATGACGAGTTGGATATCGATTACGGGGCGCTGCGCCTGAAGAGGGGTGGTGGCGACAACGGGCACAACGGGCTCAAGTCGATGACGAAGGCGATGGGTCCGGACTATCACCGTGCGCGCTTCGGGATCGGGCGGCCGCCGGGCCGTATGGATGTGGCGGCATTCGTCCTGAAGGATTTCTCCTCGGTGGAGCGCAAGGAGCTGGACTATTTCGTGGATCGCGCGGCGGACGCGGTGGAAACCTTGATCGTTGACGGCCTGGAGCGGGCGCAAGGCACGTATAACTCCTAACGGGACAGCCCATCCCAAGGCGATTGCGAAAGGTTGACCGGGGGCTTCCGGATGGCCAAGGATCGCCGCCATGGGCGAAACCATGCGCATTCGACGGAGTCCTGTCCGCCGTGCCGGCGAGAGCGCCTTCGGCTTGCTGCTGGTCGGCAGGAATGTGCTGTTGCTCGGTGTGGTGTTGCTGCTGCTGGCGGCCGGGGTGTGGTCGTCGTGGAATACGGCGCAGCACGTGATGCTGACGAAGGGCCGCGAGCGGGGGACGGTGACGATTGCCCGGTGCGACGCGGAGAGGTGCACAGGGTCGTTCGCCCCGGCGGATGATGCGGGGACCGAGCGGCCCAGGGTGTCGATCGACAAGTCGGTGACGCACAGGACCGGTGAGCGACTGCTGGTTGCGGTGAAACCCGGCACGAACGAGGTCGTACGGACGGGTTGGGCCGGGGTCCTGTACGCCTGGGTTCCGCTCGCGGGTGCGTTTCTCCTGGCGGCTCTGGTGATGGCGGGCGGCCTGCGGATGCGGCGTACGGCGTGGGCGATCGCTCTGCTGGGGCTGGCTCAACTGGGTGTGACATTTGTGCTGTTGTGAGCGTCCCGGTGCCGGGCGGACGGCCTGTGGTGGCCGGATCGTTACCGGGATCTATGTGATACATGGGGCAGCACGGCATCGATGGGACATCATCCTTCTTGACCAGCGGTGAGAGGTGGCCGGAAGCTGAGCCGCCACCCCCAACTTGTTCTGGCTCAAGAAGTTGGTATACCCATGCGCACCTTCCCCTCCGCGTGTGCCGTGACCGTGGCCGTGGCAGCTTCCCAGTTGCTCGGCTCGCCCGCGTACGCGACTCCTCCCGGTGACAACGGGACCGTGAAGATTCACGATGCGAGGACCGGCGAGGAACTTCGCCGGAACGAACCGCACGTCTGCACCTTCTACCTGGATGCCTTCGGATTCGACGGCGGCCAGCACGTGGACTGGAAAATCGTCGAGATGCCGCCGACCGGCACGAAGGGCACGGAGGCGAAGTCGGGTTCTCTGGCCCTGGACGGTGAGGGGCACGGCCGCAGCGCCGACCTGTCCCTGCCGGACGGCCACTACAAGCTGGTCTGGAAGTTCGATGGTGAGCACGGCCGTGCGAAGCACAAGGTGTTCTGGACGGATTGCGGGGACGAGAACCCCGAGCCGGGCGGCGGGCCGGGCGGGGAACCGTCCGGGAAGCCCGGCGACAAGCCGTCCTCAGAACCCTCGTCCGAGCCGGCCGCTCCCGCTCCTTCCCCCTCGTCGAACGGCGGCGGGGACCTGGCCGAGACGGGCGCGTCGGTGACGGGTATGTCCGTCGCCGCGGCGCTGCTGCTCGCCGCCGGTGGTGTGCTGGCACTGCGCCGCAGGGCTCGCGGCCGCGGCTGACCGGGACCGTATGTCTGCTGCCCCGCGCCCTACGTCTGCTGCCCCGCGCCGTATGGCGCGGGGCAGCGGTCTTTCGGGAGCAGGAGCTTGTGATTCCGGGTGCCTCAGCCGGTGTTGCGCAGGCCGGCCGCGACACCGTTGACGGTGAGCAGCAGGGCGCGGGCGAGCAGCGGGTCGGGCGCCTCACCTCGGGCCGCGGCCTTCCTCTGCCGGTCGAGGAGGGCGACCTGGAGGTAGGAGATGGGGTCGAGGTAGGCGTCGCGCACGCGGAAGGTCTGCTGGAGCACCGGGTTCTGGTCGAGGAGTTCGTGTTCGCCGGTGATGCGCAGGACTTCCTGGACGGTGAGTTCGTGCTCGGCCTCGATCGTGGCGAAGACATGCCGCAGGTCGTCGGGCACGAGGGTGTCGACGTAGTGGCGTGCGATCCGCAGGTCCGTCTTGGTCAGCGTCATCTCGACGTTGGACAGGAAGTTGCGGAAGAAGTGCCACTGCTGGTGCATCTCTTCGATGACCGGGCCGAGTCCGGCCTCGCGTGCGGCCTTCAGGCCGGAGCCGACACCGAACCAGCCGGGGACGATCTGCCGCGACTGGGTCCAGCCGAAGACCCACGGGATGGCGCGCAGTCCGTCGAGGCCGGCGCCGGAGTCGGGGCGCCGTGAGGGCCGGGAGCCGAGGTGGAGTTCGGCGAGCTGGTCGACGGGCGTGGACGCGAAGAAGTACGCGGGCAGGTCGGGGTCCTCGACGAGCCCGCGGTACACGCTGTGGGCGGCGTCGGAGACGGTGTCCATGGCCGCGTCCCAGCGGGCCAGCGCCTCGTCGGTCTGGCGCGGTGCGACGTGCAGCGCGGAGGCCTGGAGGGTCGCGGCGACGGTGAGTTCGAGGTTCTCCCGGGCGAGGGACGGCACGAGGTACTTGTCGGAGATGACCTCGCCCTGCTCGGTGACCTTGATCTCGCCTTCGAGGGTGCCGTACGGCTGGGCGAGGATCGCGTCGTGGGTGGGGCCGCCGCCGCGCCCGACGGTGCCGCCGCGGCCGTGGAACAGCCGCAGCCGTACGCCGTAGCGGTGGGCGACGTCGCGCAGCCGTCGCTGGGCGCGGTGGATCTCCCACTGGGAGGTGGTGATGCCGCCGAACTTGGAGGAGTCGGAGTAGCCGAGCATGACCTCCTGGACGTCGCCGCGGAGCGCGACCAGTCGGCGGTAGGAGGGGTCGGCGAGCATCTCGTCGAGGATGACGTCGGCGGCACGCAGCTCGTCGGTGGTCTCCAGCAGCGGGACGATGCCGATCTTGGCCCAGCCGGCGTGAAGGTCGATGAGTCCGGCCTCGCGGGCGAGGACTGCGGCGGCGAAGACGTCGTCGGCGCCCTGGCACATGGAGATGATGTAGGACTCGATGACCTCGGGCCCGAAGCGCCGCATGGCCTTGCTGATGGTGGCGAAGACGCCGAGGGTCTTCTCGCCGGCGGCGTCGAGGGGCGCCGGAGTGGGGGCGAGCGGGCGGCGGGAGCGCAGCTCCTTGGCGAGGAGCTTGGTGCGGTAGTCCCGGGGCATGTCGGCGTAGCGCCAGGACTCCTCGCCGAGGCGGTCGAAGAGCTGACCGAGGGCGTGGTGGTGGGCGTCGGCGTGCTCGCGGACGTCCAGGGTCGCGAGTTGGAGGCCGAACGCGGCCAGGGTGCGGATGGTGCGGTCCAGGCGGCCGTCGGCGAAGAGGCCGCCGCGGTGGGCGCGCAGCGATTCCTGGATGAGGGTGAGGTCGCTGAGCAGTTGGGCGGTGCCGAGGTAGTCGCGGCCGGGCTCGTGGGGGGTGCCCTTGGCGAGCCGCTCTCGGGTGTTGACGAGCTTCTGCCGGACGCAGGTTGCCTTGAGGCGGTACGGCTCCTCCGCGTTGAGGCGCTTGTAGCGGGGGCTGATTTCGGGAAGCCGCTCGAGGTCGGTCCGGAGCGAGGTCAGCAGTTCCTCGGTGGCTCCGGCGTAGCGGATGGAGTTGGAGAGGAGTCCGCGGAGCCCGTCGACCGCTTCGAGGGCGTCGGTGATGCCGTGCTCGTGCTGGAGGATCAGGACGTCCCAGGTCACGTCGGGGGTGACGTTGGGGTTGCCGTCGCGGTCGCCGCCGATCCAGGTGCCGAAGGTGAGGGGGCGGGTGCCGGGCGGAAGCTCGATGCCGACGCGTTCGAGCTCGGCGGCGAGGTCCTCGAGGACGTCGCCGACGGCGCCGAGGTGCAGCTCGTCGAGGTAGTAGATGGCGTTGCGGGCCTCGTCGGCGGGCTCGGGGCGGGCGACGCGCAGTTCGTCGGTCTGCCAGATGAGGTCGATGTTCTCGGCGAGGCGCAGGTCGGCGCGGCGGCGGTCGCCGTCCTCGACGGATGTGTCGAGGAGGGCCGCGATGCGGCGCAGCTTGTTGAGGACGCTGCGGCGGGCTGCCTCGGTGGGGTGGGCGGTGAAGACGGGGCGAACGCCGAGGTGCTCCACGGTGCGGCGCAGGTGCTCGGGGTCGGCGTCCTTGAGCCGGTCGGCGGTGCGGGCGAGGAGTCCGCCCTCGGCGGCGCGGCGCTCGCGCAGTTCCTTGCCGCGGTGGACCTGCTCGGTGATGTTGGCGAGATGGAAGTACGTGGAGAAGGCGCGGACGAGCTTGGCGGCGGTCTCCAGGTCGGTGTCGCGGAGAAGGGCGGCGGCGGCGTCACCGTCCGTACGGGTGAGTGCACGGACGCGTTCGACGAGCTCGAGGAGTTCGGGTCCTTCCTGGCGTACGAGCGTCTCGCCCAGCAGGTCGCCGAGGCGGCGGATGTCGGCGCGCAGACTTGCGTTGTCCGAGGTCTCGGGGGTGATGTCGGCACTGCTCACTGGTGCGGCTCCTTGCGGGGGATTGCACGATGGGCGGGGTGCGGACCGCGCTGTCCGACGCCACCAGGATAGGTCGCGGTCACCACGCCGTTATCCACCGCCTCTTGCCCGGACACTGAGCCCTGCCATACTTACGATGCCGTAGGTTACGGAACCGTAGCCAAGTCCAGTCCGATGAGGGACGCCCGTATGACCACAAGCCCGGATGTGATCGAAGACGCCCCCAAGGCGACCGACACCCCGCTTCCCTCCGCCACCCTGGGCGGGGACAACAAGAGGTCGATCGAGCAGATCACACTGCTGCTGTTCATCACCGTTCCCTTCGTGGCGCTGGTCGCGGCGGTGCCGCTGGCCTGGGGCTGGGGGGTGAGCTGGCTGGACCTGGGGCTGATGGTGTTCATGTACTACCTGGGCTGCCACGGCATCACCGTCGGTTTCCACCGTTACTTCACGCATGGTTCGTTCAAGGCGAAGCGCCCGCTGCGGATCGCGCTGGCGATCGCCGGTTCGCTGGCGGTGGAGGGTCCGCTGGTGCGCTGGGTGGCCGATCACCGCAAGCACCACAAGTTCTCGGACGCCGAGGGCGACCCGCACTCGCCGTGGCGGTTCGGCGAGACCGTTCCGGCGCTGATGAAGGGCCTGTGGTGGGCGCACATCGGCTGGATGTTCGACGAGGAGCAGACGCCGCAGCACAAGTACGCGCCGGATCTGATCAAGGACGACGCCGTACGGAACGTCTCACGGCAGTTCGTGCTGTGGACGGTGCTCTCGCTGCTGTTCCCGGCCCTGGTGGGCGGTCTGGTGACGTGGTCGTGGCAGGGCGCCGTGACGGCGTTCTTCTGGGGTTCGCTGGTCCGGGTTGCGCTGCTCCATCACGTCACGTGGTCGATCAACTCCATCTGCCACGCGGTCGGCAAGCGGCCGTTCAAGTCGCGCGACCGCTCGGGCAACGTGTGGTGGCTGGCCGTTCTGTCCTGCGGTGAGTCCTGGCACAACCTGCACCACGCCGACCCGACGTGCGCGCGGCACGGCGTGATGAAGGGGCAGCTCGACTCCAGCGCCCGGATCATCCGCTGGTTCGAGCGGCTGGGGTGGGCGTACGACGTCCGGTGGCCGGACGCGGCGCGGATCGACGCCAAGCGCGCACCGCGAATCTCGGATGAGAGCGATGCCGCCAAGGCGGCATGATTGACGGGTGGCGATCGACAACAGCAGCGAGAAGACCCGGCCCTCATCGTCCGGCACCCGGCGTCAGCGCCGGGTGCGGATGAGCGGCAAGGAACGCCGGGAGCAGCTGCTGGACATCGGCCGGACCCTGTTCGCCGCGAAGGGCTTCGAGGGCACGTCGGTGGAGGAGATCGCGGCCAAGGCCGGGGTCTCGAAGCCGGTGGTGTACGAGCACTTCGGCGGCAAGGAGGGGCTGTACGCGGTGGTCGTCGACCGCGAGATGCGCCGGCTGCTGGACATGGTGACGGGGGCGCTCACCGCGGGGCATCCGCGGGAGCTGCTGGAGCAGGCGGCCTTCGCGCTGCTGGACTACATCGAGTCGTACACGGACGGGTTCCGCATCCTGGTGCGGGACTCCCCCGTGGCGCAGTCGACGGGCACCTTCGCCTCGCTGATCAGTGACATCGCCACGCAGGTCGAGGACATCCTGGGCCTGGAGTTCAAGGCCCGCGGGTTCGAGCCGAAGCTGGCGCCGCTGTACGCGCAGGCGCTGGTGGGGATGGTGGCGCTGACCGGCCAGTGGTGGCTGGAGTCACGGAAGCCGAAGAAGGCGGAGGTGGCGGCGCACCTGGTGAATCTGGCGTGGCACGGCCTGGACGGCCTGGAGCCCAAGCCCCGGCTGATAGGTCACCGCCGGAACTAGGGCCCCAGGCCGGGCCCTCTATCCGGCGGGTCGCCCGGGGGCCGGTTCCGGCACGGTCGCCGGTCCGGTGACGGCTTCCGGGGCGGCGGCCTCCTCCAGGAATTCCAGGCCGTTGCCAACCGGATCCCGCCTTGAGACCTCCTCGCTCCCGGCCGGGGCGGTCGGCCGCAGATGATCGATGGCGGTGAGCATCAGTCCGCCATCAGCCCGGCGCAGTTCCCGTACTTCCTCGCGACGGCGAAGATCCTCCGGAACGGGAAGACGGTGCCGTACGGTCCCGGCGGATATGCCTTGCGCAGCAGATCGCGGTACTGGGCGAGGAACTCCTCGATGGCCGGCTCGTCCCCGGCGAGAGCGGTCAGAACCGGCCGCAGCGCGGTGCCCTTGACCCAGTCGAGGACGGGGTCCTCGCCTTCCAGGAGCTGGATGTACGTGGTCTCCCAGGCGTCGGTCTCACAGCCGAGGTCGGTGAGCCGGGTCAGGTATTCCCAGGGCTCCAGGATGTGGACGAAGCGCCGCCCCTGGCCGGCGAGCCGTTCGCGCCACTGCGGGGTGTCGCACAGCTCCCCGAGCAGGGCATGACTGGGGGAGACGAAGTTGCCGGGGACCTGGAAGGCGAAGATGCCGCCGGGTGCGAGCGCGTCGATCCAGGCAGCGAAGGACTCGGCGTGCCGGGGCACCCACTGGAGTGCGGCGTTGGAGACGATCAGGTCGTAGGTCTCGTCGGGCGCCCATGCGGCGGCGTCGGCGTAGCGGAAGTCGAGGCTGCCGCCGCCCGGGGTGGGCCCTTCGAGCGCCGCGGCCTCGGCGAGCATCTCGGGAGAGTTGTCGAACCCGGTGATCCGTGCGTCGGGCCAGCGGTCGGCGAGCAGCGCGGTGACGTTGCCGGGCCCGCAGCCGAGGTCGGCGATACGGGCCGCGCGCCCTTCGACCTCCGGTTCGCGGCCCGGGACGGACCCGGTGCCGTCGCCTGCGGGCGCGTCCCCCGTGGGGAGCCCGGGTATCCGGGCGAGGAGGTCGAGGAAGGGGCGGGTGCGGTGTCCGGCGTGGCGGAGATACTGCTGCGGGTCCCATGTGGGAGCGGGCATTGATGGTTCCCCTTGCTGGTACAGCGGGAAGCGGAATTGCTTCCTCGAGCCGACGATCCCCCCTACGTTGACGGGAACGTCTCTTGACGTCAAGAGACTTCACGTCGACAGACCTACTACACTGATCGCCATGGAGGACGAGGTCGATCGGCTGGTCGCTGCGTGGCGCCGGGAGCGCCCTGACCTCGACGTGGAGCCGCTCGAAGTGCTCAGCCGCGTCAGCCGGCTCGCGCGTCACCTGGACCGGGCCCGTCGGCTCGCCTTCACCGAGCACGGTCTGGAGTCCTGGGAGTTCGACGTGCTGACCTCCCTGCGCCGGGCCGGAGACCCCTACCAGCTCTCGCCGGGACAGTTGCTGACTCAGACTCTGGTCACCTCCGGGACGATGACCAACCGCATCGACCGGCTCGCCAAGAAGGGCCTCGTCGAGCGGCTGCCCGATCCCAGTGACCGCCGTGGTGTTCTGGTCCGGCTCACCGCCGAGGGGCGCGACCGCGCCGACCAGGCCCTGGCCGGTCTGCTGGAGCAGGAGCGGGCCCTTCTGGCCGAGCTGTCACGCGGCCAGCGCGCCGAACTCGCGGGATTGCTACGCCAGCTGACCGCCCCTTTCGACAACGTCCCCGGCTAGGTCCGCGGGGCCCACGCCCGCTCTTCGAGCCAGGGCGACCGCGGCGAGCGTGGAGTGCACGCCGAGCTTGCCCAGCACGTTCTGCATATGCGTACGGACGGTGTGCGGGGACAGATAGAGCCGTTCGGCGACGGCCTTGCGGCCCAGGCCGGCCACCATGCAGCACAGCACCTCGCGCTCGCGCGGGGTCAGCGACTCCACCAGACGCTCGCTCTCGGTGCGGTGCTTGCGGGCCGCCGTCAGCTCCCGCAGTACGCCCGTCAGCAGCGCGGGCGGCAGATGCGTTTCATCACGCAGCACTCCGCGCACCACCACCAGCAGCCGGGACAGCGAGCAGTCCTTGGCCACCCAGCCGGAGGCCCCGGCCTGAAGAGCGGCTGCCGCACGGCGCGGGTCGTCGCGCTCGGCGAGCACGACCGTCCGCACACCGGGCTGGACCGAACGGGCCCTGGCCACCAGGGAGATGCCGTCCCCCGTGCCGTTCACGGCCGGCTGCCCGGGCAGTGAGCCGGCAGCCACGCCTCCGGCGCGCGCAACCGCTGCGTCACCTCCGCCCAGATCGGCGTCGGCCAGCAGGACATCGAAGCGGCGCCCCTCGGAGGCCGACCGCTCCAGGGAGCGCAGCGCCGCGGGCGCGCTCCCGGCGGCCGCCACGTCCACATCCTGCTCGGCCGCGAGCGCGGCCGCCAACGATTCGGCGAAGATGCGGTGGTCATCCACCACCAGGACCCGGATACGTGTCACGAACGACCCCCAAGTGTCGGGGAACGGGCAGTTGGGGTACGGCGCCTGGACGGGAAGGGACACATCCGCGCACGGCCGCCGCCGCGCTGTGACCGCAATCCACCCCGGGCGCCGTACCCGACTGTCTCGCCCCCTGAATCAGCACCGGCCCCCACCGGTGCTGTGCATCAGCGTACGGGCGCGCCGGGGCGGGGGAAGCGGATTGGGAAAAGTGTTTGCCCAGGTCGTGCAGGCCGTACCACATGTGTCATTAGAGGACACAAGTCGACAAAGAACGCAAGTAGTTCACCGCTTGACGGTATGTCAGGCCCGGGACTTCCTGCGTTCGCCACGGGCGCCGGCCGCCGCCGGATGTCTCAGGCGAGGCGTCGCGCCCCCGCGGAGGGCACCACGGTGAACACCCGCGGCGCCCGGTACCCGGCCGCGGCGAATCCATCCGTCACCGCCTTGGTCACCGCCTCCGTCTCGACCTCCTCGACCAGCGCGATCGCGGAGCCGCCGAAGCCGCCGCCCGTCATCCGGGCCCCGAGCGCGCCCGCCGCGTTCGCCGACGCGACCGCCAGGTCGAGTTCGGCGCAGGAGATTTCGAAGTCGTCACGCAGCGAGGCGTGTCCGGCAGTCAGAACCGGACCGATGGAGCGGGTCTCCCCGCGGACCAGCAGACCGAGGACCTGCTCCACGCGCGCGTTCTCGGTCACCACGTGCCGGACACGGCGGCGTACGACCGGGTCGTCCAGGACGGCGAGCGCCTCGTCCAACCGCTCCGGCGCAATGTCGCGCAGGGCGGGCACCTGCAACGCACGAGCGCCCTCTTCGCACGCCGCCCGGCGGCGCGCATAGGCGCCCTCGCCGAGTTCGTGATGGACGCGGGTGTCGACGACCAGCAGGCGCAGCCCATCGGCCGCGAGGTCCAACGGGACCTGACGCTGGGCGAGATCGCGGGTGTCCAGGTGCAACGCATGGCCCTCGGTGCAGCAGGCCGAGGCGGTCTGGTCCATGATCCCGCAGGGGACGCCCGCGTAGACGTTCTCCGCGCGCTGGCCGAGCCGGGCGAGCTGCCACCGCGGTACGTCGAGACCGAAGAGGTCGTTGCAGGCCAGCGCCGTGACGATCTCCAGGGCGGCCGAGGACGACAGACCGGCACCGGTCGGGACGGTCGACGCGATGTGGACGTCGGCTCCCGTCACCGCGTGCCCCGCGTCGAGCAGCGCCCGCACCACACCGGCCGGGTAGGCGGCCCATCCCCCACCGCTCAAGCCCCCGCCGCCCGGGCCTCTGCCGCCCGGCCCCACGCCTCCCGGCTCCAGCGCCTCTGGACGCAGTTCGACGACACCGCCCGCCACGTCCCCCGAGTGCAGCCGCAGCACGCCATCCGTGCGGCGGGCGACCGCGGCGAGCGCGGTGTGCGGCAGCGCGAGCGGCATCACGAAACCGTCGTTGTAGTCGGTGTGTTCACCGATCAGGTTGACCCGGCCGGGAGCCGCCCACACGCCTTCGGGCCGCGCGCCGTACAGCTCCCGGAACACCCCGGCGACTTCCGCGGCCCGGTGCGTCACGCCGTGATGTTCCGGGTCTGCGCGAAGGCCCACGCGTCGGCGACGATGCCCGCGAGATCAGCGCGGCTCGGACGCCAGCCCAGGCGCGTACGGGCCCGCTCCGCGGAGGCGACGAGCACGGCCGGGTCGCCGCCGCGGCGGGGCGCCGCGATCTCCGGGATCGGATGCCCTGTGACGGTGCGGACGGTCTCGATGACATCGCGGACCGAGAAGCCGTTGCCGTTGCCGAGGTTGCAGATCAGATGCTCGCCGGGGTCGACCCTGCGGTGTGCTGGTGGTACCCCCGGCCGGAGGCTGGGGGCGCCACCGTGGAGAGTTGACGGGGCGGCCGCCGCGTCCAGGGCGAGGAGATGGGCCTCGGCGAGATCGGCCACGTGGATGTAGTCGCGGATGCAGGTGCCGTCGGGGGTCGGGTAGTCCTCACCGAAGACGGAGATCGCCTCGCGCCGGCCCTGGGCGACCTGCAGGACGAGCGGGATGAGGTGGGACTCGGGATCGTGGCGCTCGCCGTACGTGGTGCCTTCACCGGACGCGTACGCCCCGGCGACATTGAAGTAGCGCAGGGAGACTGCGGCCAGACCGTGGGCCGCGCACTCGCCGCCGATCATGTGGTCGACGGCGAGCTTGGAGGCGCCGTACGGATTGGTGGGCGCGGTGACGGCATCCTCGACGATGGGGACCTCGTCCGGCTCGCCGTAGGTGGCGGCGGTCGAGGAGAAGACCAGGGTGCGCACCTCCGCGGCCCGCATGGCGGCCAGCAGCTCCGTCGTCCCGCCGACGTTGTTCCGCCAGTATTTCTCGGGGTTCACCACGGACTCGCCGACCTGCGAGAAGGCGGCGAAGTGCAGCACGCCGTCGTAGGAGCGGTCCAGCCACTTGGCCGCGTCCTGGATGCGCCCCTCGATGAAGTCGGCGCCCACCGGGACACCTTCGCGGTGTCCCGTCGAGAGGTCGTCCAGCACGGTCACCGCGTGCCCCGCCTCGAGCAGATGCGCCGCGACCACGCTGCCCACGTAGCCCGCCCCACCGGTGACCAGGTACTTCTTCCGCTCGTCAGTCACTCGCTCGTTACCTCTCGCAGTCGCTCGGCCGCGGCCTCCGGCGGCACATCATTGATGAACACATTCATGCCGGATTCGGAACCCGCGAGAAACTTCAGCTTGCCGGAAGTGCGGCGAATGGTGAAAAGCTCGAGGTGGAGCGCGAAATCGCCGCGGTTGTCCGCGCTCAGCGGCGCCTGGTGCCAGCCGGAGATGTACGGCGTGGGCGACTCCACCGGGTCGCTCTCCCCGCCGCCTCCCGCACCGTTTCCCCCACCCCTCCCATCGAAGATCCGGTCGAAGCGCCTCAAGAGTTCCAGATAGAGCTGTGGGAACTCTGTGCGCGCCGCGTCGCCGAGCGCGGGCAGGTCCGGGACGCGGCGGTTGGGGTAGAGGTGCACCTCGTACGGCCAGCGGGCGGCGTTCGGCACGAAGGCCGTCCAGTGCTCACCGGCCAGTACGATGCGCCTCCCGTCGGCGCGCTCCTCGTCCAGGACGTCGTCGAAGAGATTGCGCCCGCCGGTTCGCTCCGCGTGCTCGGCGGTCGTGCGGAGCATCCGCTCGGTGCGCGGGGTGACGAACGGATAGGCGTAGATCTGCCCGTGCGGGTGGGTCAGGGTGACGCCGATCTCCTCGCCGCGGTTCTCGAAGCAGAACACCTGCTCCACGCCCGGGTGTTGGGCCAGTTCGGCGGTGCGGTCGGTGAGCGTGTCGAGGACGAGTGCGGCCTGCTCCTCGGTCAGATCCGCGAACGAGGCGTCGTGGTCGGAGGTGAAGCAGACCACCTCGCAGCGTCCGGCGCCACCGGTCAGCGAGGGGAAGCGGTTCTCGAAGACCACCACGTCGTAGTCGTCGGCGGGGATCTCGGTGCGCCGCCCGCCGCGGGAGGGGCAGAGCGGGCACGCGTCGGCCGGCGGGTGGTACGTGCGGTCCTGGCGGTGCGAGGCGACGATCACCGACTCGCCCAGCAGCCGGTCGGTGCGGATCTCGGATGCGGTGCGCACAGGGGGGAGCGGGCGCCCGTCCCTCGCGTCCCGTGCGGCGTCGTCGGAGAGGTCGTAATAGAGCAGTTCGCGCCCGTCCGCGAGACGGGTCGATGTCTTCTTCACCCTGGCGCTCCTCGCCACTAGCATCATCCCGCAAACAGAAACGCACACAAGAAACCACAACTCAACAGAGCCGTCAATCGCGTGCCGCCTCCTGGACAACTGCCCATAAAAGGAACAAGTTCGGGGGCGTTACGTCGGTATTGCGGCGCCTGCCGCGAAATGCGCCCCCGGACCCGGAGAGAGTGATCCATGCACGAGCTGGCAGCAGAACGACTCCGACTCCCCACCAACGCACTCGATTACGCGATTCTGATCCTCTACTTCGCCGTCGTGCTCGGCGTCGGGCTCGCGGCCCGCCGCAGCGTCAGAACCAGCCTCGACTTCTTCCTCTCCGGACGGTCGCTCCCCGCCTGGATCACCGGCCTGGCGTTCATCGCCGCAAACCTGGGTGCCCTGGAGATCCTGGGCATGGCCGCGAACGGCGCGCAGTACGGCGTCTATACCGTGCACTGGTACTGGGTGGGGGCCATCCCGGCCATGGTCTTCCTCGGCCTGGTGATGATGCCCTTCTATTACGGCTCCAAGGTTCGGTCCGTCCCCGAATTCCTGCTGCACCGCTACGGGCCGCCCTCGCACCTGCTCAGCTCGATCATCTTCTCCGTGGCGTCGATCCTCATCGCGGGCGTCAACCTCTACGCGATGGCGATCGTGATCGAGGCGCTGATCGGCTGGCCGCAGTGGGTGGCCATCGTCGTCTCCGGGCTCTTCGTCCTCGTCTACATCACCCTGGGCGGTCTCTCCTCGGCGATCTACAACGAGGTGCTGCAGTTCTTCGTCATCCTCGCCGCGCTCATCCCGCTCACCATCGTCGGCCTCGCACGCGTCGGAGGCTTCGGCGGGCTCAAGGACTCACTGATCGACTCGCACGGCGACGACTTCGTCTCCGCATGGGACGGTACGGGCATCGGCTCGCCCAACCCGCTCGGCGCCAACTGGCTCACCATCGTGCTCGGTCTCGGCTTCTGCCTGAGCTTCGGCTACTGGACGACCAACTTCGCCGAGGTGCAGCGCGCGCTGTCCGCCAAGAACCTCTCCGCCGCGCAGCGCACCCCGCTCATCGCCGCCTTCCCCAAGATCTTCATCCCGCTCATCGTCGTGGTCCCCGGCCTGGTCGCGCTGGTGATGGAGCCGTCCATCGGGAAGGAGGGCAGCGGCCTG
Source organism: Streptomyces sp. NPDC051776 (assembly GCF_040681345.1). Taxonomy (NCBI): domain Bacteria; kingdom Bacillati; phylum Actinomycetota; class Actinomycetes; order Kitasatosporales; family Streptomycetaceae; genus Streptomyces; species Streptomyces sp. NPDC051776. The sequence goes on along the minus strand of NZ_JBFAYQ010000001.1, from coordinate 315,227 downwards.
GAGTACAACGACGCAGTGCCGGTGCTCATGCGCGACCTGCTGCCGAACGGCGTGCTGGGCGTCGCCATCACCGGCCTGCTGGCGGCGTTCATGGCGGGCATGGCGGCGAACGTCTCGGCCTTCAACACGGTGTTCACCAACGACATCTGGTCCGCGTACCTCAGAAGGGGCCGAGAGGACAGGCACTATCTGCTGGTGGGCCGCATCGTGACGGCGATCGGGGTGCTCGGCGGCATGGGGACCGCGTTCATCGCCTCTACGTTCAGCAACATCATGAACTATCTGCAGACGCTGTTCTCCTTCTTCAACGTCCCCCTGTTCTGCGTCTTCATCATCGGCATGTTCTGGAGGCGGGCCACGTCCGCGGCCGGTTTCTGGGGACTCCTCACCGGCACCGTCGCCGCGATGATCAATTACTTCTGGTTCTACAAGGAGGACGTCATCTCCATCCCCAGCGACCAGGGCGCCAACTTCGTCTCCGCGATCGTGGCGTTCGTGGTGGGCGGCGTGGTGATGGTCGCGGTCTCCTTCTTCACCAGGCCGAAGCCCCTGGAGTCGCTGGCGGGTCTGGTGTACGGCACCACCTCGCCCGGCATGGCAGAGCCGCCCGCCCTGGGCGACGAGGCGTGGTACCGCAAGCCGGCCCTGCTCGGCTGGGGAGCGATCATCCTGGCAGCCGCGTGCTACATCCCGTTCTCCCTGTGAACGCCCGTCCCCGACCCGACCGGAGAGCAGCATGAGCGACGAGTACAGGTACCAGCGAGAGGTCGAGGAACTCGAGGAGCGGTCCACGACGGCGGCCCGGCTCTTCGACGTCCGGCGCGTCATCGGCGGGCTGTTCGTGATCTACGGGATCACGGTCACGATCGCCGGGATCACCGCCTCCGAAGCGGACATCGACAAGGCACAGGACATCAACATCAACCTCTGGACCGGGCTGGCCATGCTCGTGCTCGGCCTGCTCTTCCTGCTGTGGCTGAGGCTCCGGCCCGTGCCACCGGTGCAGGCGGCTCCGGAGGCCGACGTGCCACCGCCCGGCGGCGCGGAGCCGGGCGGTACGCAACCACCGGGCGGCCCCGGCACGGGCGGTCCCGGCACGGGCGGTCCCGGCACGGGCGGCTCCGGCGCGGGCGGTCCCGGCGCGGGCGGTCCCGGCGCGGGCGGTCCCGGCACGGGCGGCTCCGGCCACGCGGGACAGCGGCCGCGGCGCTGACGCGTATCGGCGGCGGACCGTTCGGTCACGAGCGCCGTAAGGTCGCAGGCGCCACAAAGCCACGGCGCCGCACGGCCACGAGCGCCGCACGGCCACAGGCGACCGTAACGGTCATCCGCCGCCCAACTCGCCTGCCCCGCGCCCCGTACGGGCCCCCGGCACCTCGGGTAGCGCGGGCGGGCACGCCGTGTGCGCCCGGTCCAGCAGTCCGGTGCGGGCCGCCAGCGCCGCCGCCTCCAGCCGCGACCCCACGCCCAGCTTCATCAGCACACGCTGCACATGCGTGCGCGCCGTGCTCGGCGCGATGCACATCCCGGCGGCGATCAGCCGTGTGTCCTCGCCCTCCGCGACCCGTACGAGCACTTCGGCCTCACGCGGGGTCAGCATCTGGAGCAGGCGGGCGGCCTCGTCGTCGGGCTGGGCGGCCGGATTGAGCAGTTCGGCGAACGCGCCCTGGAGCAGCTGGGGGGCGACGGCCGCGTCCCCTGCCCTGGCCTTCATCATGGCCCGTTCGACACCTTCGATGCGCTCGTCGTGGCGCACGTACCCCGACGCTCCGGCGGCGAAGGCCGCGGCGATCCCGCGGGGGCTGGGCACCGGTCCGAGCACGACCACGGCCACCTGTGGCCGCTCGCGCTTGATGCGCACCACGGGGTCGAACGCCCCGGACTGTGCGGGTGCCGCCGTGCCCAGGAGGCACACCTCGGGCGCCCGGCCGATGACGAGTTCTGCGGCCCCGGAGCACGGCGCCGTCGCGGCGAGGACGCGGTGCCCGCGCAGCTTCAGCGCGGAGGCGAGCGCCTCGGCGAGAAGACGGTGGTCGTCGACGACCATCAGCCGTACGCCCATCGGCCTCCCCAATCCCCCGATGCCCCGGGCCTCGTGTTCACCGGAAGCTACACGCTCGCTCCGCGTCGTGTGCCCGATACCGGCGAGGAGCCTCGACGTAGGCGGAAATTCCCCGCCATTCGCGCCCAGTTCAGGCACGAGGCCCTGCACGCGGGGGTGCGCGCAGGGCCTCTGCGGTCGCGGCGGAGCCAGGTGCGCCCGCTCGCCGCGCCGCGCAAGCGGGCGGGCCCGGGCAAGTGTGCGCGGGCGGGCCCGGGCAAGTGTGCGCGGGCGGGCCCGAGCACCTGTGCACGGGCGGGCGCGGCCGGGCGCCGAGGCGCTACTCGGCGCCGAAGACGATCGCCAGGTACTCCTTCTCGCCCGCCAGCGGCGCGCGGTCGGTGACGTAGTGCTGACCCATGTACAGCTTGCCGCCCCTGTACACCACGTCCATGTTGAACTCGGGACGGAAGGAGCTCTCCGTGCGCGCGGTGGAATTGTCGTTCTTCATCAGCACGCTCTCCTTCAGCGACGTCCCGTCGATGCTGACGATCTGCCCGCCCTTGTCGTAAGTCGGGTACTTGTACGCGATGATGTCGCCGCCCTCCATGCGGAGCGGCACCATCACGCGCTGTTCCCCCGCATCGGCCTTGCCCTTGGACTTTCCGCCGTCGAGGCTGAAGGCGACGATCTCGTTGGTCCGCCCGTACTCGGCCTGGCCCTGGTGCTCCTTGGTGGGCAGGTAGAGCGTGTCCTTGGTGACGGCGAGCAGCTTGCAGTCCTCGACATCGGTCGAACCGCACTCGGGGGTGTACTGCCCCTGCTGTGTCGCGATCTTGCCGCGCAGCTTGCCCGCCTTCCTGCTGTCGTCGACCGCGAGGAAGTCCGAGACGCCGCTTCCGGTGTCGTCACTGGCGTCGATGGCGATGACCAGGGGGTCGGTCGAGGCGATGTGCACGTACTCGATGCCGCCGGGGACCTTGAACACGGACTTCGGGGCGCCACTGGCCGGGTTGAGCGTCTGGACCTCGAGCGTCGGCTTGGAGTAGTCGCCGCAGCGGCGTACGGCCACCAGCTTGCTGCCGCCGGCGTAACCGTCGTCCTGGCACTCGTCGTTGGCCGACGGCTTCCAGAGCTGCTTGCCGCCGTCGAGCTTCCAGGCGGCGCCGCCGCCTGTGCCGCCCGCGGCGACGGTGCCCCCGCCGACGGTCACCTCGTCGAAGCGGACCTTGTCGTCGCCGTCGGAGACGTTCTTCTGCCAGAGCTTCTTGCCGGAGTTGATGTCGATTGCCGCCACTTCGGTGCAGCCCTGGTGCGGCTTGTCCTTGGTGGCCTTGGCTCCCTGGAAGAGGACCGCGGTCCTGCCGTCCTCGGTCGTCCGGCGCGAGGCCCAGCAGATCGAGCCATCGAGCGGGATCTCCCACTTCTTCTTGCCGCCGGTCACGTCGTATCCGACGATCTTGTCGACGTCGCCCTTGGCGAAGACGCTGTCCGTCACCCACAAGCCCTCGGCCGTCACCTGGTCGCTGACTTCGGGCCGCGGGATCTTCGTGATCAGCTCGGCGTCGATGGTCCCGCCCTTGGGGCCGCCGTCCGATCCGCCGCTGCTCCCGCCCGAACCGCTGCCGCCCGAGGAGTTCTTGGCCTCGTCCTTCTTGCCGTCGTCGTCACCGCTGGTGGCGAACCACACGCCGCCGACGATCAGCAGCAGGGCCGCGACGGCCGCGCCCACGATGAGCGCCACGCGCTGCTTGGACTGGCCGCCCCCGGGAGGGGTGGCGCCCGGGTACGGGCCCTGCGGCGGATACATGCCGTACTGCTGCTGTCCGAACTGCTGCGGTCCGTACGGACCTTGACCGTACGGCTGCTGGCCGTACGGTTGCCCGTACTGCTGCGGCTGCCCGGCCTGCGGCTGACCCGGGTAGCCGTACGACGGCTGAGGGCTTTGCGGCGGCTGCCCGGTGGCCGGCGGAGTCTGCGGCTGCCCGGTGGCCGGCGGAGTCTGCGGCTGCCCGGTGGCGGGCGGGGTTTGCGGCGGCCGGCCTGGTGGCGGAGGCGCCTGCGGTGGCTGGCCGGGGGGCGGAGGTGTCTGCGGATAGCCGTACGAGGGCTGGCCCTGCGGCGGCTGCTGCGGGTATCCGTAGGCAGGGTCCTGCGGCGCACCGAACCCACCCTGCGGCGGCTGGTTCGGCGGCTGGGGCGGCTGTGACATCAGCGGTCCTCTTCGCGCGGGGTGCATGTCCCGACCGGCCTCCCCCGCGCTCCCGGGGGGCGTCGAAATCCCGCCGGGATGGAGCGAATCGGGCATGCTCTCCCGCAAGGCAACGGCACTCGAGCGGGAGTTCTTTGTATCACCCGGCACTGTCACGCCGAGCGACGAGTACCGGGTCCATCGGACAGTCGAGACCGGTCCGTGACGGCTCCGTTGCACAGCCCGGCCCAAGCCGTGAGCGGGACCTCGGCACGCGCCCCCAACAACCCCCCGGGCACCAGGAGTTGGGCCCGGTGCGTGCCCAACGGATTTGCGGGCCGCCGGAACTCGGCTCAGACCTCGTCCGCCAGCTCCAGCCAGCGCATCTCCAGCTCCTCCCGCTCCGCCGACAGCTCCCGCAGCTCCGCGTCCAGCTTCGCCACCCGCTCGAAATCGGTGGCGTCCTCGGCGATCCGGTCGTGCAGGGTCGCCTCCTGGCCCCCGATACGATCCAGCCGGCGCTCGATGCGCTGGAGTTCCTTCCTGGCGGCCCGCTGGTCTGCCGCCGACTTCTGCAGCCCCTGCGGCTTCTGCTGCTGCTTCTTCTCGGGCGCCGCTTCCGCGAGGACCCTGGCCGCGGACTCCTCCTCCATGCGGTGGCGCCGCTCCAGATACTCATCCACACCGCGGGGCAGCATCCGCAGCCGAGCGTCGCCGAGCAGCGCGAACACCCGGTCCGTGGTGCGCTCGATGAAGTACCGGTCGTGACTGATGACGAGCAGCGAACCCGGCCAGCCGTCGAGGATGTCCTCGAGCTGGGTGAGGGTCTCGATGTCGAGGTCGTTCGTCGGCTCGTCGAGGAAGAGGACGTTGGGCTCGTCCATCAGCAGGCGCAGGATCTGCAGTCGCCGCCGCTCGCCGCCGGAGAGGTCGCCGACCGGCGTCCACTGCTTCTCCTTGCCGAAGCCGAACTTCTCGCAGAGCTGGGAGGCGGTCATCTCCCGGCCCTTGCCGAGGTCGACCCGCTGCCGGACGTCCTCCACGGCCTCCAGCACCCGCCGCTCCGGCGGCAGTTCGGCCACCTCCTGCGACAGACAGGCCAGCCGTACGGTCCTGCCCACGACGACCCGGCCGGCCGCGGGCTGGGCCTCACCCTCCGTGCACGCCGCCTCCGCCATCGCCCGCAACAGCGACGTCTTGCCCGCACCGTTCACGCCGACGAGGCCGATGCGGTCGCCGGGGCCGAGCTGCCATGTCAGGTGCCGCAGCAGCACCTTGGGACCGGCCTGGACCGTCACGTCCTCCAGGTCGAAGACGGTCTTGCCGAGCCGGGTGCCCGCGAAGCGCATCAACTCCGCGCTGTCCCGCGGCGGCGGCACGTCCGCGATCAGCTCGTTGGCCGCCTCGATACGGAACCGGGGCTTGCTCGTACGGGCCGGGGCGCCGCGCCGCAGCCAGGCCAGCTCCTTGCGCACCAGGTTCTGCCGCTTGGCCTCCTCGGAGGCGGCGATGCGCTCCCGCTCGGCGCGTGCGAAGACGTAGTCGGAGTAGCCGCCCTCGTATTCGTGGACGGTGCCGCGCTGCACGTCCCACATGCGGGTGCAGACCTGGTCGAGGAACCAGCGGTCGTGGGTGACGACCACCAGCGCCGAGCGCCGCGCCCGCAGGTGGGAGGCCAGCCAGGCGATGCCTTCGACGTCGAGGTGGTTGGTGGGCTCGTCGAGCACGATCACGTCCTGCTCCGCGATCAGCAGCCGGGCGAGTGCGATACGGCGGCGCTCGCCGCCGGACAGCGGGCCGATGACCGTGTCCAGGCCGTCGGTGAAGCCGGGCAGGTCGAGGCCGCCGAAGAGCCCGGTGAGGATGTCGCGGATCCGTGCGTCGCCCGCCCACTCGTGGTCGGCGAGGTCCCCGATCACCTCATGGCGGATGGTGGCGGCGGGGTCGAGCGAGTCGTGCTGGGTGAGGACGCCCAGCCGCAGCCCTCCGGAGTGCGTGACCCGGCCGGTGTCGGGAGTCTCCAGTTTGGCCAGGACGCGGATGAGGGTCGTCTTGCCGTCGCCGTTGCGACCGACGACGCCGATCCGGTCGCCCTCGTTGACGCCGAGCGAGACACCGTCGAGGAGGGCCCGGGTGCCGTACACCTTGCCCACGGCCTCGGCATTGACCAGATTGACGGCCATTTCACTCCTGCTCCTGCGCCCGCTGCCGGCGCTGCGGCTGATCGGCCTTCCAGGGTAGTCGCCGAGTCGGACGAAGCCCCGGTCCCCCCTGCCGGGCGATCACGGTGGGCGCCGGCCAGGACCGGTACCGGGTGTCAGTGCCCCGGCGCCCGGCGGCCGGCGGTCTCCACGAGAAGCCAGCCGAGCACGGCCATCGCGACCGCCGCGGGGGCCGTGATGTGTATGGCGACCAGCAGCGCCGTACGGCCGTCCAGCAGCCCGCCGAAGCCGACCATGGACAGGCCGAGAACACCGAAGAGGCAGAGCGTGACACCGACCGCGGCTGCCGGGCCCGTCGCGCGCCGGGTCACCGCGCCGGCGGTGCGCGGGCCGCTCGTGACGGGTGCGGTCCGCGGCCTTGGGGCGGCGGCCCGTTCGAAGCGGCGGAACGCAACGACCAGCAGCGCAGTGAGCGCGGCAGCGGCGGCGGTACGGACCGGGGCCTGCGCCCACCAAGCGGACGTCGCGGGCGCCGGGAGGGGCCCGTCGAGCGCGAACAGCAGCCCGTAGACACCGAGCATGGCGGTGAGGTGCCAGAGGAACGCGGTCATCGCCACACCGTTCGCGGCGACCACACCGCGCCAGACGCGCGGCCGCGCGAGAAGGCGGGCGCCGGGTGCGCGGAGCATCTCGACCGCTCCGGTCAGCCACAGGGCGTGGCAGAGCAGGGCGAGCGTGGGCGGCGCCATGTTGCTGACTTCCTCCCCGGGCATGCCCACCATGCTGAGCGGGTACGGGCCGAGGGCCACCAGCGCCGCCGCGCCCGCGAGGCCGCCCATCGCGAGGACCGCGGGCACCCGCAGCCCCGCCGCGGAGAGCCGGCCGTCGGCGCGGAGGAAGCCGAGCTGGTGGACGGCGAGCCAGACGAACGCGAAGTTGAGGAACTCCACGTACGGCACACCGAGTCCGAACCGCATCAGGTCCACGACCGCGGCCATCCCTGCGAGGGCGCCGAACGCGCTCCAGCCGTACCGCTCGTGGAGGCGCAGCAGGGGCGGGGTGAACGCCACCATGGCGAGGTAGATCCCGATGAACCACAGCGGCTGTGCGACGAGCCGCGCGGCGACGTCGGTCAGCGGGCCGTCCCCGCCGAGGAGTTGTACGGCGAGCGCGCCTGCCGCCCATACGGCGATGAAGACCATGGTGGGGCGCAGCAGCCGCTGCAGGCGGGCGCGGAGGAAGGCGGGGTAGAGCGCGGTACGCCCGGCCGCTCCTCCGTCCCCGGCCCCGCTTCCCGCGCGCTTGCGCAGGGAACGGTAGGACAGCGCGTGCGAGAAGCCGCCCACGAAGAAGAACACCGGCATGACCTGGAGCAGCCAGGTGACCGGCTGAAGCCGGGGCTCGGCGGCGAGCAGATTGCCCACCTGCGCGCAGCCGTCACCGTCCGCGGTGACGGCGGCCATCAGCCAGTGCCCGAGTACGACGGTGCCGAGGGAGGCCACCCGCAGAAGGTCGATGTACCGGTCACGGTGCGCGGGGGTGGCGGCGGCGAGTCGACTGACGCTGGTCTTCATGCGGCCAACCTGCCGGGGATCGGCGCGATGCGGCCATGGCGCCCGGTACTCATTTCTCCCCGGGCGGGCATGGGTACGCGTACCCAGTCCGTGGAGACGGTGGACCGCCGCCTCGGGGCCCGGAGCGGCCGAGGGACTCGCGTCACGAGCCGAGTCGGATTCCGCCCGGCGCCGCCATCCGGACGGACCGCCGCTACGACGCCCCGATACGGGATCCCGCACCGGCACCGGCCCTCTCCGCGGGTCATCTCCCGCTCGCCCGCGCCGGATCGAGCGGGCGGCGAGAGCGCGCCGCCGGCACGGCAGTGGAATTCGGCGACGCGGCGGCATTCGGCGCCACGGGCACGCCCTGTGGCCAACGGTGCCGCGGGCACGCCCCGTGGCCAACGGTGCCGCGGGCACGCCCCGTGGCGAACCGTGCCGCCGCCGCTCACGACAGGCCCGCAACCGCCCATGACCGCTGGGCCGTTGGTCGGCTCGCCCGCCCCATCGCGGGCCCTCGTCGCACGACGGCCCCGCACCCCGGAGCGCCGACCGGCCGTCGGCCCCGCACCCCGGAGCGCCGACCGGCCGTCACACCATCGTTGCCCCGGGCGCCGGGCTCGCGGCCGGGATCGCGTTGCGGCACGTGCCCGAGGCGCGGAGCGCCTCCGACAGGGCCTTCGCCGCCGCGGCGTCCCTGGCCAGGAACGCGCACGTCGGGCCGGAGCCCGAGACGACCGACGCCAGCGCGCCCGCTTTCGCCCCGGCCTCCAGCGTCTCCGCGAGTGCAGGCCGCAGCGAAATCGCCGCCGCCTGCAGGTCGTTGCTCGATCCTCCTCCGGACGCCGTCCGGGTGGAGGCCCGTTCGGCGAAGCCGGGGCGCATGCCCCCGGCCATCATCGCGGACGCCAGCGCCACGACGTCACCCTCGGCGAGGGCGTCCAGCAGCGCCGGTGACGGCTCCGGGTCCGGTACGTGCTCGACGCTCGCACCGCCCGTGCCCCCCGCGCCCGACCGCTCCGCATGTGCGCCCGACCGCTCCGCGTACGCAGCCTCCCGCAGCCGGTCGCACTCCCGGTACACCGCCGGCGTCGACAGTCCGCCGTCCGCCACCGCGAAAACCCAGTGGAAGGTCCCGCCGACGTCCAGCGGGGTGAGCCGTTCGCCGCGCCCGCGACCCAGCGCCGCCCCGCCCAGCAGGCTGAACGGCACGTCGCTGCCCAACTCGGCGCAGATGGCAAGGAGTTCCTCACGTGAGGCGCCCGTCCCCCACAGCGCGTCGCAGGCCACAAGCGCGCCCGCGCCGTCCGCGCTGCCGCCCGCCATGCCACCCGCGACGGGGATGGCCTTGGTGATGTGGAGGTGGACGTCGGGGGCGATCCCGTAACGAGCGCCCAGGAGTTCGGCGGCGCGCGCGGCCAGGTTCGTACGGTCGGCCGGGACCCGGTCCGCGTCCGGGCCCTCGACCGTGATCCGCAGGGTGTCGGACGGCGTCGCGGTGACGCGGTCGTGAAGGCCGACGGCCAGGAACACATTGGCGAGGTCGTGGAAGCCGTCGGGCCGCAATCCGCCCACGGCGAGTTGGACGTTGACCTTGGCGGGGACACTGACGGTGACGGAGCGCGTCACAACGCGGCTCCCTTCTTCTCCGCGATGCGGGCGAACTCCTCGACGGTGAGCGACTCCCCGCGCGCCTGCGGCGAGACCCCTGCGGCCACCAGCGCGGCCTCGGCCTTCGCCGCCGAGCCCGCCCATCCGGCGAGCGCCGCGCGCAGGGTCTTGCGCCGCTGGGCGAAGGCGGCGTCGACGACGGCGAACACCTCGTTCCGCGAGGCGGTGGTCTTCAGCGGCTCCGGGCGGCGCACGAGGGAGACGAGCCCGGAGTCGACGTTGGGCGCGGGCCAGAAGACGTTGCGTCCGATGGCCCCGGCGCGCTTCACCTCCGCGTACCACGCGGCCTTGACCGACGGCACGCCGTACACCTTGGAACCGGGTGCCGCCGCGAGCCGGTCGGCCACCTCCGCCTGGACCATGACGAGGGTCCGCTCGATGGTCGGGAAGGTCGCCAGCATGTGCAGCAGGACGGGGACGGCCACGTTGTACGGCAGGTTGGCCACGAGCGCGGTCGGCACGGGCCCGGGCAGCGCGGTGACGTGCAGCGCATCGGAGTGCAGCAGGGCGAAGCGGTCGGCGCGCTCCGGCAGCCGGGCCGCGACCGTGGCGGGCAGTGCGGCGGCGAGCACGTCGTCGATCTCGACGGCCGTCACATGGTCGGCGGCCTCCAGAAGGGCCAGGGTCAGCGACCCGAGCCCGGGCCCGACCTCGATGACCACGTCGTCCGGCCGTACGTCCGCGGTGCGCACGATGCGGCGCACGGTGTTGGCGTCGATGACGAAGTTCTGGCCGCGCTGCTTGGTCGGGCGTACCCCGAGGGCGGCGGCCAGTTCGCGGATGTCGGTGGGGCCCAGAAGGGGACCGTGCTCGTGGTGGAGGGGGCTGGTGCTCACTGGTGAAGCTTACGGCCGCAGTGCGGCCACGGACTGGCCCCCTTCTGCACGTACAGCTTCTTGGCCCGGTAGGTCTGCTCGGTGGCCGGTGCGTCCTGCGGGCGGCCGCGGCCGCCGAGCCGCTGCCAGGTGTCGGTGTCGAACTGGTACAGCCCCCCGTACGTGCCCGATGCGTCCACCGCGTTCGGCCGTCCGCCCGACTCGCAGTGCGCCATAGCCGACCAGTTCAATCCATCCGCGCCGCGGACCGAGCGCGGAAGCGGCTTGGTGCCCACGTGGATCACTTGGGTGCGCGGCCGCCGCACCACCTCGGACCGCAGTCTGCGCGGCTTCTGCTCGACGCCGTTGACCGTGCGCATCGCGTAGGTGACGCGCCGGGCGCCCTGCCGCCCCTGCTGGACGACGACCTCGTTGCCCTGCGAGAGGGACGCATCGAGGTAGCTGACCGTGCGGAACCGAATCGGCTCCTCCCGCACCTCTTTGGTGCCGGTGATCCGCAGGACCGAGATCGTCTGGCCGTCGTACGGGAAGCTGTGCGGCGCGACGGACGTGGTGTCCTGGCCGCGCAGCACGATGCCCGCCTGCTCGACGGCCTCCCGGACGGTGGCGGCGTTCGTACGGATCCTGTGCGCGCGCCCGTCGGCGAGGAGGGTCACCGTGCGCTCCGTCCACACCTTCAGGTCGAGGCCTCGGCGGGCGATCGAGGAGCTGCGGGAGGCCGAGAGGTCGGCACCCTCGGCGCGCACGCCGATCTGGTGCAGCGCGCTCTCGACGGTGCCGGCGGTGGTCCACACTCGGCGGTCGGTGCCGTCGAGGGTGAGGGCGACGGGGCGCCCGTAGCGGACGACGACCTCGTCGCCGGTGGCAAGGGCCTCTTCCGGCGCGGGAGAGACAAGGTCGTGCGGACCGACCTCCACGCCCTCGTCCTCCAGCAGTTCCTGGACGTCGCCCGCGAAGGTGTGGAGGGTGCGGTCGGTGCCGTCGACGGTCAGGCGGACGGACTTGTCCTGGGCGACGAAGGCGGCGGTGCCACCCGCGAGGAAGGCCACGACGAGCGCCTGCGGGACGAGACGGCGCAGCGCATCGGGCCGTTCGGCTGCCCGGCGGTGCTGGGCGGCGCGGCGTGCGGCCGCCCGGCCGCCACCGGAGGGGACGGGGGCTGTGGCCGGGGCGGCGAGCGGATACTGGCGCGGCACCCGGCCTGGTTCGTACGTGCGGTTGAGCCCCGGTGATTCCCCCGTCTCGTACGAGCTGGCGTACCCCGGTGCTTCCCCCGTCTCGTAGGGGCGGTTGAACCGGGGCGACTCCCCCGCCTCGTAGGGGCGGTTGAACCGCGGCGTCTCCCGCATCTCGTACGGGCGGTCGAACTCCCGCACATCCTCGGCGCGGCTTCGCCGGGCGGTGCCGCGGACGGCGCGGTGGCTGCCCTGGGACCTGCTCACGACGCTCCCTCCCCCAGTTGCCCGCTGGGTCGGCGCATCCGCAGCGGTGGCTGAGGAAGTGCACCCGGTTCCGGTGATCGGGCCCGGGACTGTACCGAAGGGACCGTCACTCTCCAAAATGGAGCGACCGCGCACAGTGACACAACGGTTGTGGGCGACCCCGGGTTTCACCCGCGGGGGCCGGGGCGGTCAGTAGCCGAACGCGCGTGCCGTATTGGCCGCGACCGCCTCTGCGAGCGTGTCCTCGCCGACGCCCTTCACCTCGGCCATGGCGCGCAGGGTGTACGGGATCAGATACGGGGCGTTGGGCCGTCCGCGGTAGGGCGCGGGCGTGAGGAAGGGCGCGTCCGTCTCCACCAGGACCAGGTCGAGCGGGGCGGCGGCGAGCGCGTCGCGCAGCGTCCGGGCGTTCTTGAAGGTGATGTTTCCGGCGAAGGACATCAGATAGCCGCGCTCGGCGCAGGTCTTGGCCATCTCGGCGTCGCCCGAGTAGCAGTGGAAGACGACGGTTTCGGGCGCGCCCTCCTCCTCCAGGACGCGGAGCACATCGGCGTGCGCGTCCCGGTCGTGGATGACGAGGGCCTTGCCGTGACGCTTGGCGATCTCGATGTGGCGGCGGAAGGACAGCTCTTGGGCGGCGACGCCGTCGGGCCCGGTGCGGAAGTAGTCCAGACCGGTCTCGCCGACGCCCTTCACCTGGGGCAGCGCGGCGAGGGAGTCGATCTCGGCGAGCGCGGCGTCGAGGGCGTCCTGCCCGCCGGGTTCGCGCGCCCCCCGGCGGGACCGTCCTCCCCCAGCCCCGGGGGGCTGGGAGGCGCCCCCAGGGTCGCCGAGGACGATGCGGGGCGCCTCGTTGGGGTGCAGCGCCACGGTGGCGTGGACGGTCTCGTACGCGGCGGCCGTCTCCGCCGCCCAACGGGACCCGGCCACGTCGCAGCCGACCTGGACCAGCGTCGTGACGCCGACGGACATGGCTGCGGCGACGGCTTCCTCGACGGTGGGCTCCTGCATGTCGAGGTGGGTGTGGGAGTCGGCCACCGGGATCCGCAGGGGCTCGGGCAGCGGCGGGGGCGAGGCGGACCTGCCGTCCCTGCCGCTCCCGGCGTTCCCGCCCGGGGTCTCACCCTTGCCGCTGCCGTTCTGCGCCGTTGCCGCCATGGCGGCGATCCTATGCGGGCGGTCGGTGCGTCCCGGACCCGCCCGCAGGGCTGAGGGTCATGAGCCCGGGGTGCTCACGCACGGCGGGCTCACCTCTCACGACGCCGTGCGATGCGCACAACGCCCCGCGATGCTCACGACGCCTTGCGATGGAAGCGGTGGAACAGATCGGAGAGATGACGCCGGCGGCCGTTCCCGGCCTCGCCCCCGCCTCCCGCGCCGGCGGGCCCCTCCCCGCCCGTCGTCTCCCCGCTGCGGGTCGTGACGGGCGGCTCCATCGGCGCGCCGGCGGCCGGCGCCTTCGAGCCGAGCAGCGGCCCGGCGATGCCCTGCTCGGCCAGCCCCGCCGCTGCCAGCGGGATCTGGCCGGACCGCATGATGCGCACCACGTGTCCGTCGCAGTTCCGGCAGGTGGGGCGGGTCAGCGGAGACGGCACGCGGCGGCCGTTCGCGTGGTAGGTGACGTGGGCGCGCCCCTGGGCGTCCACGTGGTGATGGATCTCGTACTCCTGCTCCCAACCGTGGCCGCACCGCATACAGGCGAAGGAGTACGCCTCGCGCGCGTGGGGCTCGCCGGATGTGCTGCGGGCTGTCGGGAAGACACCGTTCGAGGTGTCCGCGATATCACTCATGCCAGCTCCTCTTGTCCCTTGGACAAGCCCTCCGGGACCGGAACGTCCCAGGTTCAGTGGACGCCCATATCCGCGGGAACGCAGCAGCCCCTGCCACCTATTGGCCCAGATTTGGGGAGTTGGTTGTGGAGAAACCCTTCTGCAGGGGCCTGAGCTTTGCCTTCTCAGATTATCCCTTTACCTTGCGCCGGGCCCCTGAGGTCCGGCAACGCTCCGCCGGGCCCCGTCGGCAGCCGCCCACATCCCGTACGCGCGCCCGTGCTCCCCGTCCGCGCGACCGCGCCGGAGCCGCGCACCCGCCGCCGGCGAGCCGTGCGCACCCGCGCCCGTCCGACCGCGTCCGCCGCACGCGCCCCGACGAGCCCGCTGCGCGCCGCAGCGCCGCCCGCGGCACACAAGCCCCGGCGGCACCCCGTCACGCCTTCTTCGCCGCCACCACCGCGTCGAAGACCTGTCGCTTCGGCAGCCCCGCATCGGCGGCCACGGCCGCGATCGCCTCCTTGCGGTGCTCTCCCGCTTCCTCCCGTACCGCCACGCGCCTGGCCAGTTCCGCGGGGTCCAGCTCCTCGGGCTCCGGCGCCGGCGCGCCCTCCACGACGACCGTGATCTCACCGCGTACACCCTCGGCCGCCCACGCGGCCAGATCCTTCAGTGGCCCGCGCCTGACCTCCTCGTACGTCTTGGTCAGCTCGCGGCACACGGCGGCGCGGCGCCCGGCGCCGAACACCTCGGCCATCGCGGCGAGGGTGTCGTCGAGCCGGTGCGGCGCCTCGAAGTAGACGAGCGTGCGGCGCTCGCCCGCGACCTCGCGGAGGCGGCTCGTCCGCTCCCCCGACTTGCGCGGCAGGAAGCCCTCGAAGCAGAAGCGGTCGACCGGCAGCCCGGACAGGGCGAGGGCGGTGAGGACCGCGGAGGGCCCCGGTACGGCGGTGACCGTGATGTCGCGGTCGACGGCGGCGGCCACCAGCCGGTAGCCGGGATCGGACACGGACGGCATCCCGGCGTCGGTGACCAGTAGCACCCGGGCCCCGCCCTCCAGCGCCTCGACCAGTTCCGGCGTCCGCGCGGACTCGTTGCCCTCGAAGTACGAGACGACACGGCCTTTGGGCTGCACACCGAGCGCCTGCGCGAGGCGGCGCAGCCGCCGCGTGTCCTCGGCCGCCACCACATCGGCGGTCTCCAGCTCGGCGGCGAGCCGGGGCGGGGCGTCCGCGACGTCGCCGATGGGGGTCCCTGCGAGTACGAGCGTTCCAGTCACGCCTGCCATCCTCCCAGGCCCCGGCTCCGGGACGGGCGGCCGGCGCCTTCTGGGCGGCGCACCCGGCCGCCCGCGCCCGTACCGGGTCAACCCGTGCGAGGGGTGCCCGCACCCGCCGCGGGGCGGGAGGCACACGCGCCCGGCCGGGTTCCCTACGATGGCGCGGTGACCAGTGACACCGCGACAGGAGCACGACCCGTGGCCGGCGAACAGCACGGCGGCGAGGCGGCGGAACGCGCAGCCGCACCGACCGCATGGCAGCTGCGGCTTCGCCGCTTCGGGCACGTGGACCGGCCGCGGACGCCGCTGCGGGAGAGGCTCGTGCCCCCCTATCCGGCCCCCGCCACCCGGCCCTGGGCCATGCTCGGCCTCGGCCCGCGCGCCGCGGACCGGCTGGCCCGATGGTCCGCCTGGGGCGGTCCCGTGCTCGTCGCCGTCGTCGCGGGCCTGCTCCGGTTCTGGCACCTCGGCAGCCCCCGGGCGGTGATATTCGACGAGACGTACTACGCGAAGGACGCCTGGTCGCTGCTCCGGTACGGATACGAGGGGACCTGGCCGAAGAATGCCAACGATCTGATCCTGGGCGACCCCCAGAAGATCCCGCTCAGCCCCGAGCACAGCTATGTCGTCCACCCGCCCGTCGGGAAGTGGACGATCGCGCTCGGCGAGCAGCTCTTCGGTCTCACCCCCTTCGGGTGGCGCTTCATTGCGGCGGTGCTCGGCACGCTCTCCGTGCTGATGCTCTGCCGGATCGGTCGGCGGCTGCTCCGCTCCACCGCGCTGGGCTGCCTGGCCGGTGCCCTGCTGGCGGTCGACGGCCTGCACTTCGTGATGAGCCGCACGGCGCTGCTCGATCTGGTGCTCATGTTCTGGGTGCTGGCCGCCTTCGGCTGCCTGCTCGTCGACCGGGACAGGACACGGGCGAAACTGGCCGCCGCCCTGCCGAAGGACGCGAGCGACACCGATGTGCTCCCCGACCCCGACGTCGGGGACCGGCTGCGGCTGGGGCTGCGTCCGTGGCGGCTGGCCGCGGGCCTCTGCCTGGGCCTGGCGATCGCCACGAAGTGGAACGGCCTCTACATCCTGGCGGCGTTCGGCATCCTCACCGTCCTGTGGGACGCCGCCGCACGCCGTACGGCCGGGGCCCGGCGCCCGCACCGCGCGATGCTGAAGCGGGACGCCCTGCCCGCCTTCCTGTCGACGCTGCCGGTCGCCATCGCGACGTACATCGCCTCCTGGACCGGCTGGTTCGCCACCCGGGGCGGCTACTTCCGCGACTGGGCGTCGACCCCGCCCCACCAGGGCGGCCTCTGGAGCTGGCTGCCCGGCGGACTGCGCAGCCTGTGGCACTACCAGGCCGAGGTCTACGACTTCCACGTCAAGCTGACCTCGCCGCACACCTACCAGTCCAACCCCTGGAGCTGGCTGGTCCTCGGCCGCCCTGTTTCGTACTTCTACGAGTCCCCGCGCGCGGGTCAGGACGGCTGCCCGGTGGACACGGCCGACAAGTGCGCCCGTGAGGTCCTGGCGATCGGCACTCCGCTGCTGTGGTGGGCGGCGTGCTTCGCGGTGCTGTACGTGCTCTACCGCTGGGCGTTTCGCAGGGACTGGCGCGCGGGGGCGATCCTCTGCGGCATCGCGGCGGGCTGGCTGCCCTGGTTCATGTACCAGGAGCGCACGATCTTCCTCTTCTACGCCGTGGTGTTCGTGCCGTTCCTGTGCCTGGCCCTGGCGATGATGCTGGGTGCGATGCTCGGGCCACGGGGATCGAGCGAACGCCGCCGGGCCATGGGCGCGGTCGGCGCCGGGGTTCTGGTCCTGCTCATCGTCTGGAACTTCATCTACTTCTGGCCGATCTACACGGGCCAGGCGATCCCGCTCGATTCGTGGCGGGATCGCATGTGGCTCGACACCTGGGTCTAGCAGCAACGACGGCGGGCGCGGCACCGGTTGGTGCCGTGCCCGCCGTGCCCGTTGCCGGTCGTTGTCGTTCGCTGCCAGGTGTCGTGGGCCTCCCCAGGACGGCCCACGGACGGCCCACGGACGGCCCAGCCGGGGTGCTGCCGACCACAGCGACCGTCGGCAAGTCCTCTACAAGGTCGCTGCCTACTGCCGACCACACCGACCCGGGTCATTGGGGCTGGGCGGCGTCATTCGCTGTGCCGCTCCCCGCGGGAGGCAGGAGCAGATCGCGCTCCGGGTGCTTCTCCCCCTTGACGCTGCCCTGAACGCCCAGATCCACCCGGGCGGCCTCGTGGAAATCGTTGATCTCGCGGAACACGGCACGGTTGCGCTCACGCCACTTCTCCAGCGTCCCGTCGACCTTGCGCGTGGCCTGCCAGTCGACCTCGATCGCCGCAGCGTTCAGCTCATGGGCGGCCTCGATGACGTCGTCCCCGCCGAGCAGCATGATGCGCTCGAAGGCGCGCCCACGATGCCTGGCGGCCTCGGCGAGCTCGGCCGTCATTTCCTGTTCGCCCGTGTCGCTCCGGCGCAGGCCCTCCACGTGTTCGTAGAGCTGCACGGCCAGGAAGATCGAGGCCCGTACCGCGTCCACGTAGCCCTCGTAGGCGGCGAGCTTCCTGTCGTCCCATCGCGTCAGGAGCTCGTAGCGGTTCCGGTTCTGCTCCATCGCGTAGTTCGTGAGATGGGTGGTCAACGCACCCAGCAGCACCGCTGCAATCGTGACGAACTGCTCAAGGGCCCCCACCTATTTCCCCCAGACGCGGCAGTCTTGCAGATGTCCGAAGATCTTAGGAGGCGCGGCCCGGGCACGGTGGACGTACTGCCACAACTCCGTTGAACGTATAGATAACTGATGGGTCGTCAGATACCTTTGCCCTTCCCAACCGGACACCGCCTCACGAAGGGTCAGCGTGATGGAGACGCCTCCCCAGAGCCCGGAACCGTCAGGCACCCCACGGTGGGTGGCGATGTTCTACAGGCCCTCGTCGAAGTCCTGGCACGTAGCGGCGGAGTCCGCTCACCGATCCCCCGTCCAGTACGCGCTGGGCGAGATGTCCCGGACCACGCGGGCCCGCGGGGAGAAGGCGGCCACCGAACTCTGGGGCCCCGAGAACGGTTCCTGGAAGCGCTTCGCCGCCTCGGCCCCCGAACCGCCCAAGACAGCGCCCGAGCCGGAGCCAGACAAGCCGCGCGGCCACGCCAGGCACGTGGAACGGATGGCGGACCGCCGCCAACAGGCCCTGATGGCCGGCCTCAGCAAGGCGGGCATCTACGATCTGGCCCCGGAGGACACGGCAGCCATTCAGGCCCTGGTCGACACGCTGGACGAGGCCTCGGTACGCAGAGTCGCTCACTGGCTCGCCGCCGCCGGCAATACGTAGGGGCCACGCGCTCCCCGTCCCGAGCGCAACCCCGCCGCCCTCCCCGCAACCCGGCCGAAGCCAGTACCGGCGGCCTCATCCCCCCGGCCCGGCGCGCCCTCCACGCACCGGCTGTAATGTCGACGCGTACTGGATCACGTCGGCCTGCAGGGAGGGGATCGTGGCGTCCAGGACGGCGGAGGTCATGGTCACGCTGTGCCGTTCCTACGTGCGGGGCTGCCGGTGGCACGTGGGGAAGCGGTTCCTGGTGAGCCGGGGTCTGAACGCGGTGCTGCGTGATCGGCCCCGGCGTCGCGCCGTTCCTGCTCGGTTCGGCGCCACGTTCGCCGTCGACACCCGAGACCTCATCCAGCGGTACCTGTACCTCTTCGGGGTGTGGGAGCCGCACATGACGCACTGGCTTCGGCATCGTCTCCGCCCCGGTGACACGTTCGTCGATGTCGGGGCGAACATCGGGTACTTCAGCCTGCTGGCCTCGACCCTCGTGGGAGACGGCGGCCGTGTCGTGGCCATCGAGGCATCGCCGTCCTTCCACGACCGGCTTCTCGTGAACGCACGGCTCAACGCCCGCGCCAACATCCGCACCGTCAACACCGCTGTGTCGGACCGGCAGCAGCCGCTCACGTTCGTCCTCGCGAGCTCCACGAACATGGGGGCCAACAGCGTCGTGCCGTACGAGGGGCCGGCCGAGTCCACCTTCGAGATCGAGGCCCGTACGCTTCCGGACCTCCTCACCGCCGCAGAGATCGCCGACGCACGAGTGATCAAGGTTGATGTGGAGGGCGCGGAGGGCGGCGTCGTCCGCGGTCTGGAGCCCATGCTCGATCGCCTCCGTCCCGACGCGGAGATCACGGTCGAGGTCACCCCGGACCGCATGGCTCAACTGGGCGACTCCGTCGACGAGCTGATGGAGACCATGCGTGCGCACGGTTTCCACGCCTACCGCCTCGCCAACGACTACAGCCCGGAGAGCTACGTCGCCGCCCAGCTCCGCCCTCCCCTGGTGCCGGTCCGTCTGCGAGGGCCGGTCACCGAGGAGAGCGACCTCATCTTCTCCAGGGTCGACGCAGAGACCCTGCCCTGAAGAGGTTCGGCTCCCGGAGTCGAGAGCCGGGCCCGCGGCGGTCGGCCGCCGCTGCAATCGATACCGGTGTGTGCTCGCACGGCTGATCCCGTGTCACTGCACACACCGGATATCAACCGTCGCACGTCCGGCTCGCCGGCCCGCCCGCCGCAGCGGCTCGCCCCGCACGCGTACGCGCTGGAGGCCTGGCGTGCCCGGCCCGTTGGGCGGGCGGCCGGTCAGCGCAGGGCGGCACCGAAGTGGGCGTCCGCGTAGGGCGCGGAGACGGTCTTGGGGCCGAAGGCGTAGGCGGACGTGGCGGTGAGACCCGTCTTCGTACCGCGCAGGACCCAGGCCGCGCCGTTCTCGCCGTTCTCGGGCGGGGAGCCTGCGGCGAGGTCGGCATGGCCGTTGCCGTCCACGTCGAGGAGTGCCGTGCTCTCGCCGAACCGGTCGTTCTTCTCCGCCACTCCGGGCACACCGGAGGTGTTCTGGTGGAAGGTCTGCGCTCCGGTACCGGTGACACCGGAGGCGCTGCCCCGGAGCAGCGCGATCGAACCGGCGTCGGACGTGCTGCCGACGTCCTCCCCCGGAATGCCGAGCGCGATGTCGGCACAGCCGTCGCCCGTGACGTCGCCGACGGAGACCGAGGCGCCGAGTTGGTCCCCGTCCTCCTCGGCTCCGGGGAAACCGGCCAGGTCCTGGTCGAAGGTCTGCACGTTCTCGTCGGACAGGCCGGAGGACGAGCCCCACGCGACCCGCACCTTGTCGTTCCAGCCGTCGGTGCCCACCACCACGTCGTCGAACCCGTCGCCGTTCACATCGCCCACGCCGGTGCCGGTGTCCTCGCCCGCGGTGTCTCCGGGCGCCCGGTCCTCGGTGAAGCCCGAACCGCCGCCGTAGAGCACGCGATTGCCCCAGGTACCGTCGCCCGTGTACGCCCACTGGACGATGTCGTCCTTGCCGTCGCCGTTGATGTCGCCGACGTGGCCGGACTTGACAGGACCGGTGATCGAATCGGGACCGTCCTCGCAGCCGCCGCCGGTGGCGCAGGACGCGTCGTCCTCCTCCCAGCCCCACCACTCGGACTTGTCCAGGATGTTGAGGACCGCGGCCGGCTTCCCGGCACGGGATACGGGGCCCTTCCACAGGGTGGCGGGGGCGCCCTCGGGGTCGTCGCCGCCGACGGACTGCTCGGAGAACAGGGCGAGGTCCGGGGTGTGGTCGCCGTCGAAGTCACCGATCTGCGGCACGGCACCGTACTTGGCGATGTTCGTGCCACCGGTGAGGCCGGAGGCGGAGCCCCACAGGATGACGGAGCCCGCTTCGGCGCCGGCGATCACGAGGTCGCTGTAACCGTCGCCGTCCAGGTCGCCCTTGGTGAAGCTCGCGCCGAATTGCTGGTCGGCGGTGGCGGAGCCGGGGATGCCGCTGGTGGAGCGGCTGATGATCTTCTTGCGGGAGGCGGAGAGCCCGTCGGCCGAGCCGTACATGACGGCCACGTAACCCGCCCTGCTCTTGCCCGAGACCTTGGCGTCCGGTGCGCCGACGACCAGGTCCGCGTAACCGTCGCCATTGAAGTCGTCCTGGGCGTCCGCCGACCCGGTGGCGGCCTGGGCACCCCCGCTGAGGGCCCAGACACCGGCTCCTCCGGCGAGCAGCGCCGCCGCTGCGAGAGACGCGGTCAGCCGCGCGGAACGAGTTCTGCGTCGTGCTCGGGACATGCGTGAGGCCCTTCGAATCGTCCGGTGCGGCGCGGAGTGCACCGCGTTCGTGAAGTGCGACTCGAAAGGGGCGTTACCAGTTGTACGTCCGGATGTGAGGGATTGGTGACCATGGACCGGCCGCGCCCACCGCAAGGCGCCCCCAGCGCGATCGCCGCCGGTACGCAACGGAAGACGGAAAACCTGAGCCACAACTGAGCCACAACTCCGGATCGACGGCCGTCGGCCCGCTTTCGACAGCTTTCGACGCTGTCGGCGGCTTCTGCGCAACAGGGTGATCAGCGGGAGCCGACGCCCCCGCCGTCGCCGGACCGCCACACGAGGCCTGCGGCAGCCCGCGCCCTCGCCTCCACGACAGCCATGCGGGCATCCCGCTCCCCGGCGTCCGTGTGGCTGGCCTGACTTGTGGCCTGGCCCGGCCACTTGCGGTACAGGAGCCCGTACTCGCGGGTGAACCAGCCCCGGCCGACGGCGTTCAGCGCCAGCAGCAGGCCCGTGTCCTCCGAGGCCGGCAGTGCCATCCAGCCGCCCAGCGCGAGCAGCAGGTCGCGGCGGACGATGAGCGTGGCCGGGTGGACCTGCGCCCGGAATCCATGGGCCCGCCAGTGCTCCAGCACGGCCCCGCGCTCGATGGGCCCGCCCTCCGGGTCCTGGTCGAAGCCGGCCGTGGAGCCGTCGGGAAGCAGGTCGAGAACCCGTGAGGTCGCCCAGGCGATATCGCCGTCCGCCTCGAGGACGGCCAGGTCGCGGGCCAGGGCGCCGGACATCAACTGGTCGTCGGCGTCCAGGACTTTCACGTACCGGCCGTCCGCGTGGGCAAGAGCCATCGTGCGCGCGACGCCCGGGCCTCCGGGGCGCCCCTGGCGGAAAGTCACTCGGGGATCGTCCGGGACGTGGGGAGCGACCTCGCCGGTCGTACCGTCCTCCTGAATGACCCAGTGCCACTCCCACCCCTCCGGCAGCTGCTGCTCGCGCAGCGACGCGTACGCCTCCGGCAGGAAGCGGGCGGACGGCGCGTGGACCGGGGTGACGACGCTGATGCGACGACGGGACACGGGATTCACCACCTTTCCAGGTGCGTGGTGAAGTGCATCTCCGTACGGTCGCCCGGGAGGAGGACATCGGAGATTTCCACGGCGCGGTCATCCGTGTCGTACATGGTCTTCCTCAGCTCGATCACGGCCGTTCCCGGTGGCAGTCCCAGCTCTTCGGCCTCGTCCGGCGTCGGCGGCCGCGCCGTGATGCGCTCCTCGACGCGGTCCAGTTCGATGCCGACCGTGTAGAGCTGGTTCTGCGTGCCTCCCGGCCACGGCTCGTTCCTCTCGTCCAGGAGTTCGGGGTTCGCCGCCACCATGGCGCGCACGAGGTACGACGTCACCATGCTGAACGGCGCGCTCTCGGCGCGGTAGCGGGTGCGGAAGGTGCGCTCCAGCAGCGTGGTGCCCTCCGGCACGTCGAAGGCGCGCGCGATCTCCGGGCCCGCCGGGATGTCGCGGTACACGGCGTTGAACACGAGGTCGTCGAGCTCGAGGCCGGTGTCGTGCTCCGTGGAACCGGTTTTCGCCCGCTGCTCCAGGGGCTGTCGCGCGCGGTCCTTCTCCCACTGGTGACGCTGGTTGGCGCGCCGTACGGGTGTGCGCGGGCGGCGGACGAAGTTCCCCCGGCCGTGCTGCTTCTCGATGAGACCTTCGGCCTGCAGCAGGCGCAGTGCGTCACGGACCGTCGGCACGCTCCTGCGGTACCGCTCGGCGAGCTTCGTCTCGGGAGGCAACCGGTCACCAGGCCCCAGCCGTCCGGCGCGGATCGACTCCCGCAGGTCGCCCGCGATCCGCTCGTACGCTTTCGCCACCGCGCCCTCCCACCGCCCCCGGAGTCCTGTCGACCCGACGACGGCAGCATAACGAGTCCTTAAGAGGTCTTGACGAGTGGGGTGCGCCTCGGCACTCCTGCACGTCCGTGCCACCAGGGGCACGGGTGTGGACGCGATTCCGCCGACGCACCGGATGTCGACCGGCACCACAAGGCCTTCATCCGGAATTGCCCCCTTTTGCACAGGCCGGACGATCCCCTGGACAGGCCGGGCCCCCATCGAGTCGTGGCGGGACCGCATAAGGCTCGAGACCTGGGTGTGATGTCGCCCTGATGACGTAGAGTTCGCCGCGCCAGGACTCCTTAATCAACTGATTAAGGAGTCCGGTATCCGAGGGACACGGGAACTGTGGGGGTTCTGTCATGCGCAGTGGCGCGAAGGCCGCCGTCATCGGCGGTGTGTTCGCCGCAATGGTGGGGGCCGCTGGATTCGGGGCGTATGCCCTGATGGGGGGCGACGATTCCTCCGGCGGTCCGCTGGACCTCAGCGCCGTCGGGGACAAGCCGTCCATCAGGACCGGCCCGCCGAGCGCGGCCGAAGTGCGCACCACGGCACGGGAGTTCCTCGACGCATGGCAGAGCGGCAACGCCTCCGGGGCCGCCGCACTCACCGACAGCCGCGGCGCCGCGAAGGCCGCGCTGACCGACTACCGCAAGGGCGCGCACATCGAGCGGGTCGCGCTGGAGCCCGGCGCGGCCACCGGCCGCACCGTGCCCTTCGACGTCAGCGCGGTGATCTCGCACAGCGGGAAGAAGGCCACTTGGGCATACGAGTCCCGGCTCACCGTGACCCGCCAGAAGACCACGGGCCGGGCGGTCGTCGACTGGCGGCCCGCCGTCGTCCACCCGAAACTGCGCGAGGGCGACACCCTCAGGACCGGCGAGGCCGACGCCCCGCCCATCAAGGCCGTCGACCGCGACGGCGCCGAGCTGACGGAGAAGGAGCACCCGGCACTGCACAGCGTGCTCGCCGCCCTGCGCGAGCGCTACGGCGACAAGGCCGGCGGCAAGGCCGGCGTCGAGCTGTGGATCGCGCGCGCGAAGGAGAACGGGTCCGGTGCGGCCGACAGCGGGAAGCGCCCCGACGAGACCCTGAAGGTGCTCTCCAAGGGCACGCCCGGCACGCTCCGTACGACCCTCGACTCGGGCCTGCAGTCGGCGGCCGAGCAGGCCGTGCGCAAGTACAGCAAGGCGGCGATGGTGGCTCTCAAGGCGAGCACCGGCGAGATCCTCGCCGTGGCCAACTCGCCCGCGTCGGGGTTCAACTCCGCGTTCCAGGGCTCGTACGCCCCGGGCTCGACCATGAAGGTCATCACCTCCTCGCTGCTGCTGGAGAAGGGCCTTGCGGGCTACGACA
The DNA here is from genome assembly GCF_040681345.1 of Streptomyces sp. NPDC051776. Lineage (NCBI taxonomy): Bacteria > Bacillati > Actinomycetota > Actinomycetes > Kitasatosporales > Streptomycetaceae > Streptomyces > Streptomyces sp. NPDC051776. The sequence goes on along the minus strand of NZ_JBFAYQ010000001.1, from coordinate 290,920 downwards.
AGCCGCACCCCTGTCCCAAGTACGAGAGGTACGGGGGATGGAAGTTCCAGAATGACGACAAGTTCCAGATCAAGAACGGGACCTTCGCGCAGAGCTTCGCCCGCTCCTGCAACACCGCCTTCATCACGCAGGCCAAGAAGCTCCACGACGGCGACCTCACCAAGCAGGCGCGGGAGGTCTTCGGCATCGGCCTCGACTGGCAGACCGGAGTGCCGACGTTCGACGGCTCGGTGCCGGTGCAGAGCCAGGCGCAGATGGCGGCCTCCCTCATCGGGCAGGGCGGCGTCCGGATGAACCCGCTGAACATGGCGTCGGTCGCCGCCACCGTGCGTACCGGCAGCTTCCACCAGCCGTTCATCGTCGCGCCCTCGGTCGACGACCGGCAGGTGGCCAAGGCCTCCCGCGCGCTCTCGCCGTCCGCGGCGGACCAGCTCCGTGCCCTGATGCGGCTCACGGCGACAGCGGGCACGGCTGCCGAGGCCATGGCCGGGATGAGCGGGGACATCGGCGCGAAGACGGGCTCGGCCGAGGTGGACGGCCAGAAGGAGGCGAACGGCTGGTTCACGGCGTACCGCGGTGACCTGGCCGCCTCGGCGGTCGTGCCCGGCGGCGGCCACGGCGGCTCGTCGGCCGGGCCGCTGGTGGCGCAGCTTCTGCGGCTGGGCGGCTGACCCGCCGCGGCCGCACGCACCTGCGCAGGCGGGCGCGGGAGTTCCCCCGCGCCCGCCGTCGCGTCCTGCCGTCGTCCGGCCGTGCGGTCGTCCGGCCGTGCGGTCGGAATCACACTCGCGTGGCTCATGCACGGACCGCTAGCGTCGGAGCCATGGCCACACCCCCTGACCCCCTTCACGGCGCGGCCCACCCCCAATTCGCGGCAGCGCTGCGCGAGCTGGGCCTCGACGTCGAGGTGCGGCGCTTCCCCGACGCGACCCGTACGGCCGTGGACGCGGCCGCGGCGGTCGGCTGCGAGCTGAACCAGATCGTCAAGTCCCTGATCTTCGAGGCGGACGGGCAGCCGGTGCTGGTGCTGATGGACGGCGCGTCCCGGGTGGACACCGAACGCGTACGGGCCGTGCTCGGCGCCTCCGGGGTCCGCCGCGCGGACGCCGGGCTCGTACGGGAGACGACGGGCTACGCGATCGGCGGCGTACCGCCCTTCGGACACCGGACCCGTACGCGCGTACTCGTCGACCGCGGGCTGCTCGGCCACGAGGTGGTGTGGGCCGCGGCGGGCACCCCGTACACCGTCTTCCCGATCGGCCCGGAGGCCCTGGTGCGCCACGCGGGCGGGGCCCTCGCCGACGTGCGCGAGCGCCCCGCCGTGCGCGAGCGCCCGGCGTGACGCCGGTCGTCGCGGCGGCCGTGCTGCTGGCCGCGATCACCCACGCGAGCTGGAACGCCCTGGCCCACCACATCAAGGACCAGTTGGTCGCCTTCACGCTGATCGGCACGGCTGCCGGAGTGTGCGGTCTGGCCGTGGCGGCGTTCGTACCGCTCCCGAGGGCCGGTGCCTGGCCGTGGCTGCTGGCCTCCGTCGTACTGCACGTCGCCTACCAGACGCTGCTCATGCGGTCGTTCATGCTGGGCGACTTCGGCCAGATGTACCCGATCGCGCGGGGCACGGCACCGCTGGTCGTCACGGTCCTCGCCGCCGCCTTCATCGGCGAGGTACCGGACGGATGGGCGTCGGCGGGGGTGGCCGTCGCCTCGGCGGGCCTGGTCGGCGTCGCCCTGTGGGGCATCCGAGGACGCGATACGCGCCCGCACTGGCCGGCGCTGACGGCGGCCCTCGCCACAGGTCTGGCCATCGCCTCGTACACAGTGTTGGACGGCATCGGCGTCCGCTCCTCCGGCACGGCGCTCGGCTACACCGCGTGCCTCGTGGCCCTCCAGGGCCTGGTCATCCCGGCGTACGCGCTGGCCACCCGGGGCACCCAACTCCTCGTGCAACTGCGCCCGGCGGCCGCGCGCGGCCTGCTGGGCGGCGTCATGTCGCTGTCCGCGTACAGCCTGGTCCTATGGGCCCAGACGCGCGCGGCGCTCGCGCCGATAGCCGCGCTCCGCGAGTCGTCGATCATCGTGGGCGCGGCGATCGGGGCGATCTTCTTCAAGGAGCGCTTCGGCGGACCGAGGATCGCCGCGGCGGGTCTGATGGTCCTGGGCATCGGTCTGATGCTGCGCGCCGGTTGAACCGCCCGGTTCCGCGACGATGCGGTACGAGCGCGTCAACTCCGCTTCTGGCGACGGGGCGGCACTAGGCCGTCCGGGGGTACCTCGGGCTCTCACCATGTCCGGTCGGACGCGGGGGCCGTTGGGCAGTAGTGTCCGCCGCCAACCGACCAGGAGGAATGATGCGAGGACGTAAGGTCACAACGGCCACGTCAGTGGTGGCCATGGCCTTGGGCGGGCTGGCGAGCCTCGGTTCGACGACGGCTTTCGCGGACGGTCCCAGCGCCAATGCCCGGGGCGGTTCGGCCACCGCGGGCCAAGTGTTCCAGCAGAGCACGGCTCAGGAGAGCAAGCAGAACAACAACTGCTCGCAGCCGAACGCCTTGGACGAGGTGTTCAGTCTCTCGGGCAGCAGGCTCGACGGCGAGTGCAGGACCGGCAACGGCTCCTTCAACTACGGGAGCGTCGTCAAGAAGGGTGCCGCCGATGTCAACGGCGGCTCGGCAACCACGGGTCTGGTGCAGCAGAACGCGGCTCAGCGGGGCGGCCAGAACAACCACTGCGGCCAGGCCAATCTGACGGATCTCACCGTCACCGGAGGCCGGCACGCGGTGCGCTGCGCCGACTGGGACGACTCGTTCAACCGCTTCACGCGGTACGAGGGTGGCGGAGTGGAGACCAACGGCGGCTCCGGAGGAGTCGCCGACGCGGTGGAGCAGAACACGGCCCAGGAAGGCCGGCAGAACACCAGTTGCGCCGACTTCAACGCGACCGTCATCGATGTCAGCGGGGGTCGGCTGGAGGGCTTCTGCGGCAACAAGGACCGCTCCTTCAACGAGAACGCCGTCGTCAAGGGAGGTGGCGCCCGGGTCAACGGTGGGAGCGCTTCTGCGGGCCTGAACCAGCAGAACGTGGGCCAGGAGGGCCGGCAGAACGCCAACTGCGCCAACGCCAACTCCACCAGCATCACTCTCTCCGGGGGCCGTCTGGAGGGACGATGCAAGCACGTCGACGGCTCGCTCAACCGCAAGACCTTCGTCAAGGGCAAGGGCGCCGAGGTCGACGGCGGCTCGTCCGCGATGTCCGCGGCCGAGCAGAACGTCGCGCAGGAAGGCCGGCAGAACAGCCACTGCGCCAACGCCAACGCCACCAACCTGACCGTGACGGGCGTCAGCGGCAAGGTCCACTGCACGGCGGTGGACCGCTCCGGAAGCGTGGGCACCGCGGAGTTCAGCGGCGGCGCAGAGGCGAGCGGGAGCTCCTCGGCGATGGACCTCTTTCAGCAGAACCTTGCGCAGGAAGGGCGGCAGAACCTCGACTGCGCCAACGCCAACAACGCCACGATCACCCTCTCCAGCTCTCGTGACACGACAAAGTGCGTCGCCGTCGACAACTCGAAGAAGCTCGGCTGGTTCCACAAGTGAGGTGACGGGGTCACCCGTGTGTGGTGACCCCGCCACCTGTCTCCACCCGAATGAGCGGCCGGAGACAGTGCATTGACCTAAATACGTTACCTTCCCGGCGAATCGGGAGTTATGAATCACGGTGGCCGCGTTGCAGACGGGATGCGGACCGGGTTCGAAGTGATGACAGGAGACACCACGATGGGGCAGGGACGGCACGCGTCACCAAAGGCGACCATGCTGCAAATCCGCCGGGTGGCCGCGGCTGTGCTCACCACCGGGGCCCTGGTCTCGGTCGGCGGCGGCCACGCCTTCGCCGATGTCCTGGACGGCAGCCCGTTCAGCGGCCAGAAGAACCTGGACCAGGACGGCGAGCAGAACCTCAACTGCGGCAACTCGGCCCGGCTGATCACCATCAACTTGGCCGAGACCAGGAACATCCCGAAGAACTGCGTCGACAAGGACGGCCACACGCGGCGCCACACCGGCCACTTCGGCGGTGCGACGGCCATCGGCGGCACCACGGTGGGCCCCCAGGTCAACACGGCCCAGTCCGGCAAGCAGAACCTCAACTGCGGCAACTCGGCCGACGTGATCACGATCAATGTCGCGGGCACCATCAACAAGGACACCAGGTGTGTGGCCGTCGACCCGGGCAAGAAGCGCGGCCACAAGGGGCACAAGGACCACAAGGGCTACAAGGACCACAAGGGCTACAAGGGACACAAGGGGTATGGCGGCCACGGTGACCACGCCGCCGGCGCCAAGGCGCTGGGCGGGACCTCGACGGGTCAGCAGGTGAACACCGCCCAGACGGGTAAGCAGAACCTCCGCTGCGGCAATGCCTCCGACACGCTCACGGTCAACGTCCTGGCCACCATCCGCAAGCACACCACGTGCGTCGCGGCCGACCACTCCAAGAAGAAGGGCTCCGCGACCACCTACCGCGGCCGGGCCTCGGCCGACGCGGGACAGGTCGTCGGGCCCGAGTCCAACACCGCGCAGAACGGCCGGCAGAACCAGTCCTGTGGTGACCCCGGGACCGGAATCGACGTCCCGCTCGGCCAGATCAAGCGCGAGACCCAGTGCGGGACCTACGACCGCTCTTTCACCAAGGGCCACTGAGCCTCGGCTCGACCAGCCACAGCACATCAACCAGCCGCGCCGGTGACCACCGTCACCGGCGCGGCCGCGTTCCCGGCGCCGGGCGCGGGCCGCTCGCGAGGCGGAAGTGGCGGACCGGTCCTACGGTGGTCACAGAAGCGCCTTTGCGCGCACGGCTGACGCCTCGGAGGAGGCCGTGATGGAAGATCACTTCGTCTGGATTACCACGCGCCGCATCAAGCCGGGGATGCTGGATGACTTCGAGCGGGCATGGCGGCCCGCCCCCTACCCCGAGGGACTGCGGCACGCGTACGCCTACTGGTCGGAGGACGGGCTGGAGATCATCGGAGTCTCCTTCTGGGACTCCCGGGAGTCGTGCGACGCATGGCGGTCCTCCGAAGGAGAGGCGCGGCGGCGCGAGGCGATGGCTCCGTACGTACTGGAGGAGCGGGAGTCGTTCTACCGAGGCCGCGAACTCGCCATCCCCGTACGCTGATTCGCGGGACCCCGCTATCCGCACCGGCTCGACAGCGGACCGGCTCCTACGGCCCGGGCCTCCGCCTGCCGCGGCGCGGCACATGGAAGACGCCCAGCGCGAGCAGTACGCCCAGGAACAGCAACCCGGCCGCCGCGATCAGGGTGGTGTTCAGCGCCGTGGAGAAGGCGGCGTCGGCCGCGTCGTGGACCTTACGGCGTTCGGCGGGCGGGAGGCGGGCCAGCAGTGCCTGGCCCTTCTCCGCCTCGGTGAGGACGGTGTCGAGCTTGTTCTCCTCGTCGGCGGTGAAGTGCTCCGCCGGATCGGCGAGCCGGGCATTCCGCTCGTCCCACTCCACGGCCGTGAACAGGGCGCTCATCAGGGCGAGTCCCATGGTCGCGCCGATCTGGCGGGCCTCGATCTGCAGGCTCGCGGCCACACCGCGCGCGGAGGCGGGCAGTGCGCCCAGGCTCAGCGCGCCGGCCGACGGATAGACCAGGGGCACGGCGAGACCGAGCAGGAAGAGCGCGGGCACGAGCAGGGCCCCGTGGCGGTGGTCCACCCCCACGGCGAGCCACAGCAGCGCGACAGTCAGCAGCGTCATGCCGCCGAGGACGAGGTGGTGGCCGGCGCCGCGGTCGGTCAGCCGTCCGACGACCGGCCCGAGCAGGACGGAGCCCACGCTCGTGGGGAGCATCAACAGGCCCGTCTCGATGGTGCCGAGGTCGAGGACCTGCTGCAGGTACAGCGTCACATACACGGTGACCACGATGACCGCGCACTGGGCGAAGGCGAGGGCGGTCAGGGGTACGGAGACCCCGGAGCGGACCAGCGGCCGCAGATCGAGGAGCGGATCGGTGGCCCGCCGCTCGGCTCGGGCGAAGGCCACGAGCAGCAGGAGGCCCGCGGCCAGTGGCGCCAGGGTCTGGCGATTGGTGAAGCCCCAGTCCGACGAGCGCTCGAAGGCGAAGACCAGCAGGGTGAGGCCGCCCGCGATGAACAGGCATCCCCGCACGTCCATCGAGGCACCGGGGGCGCGCGGCGACTCGGCGATATGACGGCTCCCAGCCAGGAAGACGTAGACCGTGACGGGCACGAAGGCGACGAAGAGCCAGCGCCAGCTCGCGAAGTGCACCAGGATCGCGACGGACGGCGGCACGACGACCGAGACGCCCGTGGTGACCGCGGACAGCACACCGATCGCCCAGCCTCGCCGGTGCCCGGGCAGGGCGCTGGTGAGGTTGGCGAGGGCCAAGGGTACGGCGAGAGCGACGCCCACACCCTGGATGCCACGACCCGCCACCAGCAGCACTTCGTCGGGGGCGATGGCGCACACCACCGACCCGGCGCCGAAGCAGAGGATGCCCGCCAGGAAGACGCGGCGGCGCCCGAGCACGTCGCCCAGCCTCCCGCTGACCACGGCCAGCGCGCAGAGCGGGAGCAAGGCGGCCACGATCACCCAGTGCAGGGCCGAACTGCTGATGCCGAGGTCCCGCTGGATGACGGGGAGGGCGACGCTGATGCTCGTCAGGCTGGAGAAGAGCAGGGCGCTGGCCGTGATGGTGGCCGCCATCACCGTGCGCTGCCCCGAGGTCAGTGCGCCCGGGTCTCTCACACCTGCCACCCCTTCGGCGTCCGGTCGAGGACCGCGCCCCCGCGGGCCACGGTCCGCTACCCACCCCTATGTCCCGCGCCGGGGCGGCGGTGACACCCGCCCGCCGCCGCCCGGGTGACGTACGGGCGCGGCGGCGTCCGTGCCCGCCCGCCGTGTCGGAGCCGGGTCTCCGGGACGGGGGTCGCCCCGAGGGGCGTGGCGCAGGCCGTCGGGGACCAGTTCCCGTCGGACCCGTCTGCGCCCCCTTCCCGCTTCCCGTGCCGCGCCCTGCCGCCGGAGGCAGCGCGCCACTCGCGCCGCACGCCACTCGCGCCAAGGGGCGCGCCGGGAGGCGGCCATCGGCCGGCGAGGGCACGTACGGCCCGGTCAACGCCCCCGCGCCGTCAGGCAGTCGTGGACGGACCGGACCAGGGCCTGGGCACGGGGGTCCGCAGTGACGTTCTTCTGCATGCCGTTCGTGATGTAGGCGAAGGCCGTGCCCGATTCCGGATCGGCGAAGGCCAGGGAGCCCCCGCGCCCCGGGTGGCCGAACGAGCCCGGGGACAGCAGCGGACAGGCCGGGCCGTGGAGCATGTAGCCCAGCCCGAAACGGGTGTTGGCGACGAGGACGCGGTCGGGGCCCGCGGACTCCTCGGTCCGCGCGAGGGTGAGGGTCGCGGGGGCGAAGAGACTGCGGCGGGTGCCGGGAACCGGGCCGGTAAGCGCGGCGTAGAACCGGGCCAGGGAGCGAGCCGTGGCGACACCGTTGGACGCGGGGAGTTCCGCGGCGCGGTAGGCCGGGTCGTTCTCGTCCGGGAGCGGGTCGATGGCGCCGAACGCGCGGCGCGTGAGGGAGGACGGATCGCGATAGGCGTCGGCGACCGTCCGCTTGGGCCGGACGCGCAGGCCCGCGGAGGCGGGTCGCGGCGGCGCCTCGATGTCGGCCAGGCGTCCGGTCCGTGCCTGCTCGCGCTCGGGAAGCCCGATCCAGAGGTCGAGCCCGAGCGGCCCCGCGATCTCCTCGGCGACCCAGCGGCCGATGCTGCGCCCGGTGACCCGGCTGACGAGTTCGCCGAGCAGCCAGCTGTAGGTCTGTGCGTGGTAGCCGTGTGCGGTGCCCGGCTCCCACGCCGGTGCCTGCGCTGCCACGGCCTCCGGTCCCGAGACGGCGTCCGCGGCCCGTGCCGGGGAGAGCGGGGTGTCGAGCACGGGCACGCCGGCGCGGTGGGAGAGCAGATGCCGTACGAGGACACGGTCCTTGCCCGCCGCCTTGAACTCGGGCCAGTACGTGCGTACCGGTGCGTCCAGGTCGAGGCGGCCGCGCTGGTGGAGCATCAGGGGGACGGCGGCGGCAATGCCCTTGGTGGCTGACCGTACGACCTGGGCGGTGTGTTCGCTCCAGGGTTCCGGTGCCGGGCCGGTGCGGATCCCGGTACCGGCAGCGGAGGCGGCGCCGGAGGATACGGCGCCGGCGTCGGCCGAACCCGCCCACAGGTCGACGACCTTGCGCCCGTCCGCGTACACGGCGACGGCCGCGCCGCGGTCCCCCCGCTGCTCGAAGTTGCGGACGAACGCGTCCCGGACCGGCTCGAAGCCGTCGGCCACCCTGCCCTGGACGTCCACCACGGGTTCGTTCTCCCACCTGAAATTTCGTTGCATCGACAACCTCCCATAGTGCCTGGGAGCGATCGCAACAGCGCACGCGGGGTGAACCGGCCCTCCGGCGTCCGTCCGCGCCGACCCGTGCGGGCCGGCCGGACCGACCGCCTGTAGGGTCCGTGATCGGCGCCGGAGCGGCCCCGTGCCCGTGCCCCGGCGTACATGTCCACCCCCCACGGCCAGGAGGTCATATGTTGCGCAGACAGGCCCTCACAACGGGGTTGACGGGGTTGACCGGTTTGGCGGGGCTGGCGGTCGCCTGCGCCGTCGCGCTCACCGCGGCCCCCGCCGCCACCGCGAAGAGCACCCCGGGTGACTCCCGTACCGACTGCCCGCGCCTGAGCACGACTCCGAAGTGGTACGGCGACAACCGCGAACAGCTCCAGCGCATGATCGACGAGCAGGGCCCCTGTGCCGGCGACCACGACGGACAGCGGCCGGTGGCGGCGTTCGACTGGGACAACACCGTCGTCAAGAACGACGTCTCCGACGCGACGCTCGCCTGGATGCTGAAGCACGACAAGATCCTTCAGCCGCGGAGCTGGAAGTCCACCAACAAGTGGCTGACCGACGACGCGCATCGCGCCCTCACCCGCGCCTGCGGCACATCCGTCCCCGCCGGGCGCCCGCTGCCGACCTCCACCGACACCGGCTGCACCGACGAGATCCTCGACGTCTATCTCGACGAGGAGACCTCGGACGGCAAGGCGGCGTTCGCCGGTGAGTGGAACCATCGGCGCACCGTCCCCGGATACGTCTGGCTCACCCAGCTCTTCGCCGGTCACAGTCCCGCCGCCCTGACCGCCTTCGCGCGCGAGGCGCGTACGCAGGCCCTCGCCGCGCCGGTCGGGTCCGAGCAGAAGGTCGGCACGCACACCATGGCCGGGTACGTCCGCTACTACGACCAACAGCGCGATCTCATCGGGACGTTGCAGAAGGCCGGATTCGACGTCTGGATCGTCTCGGCCTCCGCGGAGCCGATCGTCCGGGCCTGGGCCCCGGGTGCCGGGATCGCCGGTGATCGCCTGATCGGGGTGCGGAATGTCGTCGAGGACGGCCGTCTCACCCATGGTGTCCAGGGCTGCGGCGACGTGAAGGACGACACCGGCGGCGAGGTGCTGACCTACATGGACGGCAAGCGCTGCTGGCTCAACAAGGTCGTCTACGGCGTCAAGGGCGCCGAGGCGTTCCGGCTCCAGGACCCGGAGCACCGCATCGCGTTCGGTGCGGGCGACGCCGAGACCGATGTGACCTTCGTCGACGACGCCACCGCAGGGCACCTGGCCGTCAACCGGAACAAGACCGAGCTGATGTGCCGGGCGTACGACAACGCGGACGGGCGCTGGCTGGTCAACCCGATGTTCATCGAGCCCAAACCGCGGCAGAAGACGCCCTATCCGTGCGCGACCGAGGGCTACATGAACAGCGACGGTGTCGCGGGCCCGATGCGCCGCGCCGACGGGTCGGTCGTCCCCGACCAGAAGGACCGGGTCGCCTGACCCCGTGATCGGCAGACGACCCCGTGAGCGGCGCATGCTGCCGTGAAGCAGCGGGGCGTGCGGCGTGCGCCCGGGACCGGGCCGGCTCCGGACCCGAGCTCACGCCGTCGGTGCCGTGACCGACCGCGGGTCGAAGCCGAACGGCAGCTCCAGGCGGTGGCTGCGCATCAACTCCTCGTCGCACAGCAGGTCCTGCGTGCACCCGTCCGCGGCGATCGCCCCGCCGCTGAGCACCACCGACCGCGGGCACAGCTCCAGCGCGTACGGCAGGTCGTGGGTCACCATCAGCACCGTGACGTCCAACGACCGCAGGATGTCGGCCAGTTCGCGTCGAGAGGCCGGATCGAGGTTGGACGACGGCTCGTCCAGGACGAGGATCTCGGGCTCCATGGCGAGCACGGTGGCGACCGCCACCCTCCGGCGCTGCCCGAAGGAGAGGTGGTGCGGCGGTCGGTCGGCGAAGTCCTCCATACCGACGCGTTGCAGCGCGGTGACGACGCGGGCCCGGAGCTCCGGCCCGCGCAGCCCTGCCGCGCCCGGCCCGAACGCGACGTCCTCGCGGACGGTCGGCATGAACAACTGGTCGTCGGGGTCCTGGAAGACGATGCCGACGCGGCGGCGGATCTCGGCGAGATTCCGCCGCTCCACCGGCAGCCCGGCGACGCACACCGTGCCCGTGCCGCCGACCAGGATGCCATTGAGGTGCAGAACGAGCGTGGTCTTGCCGGCGCCGTTGGGACCGAGCAGCGCGACACGTTCGCCGCGCGCAACGGTCAGATCGACGCCGAAGAGTGCCTGGTGGCCGTCGGGATAGGCGTAGGCGAGACCGGAGACCTCCAGGGAGGGGGCACCGGCAGCGCCTGGGATACGGCCGGAGAGGTGAGCTGTCACAGGGTCCATCCCATCAGGCAGACCGCGAGGGCCGCGCCGGGCAGGACTGCGGCGTACGACCATTGGGCCCGGGTGGCGCTCACCTCGTCGATCACCGGCATCGCGCCGGAGTACCCGCGGCTGACCATCGCCAAGTGCACGCGCTCCCCCCGCTCGTAACTCCGGATGAACAGCGCCCCGGCCGACTTGGCCAGCACGCCCCAGTGGCGCACCCCGCGCGCCTCGAAGCCGCGCGAGGCCCGTGCGATGCGCATCCGGCGCATCTCGTCACCGATCACATCGCCGTAGCGGATCATGAAGGAGGCGATCTGGACGAGCAGCGGGGGCATCCTCAACCGCTGGAGCCCGAGCAGCAGTTCGCGCAGTTCGGTGGTGGCGGACAGCAGCACCGAGGCGGCGACGCCGAGCGTGCCCTTGGCGAGGATGTTCCAGGCGCCCCACAGCCCCGACGCGCTGAGGGAGAGGCCCGCCACCTCGATGTGCGGGCCACCCGCGACGAACGGCATCAGCACGGCAAAGGCCACGAACGGCACCTCGATGAGCATCCGCCGCAGCAGAAATCCCGGCGGGACACGGGCGGTTGCGGCCACGGCGGCGAGCAGCAGCGCGTAGGCACCGAAGGCCCACACCGCCTCCCGGGGGGTGGACACCACGGCCAGGACGAAGCACAGAACCGCCGCGAGCTTGCAGTGCGCGGGAAGCCGGTGCACGGGCGAGCGACCGTGCCGGTAGAGCCTGTGCGCGTGCCCGGCTCCCAACGCTCAGCCCTCCCCGGACGCCGGGGAGTCCGTGGCCGAACGGCGGCGGATCACCCAGAACACGCCCGTGCCGACGGCCAGCGTCGCACCCACGCCGATCACGCCCGCGAGGCCCCCGGAGAGGCGGGCGTCGTCGACGTCCTTGGTCCGGTAGTCGGCGAGCGGGGAGTCCTTGGCCGCGTGGTCCTCGGCCTTCTTGTCGATGCCGTGGTCGGCGGCGACCTTCTCGAGGCCGTCGGGGCTGGCGGAGGCGTAGTAGCTGGCGACACCCGCGAGGAAGAGCGCCGCGAGGACGCCCACGATCCAGAAGCGCCGGACGCCGCGGGTGCCCCGGCCGGGCGCGGGGGTGGTGCCGGTGGTGTCGGTGCCGGTGGCCATCAGAGGTTCCGCTCCTCGATCTGCTGGGTGCCCGGGCGGCCCGCGCCCGGCTTCCGGTCGGCGGCGACGGGCTCGGCCGTCCTCGGTCCCGCGACGGGCTCGGCCGGAACCGCCGCCGGTGCCGTGTGCAGCGCGAGCGGCCGGGCGAGCCCCCGCGCGCCGTACACGAGATCGGGACGTACGGCGATGACCGCGCCCACCGTGAGCGCGGTGATCGCCGCCTCGCCGACACCGATGAGGGTGTGGACGCCGACCATGGCGGTGAAGACCGTCCCGATGGGCACATCGGTGGTGCCGCCGACGGCGTAGAGGCCGGTGAAGGCCATCGCGGCCGCCGGTACGGAGACCAGGGCGGCGACGCAGGACGCGGCGGTGACGGAGCCGCGGCTCGGCGGCAGGACCTTCACCAGCCCGCGGAAGAGCCCGTAGGCGACGACGACCGTCACCACGCCCATGACGGTGATGTTGGTGCCCAGGGCGGTGAGCCCGCCGTCCGCGAACAGCACCCCTTGCATGAGCAGGACCACGGAGACGCAGAGGACGCCGGTGTACGGGCCGACGAGTATCGCGGCGAGCGCTCCGCCCAGCAGATGCCCGCTGGTGGCGGCACCGACAGGGAAGTTGAGCATCTGCACGGCGAAGATGAACGCTGCGATGAGACCGGCGAGCGGCGCCGTGCGCTCGCCCCCGAGCCCGTCGGGGGAGCTCAGCTCGCGCCGGGCGCCGCGGAGGCTGACGCCGACCGCTGCCGCGGCGACGACCCCCGTGACCACCGACACCGGGGCGTTGATGAATCCGTCAGGGACATGCATGGCGGCTCTCCGCTCCTGGGATCCGTGGGGTCTGCTGCGTCGGTGGGTTCGCTTGCGTCCGCGCTGCGCGTGTGGGGAGGGGCAGCGTTCGGTCGACCGTTTCCGGTCATCCGCTCGATGATAATCCGCTAGCTGCGAACACTTTGCAAGAGCGGGTACACCGCGAAAGCGAGCGCGGCCCGCAGCGTGCGCCCCCGCGTCCGGTCACCCCATGGGTGGCGGCCGGGCCGTGCGGCCGAATCCTGCGGCCGTGCCCGCCCGCCCTTGAGAGGCGAGCGGGCACGGAACACGGCAAGGGCGGTCAGACGCGGCTGAGTTCCGAGTACGGGGTGTCCCCGGCCGCGGCCGGGCCGTCCGCCGTCTCCACGGCGGTCCGCTTCTGCAGCCCCTCCCCCTCGACGTCGACGTTCGGCAGCACCTTGTCCATCCAGCGCGGCAGCCACCACGCGGCCCCGCCCAGCAGGGCGAGCACCGCGGGAACGATCGCCATCCGCACCACGAACGCGTCGAAGGCGACGGCGACGGCCAGGCCGAAGCCGATCATCTTGACCATCGACTCGGAGGAGCCGATGAATCCGGCGAACACGCTGATCATGATGACGGCGGCCGCGGTGACGACCCGGGCGCCGTGTCGGAAGCCGGTGACGACGGCCTCGCCCGGCCGCTCGCCGTGGACGTACGCCTCGCGCATCCGGGTCACCAGGAAGACCTCGTAGTCCATGGCGAGACCGAAGACGACACCCACCATGAAGATCGGCACCATGCTCATCACCGGCCCGGTCTGCTCGACTCCGAAGACGTCCGCGAGCCAGCCCCACTGGAAGACCGCGACCACCGCGCCGAGTGCGGCGACGACGGACAACAGGAAGCCGAGAGCCGCCTTCAGCGGCACCAGCACGGAACGGAAGACCACCATCAGCAGCAGGAAGGCGAGTCCGACGACGAGCGCGAGGTAGGGCACGAGTGCGTCGTTGAGCTTCTTCGAGACGTCGATGTTCATCGCGGTCGTGCCGGTCACGAGAGTGTCCGCGCCGGTGTCCGCCTTCAGGTCGTCCGCCGTGCTCCGGATGTCCGCGACGAGATCCTCGGTGTCCAGGCTGCTCGGCCCGGACTCCGGAATCACCGTCAGCATGGCGGTGTTGCCGAACCTGTTGAAGGTGGCCGGGGTGACCGCGGCGACCCCGTCCAGACGGGCTACGGTCTTCACCACGCGCTGGGTGGCCGCCTTCGGGTCGTCGCTGTCCGCCGTGTCCACGGCCAGCATGAGCGGCCCGTTGAAGCCGGGGCCGAAGGACGTGGCCAGGGTGTCGTACGCCTTGCGCTGGGTGGTGTCGGCCGGCTTCGCCCCGTCGTCGGGCAGGCCGAGCTCCAGCGAGCTGACGGGCAGGGCGACAGCGCCGAGTCCGATGACACCGGCCAGCAGCACCATGACCGGCCGCCGCAGAACGAAGCGGGCCCAGCGGGTGCCCATGTTGGGCTTGTCCTCGGCGGCCTCCGCCGCCTGCTTCCCGTCCTTGCGCGCCGCGGACAGCTGCTTGCGGGTCTTGCGGCGCAGGACTCGGCCGCGCGCGGCGCCGAGCAGCGCGGGAATCATCGTGAGCGCGATGAGGACGGCGATGGCGACGGTGCCGGCGGCGGCCAGGCCCATCTTCGTGAGCAGCGGGATGTTGACGACCGACAGGCCGACGAGGGCGATGACGACGGTGAGTCCGGCGAAGACGACCGCGGAACCCGCCGTGCCCACGGCGCGTCCCGCGGCCTCCTCGGGCGTATTGCCCTCGATCAGTTCGGCGCGGTAGCGGGAGACGATGAAGAGCGCGTAGTCGATGCCGACGGCGAGCCCGATCATCGTCGCCAGCGTGGCGGTGGTGCTGGACAGGTCGAGGGCGCTGCTGAGCGCGGTGATCGAGGAGACCCCGATGCCAACCCCGATCAGCGCGGTGAGCAGCGGCATTCCAGCGGCGACGAGCGAGCCGAAGGTGATGACGAGGACGACCGCGGAGACCGCGATGCCGATGACCTCGCTCGCCCCTGTCTCGGGTATGGACTCCAGGGCGTCACCGCCGATCTCGACCGTCAGGCCCTCCTTCTCCCCGTGCTTCGCCGCGTCCTTGAGTTCCTCGCGCGTGGGCTCCTCGAGTTCGAACGCCGAGACGTCGTACGAGACTTGGGTGAAGGCGGTCGTACGGTCCTTGCTGACGGCCCTGGACTCGTACGGGTCGGTGACGTGACCGACCTGCGCGCCCTTCCCAAGTTCCGCGACGACCTGAAGAACCGCCGACCGGTTGGCCGGGTCGGTCATCGTCTCGCCCTTCGGGGCCTTGAAGACCACACGCGCGGTCGCGCCGTCGACGTTACTGCCGGGAAAGCGCTCGTCGAGCAGGTCGAACGCCTTCTGGGCCTCAGTGCCGGGAATCGAGAAGGAGTTGGAGGTGGCGGCGGGCGCACTGGCCGCGCCGGCTCCGACAGCGGCCAGCAGCGCCACCCATATGAGGATCACGAAGTGGCGCCGGCGGAAGGCGAACCGGCCCAATTTGTAGAGGAATGTGGCCATGACGAGATGCGCTCCCGTGAGGTCGAGGGTCGACAAGGGCGTGCGGTACCGACCCGGCGACGAGAGCGGGCGCGCCGGAGCGGGGACCTGTATGCGGTTGTGCGGGGAGATCCGGGGGTCAGACGCCGAGGACGGGGAAGATCACGGCGTGGACGAAGCGGGTGAGGTACTCCTTGTCGGCGGGCCGGTCCCAGATCAGCTCACGGGAGATGAAAGCGCCGATCAGCAACTGCGGGATCCACTCCAGGGCGGGCAGGTCGGCCGCGATCTCGCCGCGGTCGACCGCACGCTGGAGCATGGCGTTGATCTCGGCGATCTCCGGCTCGATCATCAACTCGCGCAGCGCCGTGTGGAGATCCTCGTTCTGGTAGACGGCGTGGGCGAGTCCGCGCAGCAGCGCGGTGTCCTTCTCCATCTGGGCGTCGTCGGAGGAGTTCAGCAGTATCTGCACGTCGCCGCGCAGGCTGCCGGTGTCGAGGTCGGCGGGTGAGACCGGCTGGTTGTGCCGCAGGGCGCGGGCGACCAGTTCGGGCTTGCTGTTCCACTGGCGGTAGAGGGTCGCCTTGCTGGAGCGGGTCCTGGCCGCGATGGCGTCCATGGTCAGCGCGTCGTAGCCGAGCTCCCGCAGGAGGTCGAGCACCGCGTCGTACAGCTCGGCCTCCCGTTCGGGGGTGAGCCGGGTGCGGCGCGTCCGGGGGCGTGGCTCCGTCTGCATCGCGGGCACCTCCCTCGGGCGCTATCGACACGAAACCGTTTCGTACAAAACGAGAGTAGGCCCCCGTCCGATCGAAACGCAAACGTTTCGATGTGTGGTCCGCGCCACGAGTTGCCGCCCCCCGGACCCGGCGCGGACATTGGAGACGTGAGCGACCGCGCGTATCTCCGGTTCCCCCACCTGCACGAGGACCTGGTCTGCTTCGCCGCCGAGGACGACCTGTGGGTGGCCCCGATCGCCGCGCCGGGCGAACGCGCGCAGCGGGCCTGGCGCGTGACGGTCGACCGCACCCGGATCGGCCACCCTCGCTTCTCCCCCGACGGAAGCCGGATCGCGTACACGACGTGGCGCAGCCTCGACCCCGAGATCCATCTGGCCCCGACGGAAGGCGGCCCCGCCCGCCGTCTCACCTACTGGGGCAGCACCGACACCCGCGTCTGCGGCTGGAGTCCCGACGAGCACATCCTGGCAGTCGCCTCGCACGGCCAGCCCTTCTCGTACTTCTCCTGGGGCTACAAGGTGCCCACCGACGGCAGCCCCGGTGGCCGCCTCCCCTGGGGGCCGATCTCCGACATCGCGATCGCCGACGTCGGCGGGGAGCATCTGACCCTGCTGCTCACGGGCAAGCCGCCGCACGAGCCCGCCTCCTGGAAGCGCTACCGGGGCGGAGCTACCGGGCGGCTGTATCTGCAGTGCGAGCGGCTGCTGCCGGGCATCCGGGGGCACCTGGACTGCCCGATGTTCGTCGGCGACCGCATCGCCTTCCTCTCCGACCACGAGGGGATCGGCAATCTCTACTCCTGTGCGCACGACGGCTCCGATCTGCGCCGTCACACCGACCATGAGGAGTTCTACGCACGCCACGCCTCGACCGACGGATCGCGCGTGGTCTACCAGTGCGCGGGCGACCTGTGGCTGGCCGAGGACTTCTCGCCCGGCGGTGCGCCACGGCGGCTCGAAGTGCGGCTCGGCGGGCCGCGCGCCGGGCGGCGCACGTACCAGGTCCCGGCCGCCTCGCACATCGACTCCCTCGCCGTCGACTCCACGGGGCGGGCGAGCGCGGTCTGCGTCCGCGGCAGCCTGTACTGGCTCACCCACCGCGACGGCCCCGCCCGGACGATCACCGACACCCCGGGCGTACGGATCCGCCTCCCGCGCATGCTCGGCCCCTCCGGGCGGATCGCGTACATCACGGATGCGGAGGGCGAGGACGCGATCGAAATCGCGGACCTGCCACGGGCCGGGAGCGGACGCGAACCGCGCCGGATCGCCGCGGGCGAGCTCGGCCGGGTGCACGAGCTGGCCGCGTCACCGGACGGCGGGCGGCTCGCGGTCGCGGCCCACGACGGGCGGCTGCTGATCGTCGACGCGGCCGAGGACGTCGGGAGTTCAGAGGCGGCGGCCGAGGACGTCGGGAGTTCAGAGAGGGACGGGCGTACGGTCGGACGGAATGCGGGTGCGGTGGCCGAGTTGGCACGCTCCGGCAACGGGCCGGTGCGCAACCTCGCCTTCTCCCCCGACTCGGAGTGGATCACCTGGTCCCATCCGGGCATCGGGCGCACGCTGCGGCAGATCAGGATGGCCCGCCTCGCCGACCGCGACATCACCGACGTGACGGACGGTCGGTTCGAGGACGAGCAGCCGGTGTTCACCCGCGACGGCCACTATCTCGCGTTCCTCTCCTGGCGCGGCTTCGACCCCGTCTACGACGTGCACACGGGCGACCTGTCCTTCCCGCTTGGCTGCCGCCCCTACCTCGTACCGCTGTCCTCCACGACCCCCTCGCCCTTCGCGCTCTCCCCCGAAGGCAGGCCCGCCGCCGGGGGACTGGACCCCGGCGCCTCGGCCTGGGGCAACGGAACCGTGACAGTGGAAGCCGAAGGGCTGGCGAGCCGGGTGACGCCGTTCCCTGTCGCAGCGTCCAAGTACTCCTCGCTCCAGCCGGTCGCGGGCGGGGGCCTGGTCTGGCTGCGCTGGCCGATCTCCGGCGCGCTGGGCGAGACCTTCGCCAACCCCGCCGACACCACGGGCAAGCCGACCCTGGAGCACTTCGACCTCGCCCGGGCTCGCCGCACCGAACTCGTCACCCACCTCGACTGGTTCGCCCTCAGCGGCGACGGCACCCGACTCGTGCTGGACGACGACGAAGAGCTGCGTGCGGTGCCGGCGATCGAGCCGGGCGACAGCGACTCCACTGTCCACCTCGATCTGCGCCGCATCCAGCACCAGGTGGACCCGGCGGCGGAGTGGCGGCAGGCATATGCGGAGACCGGGCGGATCGTCCGCGCGTACTTCTGGGACCCGGGGATGTGCGGGGTGGACTGGGACGCGGTGCTCGACCAGTACCGGCCGCTGGTCGAACGGGTCGCGTCCCCGGGGGAGTTCGCCGATTTGCTGCGGGAGGTGATGGGTGAGCTGGGCACCTCCCACGCGTACGTCAGCCCCGCACGCCGCAGCGAAGGACCGGCGCACTACCAGCGTCCGATCGGTCTGCTCGGCGCCAACCTCGCCCGTACGGCGGAGGGCGGGTGGGCCGTGACGCGCATCCTGCCCGGCGAGTCCTCCGACTCCCGTGCGCGTTCGCCGCTCGCGGGCTCCGGCATCCGGGAAGGCTCGGTCCTCACGCATGTGGACGGGCGGCCCGTGGATCCGGTGGCGGGGCCGTATCCGCTGCTGACCGCGGCGGGCGGGACGACCGTCGAGCTGACCTTCCTGCCCCCCGGGGGCGAGGGCCCGCCCCGGCGCATCGCCGTCCAACCGCTCATCGACGAGCGGACGTTGCGCTACCAGGACTGGGTGAACAAGCGGCGCGAGGTCGTACGCGAGACCAGCGGCGGCCGGTGCGGCTATCTGCACATCCCCGACATGGGCGGCTCGGGCTGGGCGCAGTTCAACCGCGATCTGCGGAAGGAAATGGCGTACGACGCGCTCATCGTGGACGTCCGCGGCAATGCGGGCGGCAACATCAGCGAGCTGGTGATCGAGAAGCTCACCCGCCACGTGCTGGGCTGGGACCTGACGCGCAACGCGCAGCCGGTGTCGTACACCTCGCACGCCCCGCACGGTCCGATCGTCGCGCTCGCGGACGAAATGACCTCGTCCGACGGCGACATGATCACCGCGGCCATCGAACTCCTGGGCCTGGGGCCGGTGGTGGGCCTTCGGACGTGGGGCGGGGTGGTCGGCATGACGGGGCGGCACCGGCTCGGCGACGGCACGGTCATCACGGTCCCGATGAACGCCGCGTGGTTCGAGCAGTACGGGTGGGGCGTGGAGAACCACGGTGTGGAGCCGGACGTCGAGGTGGACCGCACCCCGCTCGACTGGGCCGAGGGGCGCCACCGGCAGCTCGACGACGCCGTGGAGCTCGCCCTGGAGCTGCTGAAGCAGCACCCCGCAAAGAGCCCTCCGGACTATTCGGACGTGCCGGACCTGCACCGGCCCAAACTGCCGCCGCGCAACGGGAACTGAGGGGTGACGGTGAACTGAGACGTGACGGAGCGCACCCGCGAGAACGGGGCGCACCCCGTGGGGTGCGCCCCGTTCGGCGAAGGCCGGGGAAGCCGTGCGCACGGCGCGCCTGCCCCCTTCCCCGCGTCAGCGGTAGGACTCGCCCTGCATGTCGTCGAAGGAGTCCTGACGGCCCTGCTCGCGACCTTCCTCGGAAGAGCGCTCGCGCTGCTTGTCCTGCGGCCGCTGCTGGCCACCACGCTGGGGCTGCTGTCCACCACGCTGCGGCTGCTGGCCGCCACGCTGCGGCTGGGAGCCACGCTGGGGCTGCGAACCGCGCTGCGGGTTCTGGCGCTCGCGCTCGGACTTCTCGCCCTGGTCGCCGCCCTGCTTGTTCTGCTTCGCGCGCTCCATGCGCTGCGCCTTGTCGTGGAACTGGTCCTTGATGGCCATCGATGTCACTCCTCGCTGGGTGAGGGGGCTTGAGCCCCGGACAAGCCTGACATGGGGGGACACTCTTCGCATTTCTAAACCCAAAACCCACTACGGAGAGCGACAAAGCCCAGCTCAGCACCCGTGTACGCAGCGCTATCCAGTGCGCTCGGCGCGTGTCTTCTCGTCCGCCGCGCCGCCCGCGCCCACCAGTCCGCCGCGCATGCCCCGGTTTTCGGCGAGCCGCGGTTCGATCCGGCGCATCTCGCGCTGCCCGACGGTTCCGACGATGCCCGGCACGTAGCCACGGATCGCCTGCATGCCGCGCAGCCACCACTGCCCGTAGACATGCGCGGAGCGGCGCTCGATGCCGTCGACGATCCGGTCGACGGCAGGGCCCAGCGGGTAAGTGCGGTTGGCCGGCCAGGGCAGCCGCTGGCGCAGCTCGCGCATCACGTCATCCTCGTCGGCCCCGCGCACCATGTCGGTGTCGGTCCAACTCAGATACGCCACGCCGACCTTGACCCCCTTGTGCCCCAACTCGCCGCGCAGGCAGTGGGCGTATGCCTCGACGCCCGCCTTGGACGCGCAGTAGGCCGACATCATCGGCGCCGGGGTGATCGCGGCGAGCGAGGCGATCTGCAGCAGATAGCCGCGGCTCTCCAGCAGCGCGGGTACGAAGGCGCGGGCCGTGGCGGCGCTGCCGAGCAGGTTGACCTCGACGACCCGGTTCCAGGACCGTGCGTCGGAGTCGGGGAACGGACCGCCCGTCGCCACACCGGCGTTGGCCACGACGATGTCCGTCCGCCCGAAGCGTTCACGGACCTCCGCCGCGACACGCTCCATCGCCTCGGTGTCGGTGACGTCGGCGTGCCAGTACATGGACTCGGTCGGCAACCGGTCCGAGACCCGCCTCAGTTCGTCCGGCTCCAGGCCGACCAGCGCGATCTTCACGCCGCGCGCGCCGAGTTTGCGGGCCAGCAGCTCGCCCACGCCGCGCGCCGCACCGGTCACCACCGCGACCCTTCCCTCCAGGGGTGTGCGGGGACTCATGACGTCTCCTCCTTGACCTTGGCAGCGGTCCGTTCGTTGTGTTCGTCCCGTTCGGCGGCGGGCGGTTCACCGGCGGCCAGGTGATCGCGGACGAGTTCGCGGATCACGGCTACGACGGCTTCCGGCTGCTCGACCGGGGTCATGTGGCCGCGCCCGGCGAGCTCGGTGAATCCGGCGCAGTCGGGCAGGGCGGCCACGATCCGCCGGGCCTGCACGATCGGGGTGAGCCGGTCGGCCGTGCCCGCGATGACGGCGGTCGGCACCGTCAGCCGTTCCAGGTTCGCCCCGAGGTCCAGTTCCCCGAGTACACGGGCCCAGGCGGCACGTACGCGGCGCGGGCAGGCGTGCACGATGCGGGCGCACGCCGTGATCATCTCGGGGGTCGCGCCGTCGCCCATCGTGACGTACTTGAGGAGCCGCCGGGCCGGTGGGGTGACCGGGCCGAGCGGCAGGCTCGACCCGAGCAGCGCACGGTGCAGCCGGATGCGCATCCGCTCGTTGCGCAGCGGCACCACCCGCGAGTCGGCCAGCAGCCGCGAACTGCCCGTGCTGCACAGCAGGACGGCGGCGGCGTGCGCGCGGAACGCGGCCCGCTCCGCGGCGGCCATGAGGGCCATCGCGCCCATGGAGTGCCCGGCGAGCACGGCGCGTTCGCCCGGCTCGAGCACGGTGCCGAGCACCGCTTCGAGGTCCTCGGCCAGGACACCGGTGGTGTAGCCGGCGGGTGAGGCCGCGGGACTGCGGCCGTGGCCGCGCTGGTCGTAGGCGATCACCCGGAATCCGGTGGACAGTTCGCGGGCGACCGGGGCCCAGAAGGCGGTCGAGCAGGTCCAGCCGTGGGCGAGGACGACCGCGGGCGCGCCCTCGGGCCCGTACATCTCGACGTGCAGTCGGGCACCGTCGGCCGAGACGGCGGTCAGCTCGCGCACCGCCACGGGTGGATCGTACGGGCCCGGGGCACGGTGCAGCAGACGGCTCATCGGGCGTCCTCCGCGGCGGCGACGAGCGAGCCTTCCTCCGTGGCCCCGCACCCCTCGGCGACGGCGGACGCCTCCGCCGGTGCGGGGACGCCGCCCGGGCGCAGTACGGAGTACTCGGCGAGGTCCACCTGCTGGGTGACGCGGCGGAACTCGGCCGTGGTGCCGGGCCAGACGGTGGTGTTGCGGCCGTTCGCGTCGAGGTACCAGCTGTCGCAGCCGCCGGTGTTCCACACGGTCCGCTTCATGCGCTCCTGGATGTGCCGGTTCCAGGCGCGGACGGCCGAGGGGCGGGCGTCGAGCGCCACCGTGCCGCCCAGGATGTCGAGTTGGCGAAGGTAGTCGGTCATGTAGGAGAGCTGGGACTCGATGATGAGGATCATCGAACTGTTCCCGAGGCCGGTGTTGGGGCCGATGATGGTCATGAAGTTGGGGAAGCCGGACGCGCTCGCACCGCGCAGCGCCTCCATCCCGTCCTTCCACGCCTCCGCCAGCGTCCTGCCCCCGACACCGGTGACCCGCTCGGCGATCGGCATGTCCGTGACGCGGAAGCCGGTGCCGAAGACGATCGCGTCGGCCTCGGTCTCGGTCCCGTCGGCGGCGACGAGCGTCGAGCCGCGGACCTCCTTCAGACCGGCGTCGACCAGCCCCACATTCGGCTGCGCGAGGGCCGGGTAGTAGTCGTTCGACAGGAGGATCCGCTTGCAGCCGATGCGGTAGTCGGGCGTCAGCCGCGCGCGCATGGCCGGATCCTTGATGGCCTTGCGCATATGGGACTTGGCCATGGCCTGGATGAACCCGAGCTGCTTCGGACGCTTGGTAAATGCGCTCACCTGGAGTTCGCGGATGCCCCAGAGCAGGGCGCGGCGCACGGCCCGGGTGGCGGGCAGGACGCTGTGCAGACGGCGTTCGAGCGCGCTGATCCTGCGGTCCATACGCGGCAGCACCCAGGGCGCGGTGCGCTGGAACAGCGTGAGGCGGTCGACGACCGGCTGGATCGAGGGCACGATCTGGATGGCCGACGCGCCCGTACCGATCATGGCGACGCGCTTGCCGCGCAGGTCGTAGTCGTGGTCCCAGCGCGAGGAGTGGAAGACCTTGCCCGGGAAGGAGTCCAGGCCGGGGATGTCGGGGATCTTCGGGTCGGAGAGCGGCCCTGTGGCGGACACGACGACGTCCGCGGTGAGCCTGCCGGTCACGGTCTCGATCTCCCAGAGCAGCTCGGCCTCGTCCCAACGGAGGCTCAGCACCTCGGAGTTGAAGCGGATGTGCGGGCGCAGGCCGAAGGTGTCGGTGACCCGCTCCAGATACGCGCGGATGTGCGGCTGCCCGGAGAAGTTCCGGGGCCACTCGGGATTGGGTGCGAAGGAGAACGAGTACAGATGCGAGGGGACGTCGCACGCGCAGCCGGGATAGGTGTTGTCCCGCCAGGTGCCACCCACCGCATCGGCGCGCTCCAGGACGGTGAAGTCGGTCAGCCCCGCGCGGCGGAGCCGCACGGCTGCGCCCAGGCCGCCGAAGCCCGACCCGATCACCGCCACCCGTACGTGGTCCCGTCCGCTGACCCCTCTGTTGTCCCGTCCGCTGACCCCTCCGCTGTCCCGTCCGCTGACCCCTCCGTGGTCACGGCCCTGCGCCCGTCCGCTGCCCTGGTCGTGGTTCCGCCCGGCCATGCCGCTGCCTCCCAGCCCCTGAACGACAGTGCCAGCAATCACTGGCAACGTTCGGGAGACTAGAGCAGGTCGATACCGATGGGTAGAGGTCTCGCACCGGTAGTTGGCGCCGGGAAGGGCACGGCGGTTACCGCGGGTTGCACCTGGGGTGCGTGTCAGTCCGGGTACCGACATAGGCTGCTGCCGTGGCAAAGGACGAGGAAGCAGCGGAAGCGGCCGAGGCGGCACGCGGTGCTGTGGCACCGGACGCGGCCGAGGCGGCGGGCGGTCCGGCGGCTCCGGACGCGGACCTCCGCGAATACCGCGCCGAGGAGCTGGCCGGGAAGGCCGGGATCACCGTCCGCACCCTGCGCTTCTACCGCGAGCGCAAACTGCTTCCCGAGCCGCGCCGCGAGGGCCGTATCGCCTGGTACAACGACCACCATCTGGCACGGCTGCGGACGATTGCCGCGCTGCTCGACCGGGGGCACACCCTCGGCGGCATCGCCGAACTCATCGCCGCCTTCGAGGCCGGGCGGGACGTCGGCGAACTGCTGGGCCTGGAGGGCGAAACGCCCACGCGCTGGTCCGAGGAGACCCCGGTCCGCCTCACCCCCGAGGAACTCGCCGACTACTTCGCCGACGACGTCACGGCGGAGAATCTCGCGGCCTCCCTCGCGCTGGGCTACGTGGCGGTGGACGGAGACGAGGTCGTCCACGTCAGCCGCCGTCTCCTGGACGCGTCGAGCGCGCTGGTGGCCCAAGGCGTGCCGCTGGCCTCGGTCCTCGCCGCCGCACGCGAGGTCCGGGTCCACGCCGACGAACTCGCCGAGCTCTTCACCCGCCTCATCCGCACCCACGTCCTGCCCACCACGCCGGACGTCGCAGCGGTCGTCGAAAACCTCCGGCCCCTCGCGAAGGGGGTCATCGACGCGGAGCTGTCCATGGCGATGGACCGCCGGATCCGCACCGAACTGAGCCGCACCGAACTGAGCCGCACCGAACTGAGCAGTCTGCCGAAGGAGCCCACGGAATAGGCGACCGGCCAGTAACTTGGGTACGGGACTCGGCAGTCGACGACCGCCGAGCGCCTGCACCGGTAACACCTGGCGCGCCCGCTGGAATGTCCCGGCACGGAGACACGGGGAGGCATGGGCATGCGGAACCGGACAACGGGAGAGAGGCGGAACCGGACAACGGGAGAGACGAGGCCGACCGTGGAGAGCTTTGCCGGACTCACCGAGGCCGACGCACGCGCGTTCACCTCGCGGTGGCTGCCCGCCTGGACGGGCAACGACCCCGAGCGGCTCGCCGACTTCTACGCGGACGACGCCGTGTACTGCGACCCCCAGGTCCCGCAGGGCGTGCGCGGCCGGGAGGAGATCCTCGCCTACTTCCGGCGTCTGCTGGCCCGCTACCCGGACTGGGTCTGGACGAACACCGCCGTCCGGCCCCTCCGCGGCGGCTTCCTCAACTACTGGCACGCGGAGATCCCGGTCGGCGGCACCGTCGTGGCCTGCGACGGGGTCTGCACGGTGACGCTCGAGGACGGACTGATCACGAGGAACGAGGTGTTCTTCGACCGCTCGCCGCTGCTGGCGGCGATGACGTCCTGACACAGAACCGGGGGGCCGGCGCCACCTGCTCGCGGTCCGCTGCGCGGATTGCGACGGCAGTGCCGGCCGGGGTTTCGCGACAGGGACTGCAGTGGCGGGCCTGGGTTCCGCGACGGGGGCTGCGGCCGGGACGGGGGTTCGCGACCGGCGGTGCGTGACGGGGTCTCGCGACCGGGGGGCTGCGGCCGGGACGAGTTCCGCGGCCGGGGGCGCGTGCCACGGTTTCCCGACGGGGGCTGCGGCCGGGATTCGCCGCCGGGTTCCGCGGCCGGGACAGGTTCCGCGGCCGGGGTTCGACAGGGGCGGCAGCAGGCACGGGTTGTTGCCATGTCACCGGACCGGTGACGGTGGGCGCAGTCCCTTGCTGATCACGGCCGTTCCCGCGTCCTCGTCCACGATCTCGATCTCCGGCTCCTCGAAGGACACCGTCCGGAGGACCGTCGTCATGATGTCGCAGAACTCGGCCCAGTAGTCCGTGGATGCGGTGTAAAGCGTGAAGACTGCGGTGAACGGGCCCGTAGGGAAGGGAATATGGACCTGGATCTGCCCGGTGAGGAGCTTCGTCGCCTCGCCGGTCGCCGTCATTTCCGGATTGAGTCGGTACTCGGTCAGCGTGACGCACGAGACCGCGGGCCCACACGGCAGGTCGAGCCAGCGGGCGTCGTTGTGCGGGTCGCCTGAGAGTATTGCGAGGATGCCCTGGGCGGCAATGTCGGTGTCCTTCGAGGCCTGGTCCGTCGGGACGGCCGCCACGGTGAAGGCGCACTGGACAACGCCACGGGAGCCTTCATGTCCGGCTTCGGGCTGCGTTGTCGATCCCGCTGTGCCGCCCTCGGCTGCGGCGCCTTCCGCCGCGCCGTCCGTCGCCGCGTCGTCCTCCTCCGCCGTGGAGAAGAGACCCATCGCGGAGTAGGAGACCCCAGTCTCTGCCATGAGCTCGGCTATCGCGGCGTAGTGGGGCGCGGCGGGCTCCCAGATGCTCTCGTCACCGCGGGAGTAGAGCCCGCGTACGAAGTCCTGGGACCGCTCGGCGCGTTGCTCGGCAGTGGCGGAGAGCGGAAGGGCGTAAAAACCGTCAGGGACGACGAACCAAATGGGCGGGGGCTCAAGCGCGTCGGCGGCGACATGCGGAAGGGGGCGGGCGGGATCAGAGGAGGTTGTCATGGGGCTGGGGCCGTCCTTGGCAGGTTCAGAGCGCGGGGTGCCGCCCGTGGGATTCCAGGGGGCGGGCAGTGAGGCTTCAGCCAGTGAAGTCTTCAGGGTGGTACGCCAACAGGTCGCGTTCCGTGCCGTCGGCGTCCATGACCGTGTACAGGTCGGAAGCCCCGAAGAACGAGTCGATCATGCTGGGCGCAACCAACGCGATCCGGTAACACCCGCAAGTGTTCCGAGTGATGATCGGAGGTCCGGCGTCCGGTGCCTGAGCTGCCGCGAAGGCGCGGGCGGTGTGCTGGTGTGCCGCTGTGAGCGATTCCAAAGGAATCACGTCGAGGGGACCGACGAGGTACTCGGTGAGCCTGGGCCGCCACTGGGCGCGAAGCCTGCACCACGAGCGGTCCATAAAGACGATCTTCACGTCCCGCCCGTCTTTGAAGTCCCTTGGCTCAACCGTGCCGATGGCGGATCGCGGTGCCTCCCAAAGGACCTCGTCCCTGATCATCGTCCGGTCTTTCGTGTGGACGGGAAGCCCCACGATCACCAAGCGGCGGTCGGTGACGATCGCGTGGGTGGTGTACTTTTTCTCGTCCGTTCGGCCGGGATCCAGTTGCCAGGGCAAGGTGCGGGCGATGGTTCCGGGGGCAGCCCACATGACGGGAAAGTCCTCGATCTCGTCGAGCCGGTCGTGGGAGGTGTCCGAGCCCGCACCCGAGCTGTCACCGCCGCCGACGCTGCCTCCCTGTGAGGTGAGGACTCCCATCACGACGGCCCCCAGAGCCATGAGCCCGCCCTTGCCGAGGTTGCGCGCTGCCGCGTTCCCGCCGGCGCGAGCTGTGTAGACCGGGCCCTCGGGCCAGCCCACTAGTTCGCCCTGAATGTCGCGGCGTTCGGCGTCGCGGAACCAGCGCATGCCCTTGACGGTCATGGCGGCGCCAGTGGCGAACGTGACGGGAGTGCGGGCAAGGAGGATCTCGCCCGGTGCGGGCTGCCAGATGTCCATATCCGTATGCATCTTCCTACGTGGCGGCGCTGGGCCTGGGACGTGCGGCGGCCTGAGGGGAGCCTCGGGACGGGGCCCAGAACCCTGGACCGCTGTGTCCTAGGCGCTCAATCTGTCACTTCCAACGGGACACTCAGTGGGCCGATGCCGACTTCTCGAGCTGTTCTCCGGGGAAGAGGGCCTCTCCCACGTGCTGGTGGATGCTCGTGATCTTAGGAAAGATCTTGACTCCGGCGTCGATCGCGATACCGGCTCCCAGTGGGTTGATGTTCACCTTCGGGATGAGGTTGAGTCCCTTGGAGCCGAGCCACTGGCCTTCGTGGTACCCGGCGTTGGCGAGACCTCCCATGCGGGACGCAAGGCCACTGCTCGCATGCGCGACCTCGTAGACGTCGTCGGACATGCCGCCGATCTTCACCAGGCCGGCCTTGCCGATGCCGCCCGCGAGGCCGGACGAGCCCTTTCCGAAGGACATCAGGATGCGTGCGTTGCCGAGCCTGGTCGCCCCGAACCCCTTGCCGAGGTTGGAGGCCGTGGTCGCCGCCTTGGCGGCACCGACCACCTTGATGCCCTTGCTGAACATGCCGATGCCCGGCATGAGGCCCACAGCGTCGAGCCCCATCTGCATCCAGCTCACGTCGGCACCCCCGGCTTTGGCGATGCCGTGCGCCACTAGCGCGAGCCCGCTCGCGATGAGGGCGGCGGTTCCGAAGATTGCCGCGAGGGGCGGGAACGGGAGCGTGATGATCGCCAGCATGCCCAGGACCGCTGTCAGGTCGCTCAGCAGGTCGCCGATCAGCTTGATCATGTCGGCGTGGTCCTGGATCCACTTGCTGGTGGCGTCCCAGGCCTCCGCGACACCGTTGGTGAGTTTGTCCCAGAAGCCGGGCTCGTCAGGGGCGATATCGCCCGCCTTGTCGAGCTCCTTGCTGATCCGTCCCGCAGCCCGGTTGTAGCGCTCCTCAAGGTCATGGACCTTGTTCGTGATCTCGTCTACGGCCCCGGACGTCTTGCCGAGATCTTCGCTGCCCTTGCCCTTGGCTTTCTCCTCGGCCTTATCCCCGGCTTCGAGCTTCTCCCCGGCAGACTTCTCGAGACGGTCGGCCTCGTCCTGGAACTCCTCGAGCTCGCGGGCCCACTTGCGCAGGGCGCGCGCTGCCTTGTCGAAGGACTGGTGGCTCTTGCGTATGAGGGGGGTGACGTCATTGCCGATGTACTCGCTGAAGGCGACCGCGGCCTTTCCCTTCCAGGCGCCGGTCTCGATCCGCTCCAAATCCTTTACAGCAACACCAAGTTCGTGTGCCAGCCCACTGAGCTTCTTGGCGAGGTCCCGGGTGTCCTCCGCATCGCCAGGGGTTGGGTCCCAGCCAATGTGCGGAAAGGCAGGGCGCTTTCCGGCCACGTCACTTGCCCTTCTTCTTCGGAGCCTTGAGGGCCTCGGCGAGGTCGTGGTCGAGCTTCCCGAACTCGTGGCCTATCTGGTTGATCATCTTGACGGCGCCGCCGGTGTGCTTGCCGAGCTGCTTGATGCCGTAGCCCCATTCGCCGCTGAACTCGTGAACGTCCTCAACGAGCTTGTCGGCGCCGACGACCGAGCCGTCGACGGCCTTGAGCGTACGGCGGGCCGCGTCCATGCGGTCGCTGACCGAGGAGAAAGTCTTCTTGAGATCTTCGAAGATCGTTCCTTCAAGACGGAGGTCGCTCATGTTGTCCGGATCCCCTGTGCAGTCGATGGTCTGAAGCCCGCGTTCGCCCTCACGGCTCTCGGCGTGAACTTTCGGTGAAACGTCACACTGAGTGCGGTCGCTGGGGCAACGCCGCAGCCGCGGGCAAGAACGGCGGTTCACTCGTAACTCCCGGTGGTGGGGCGGGGGTTGTCCCAGTTAGATCGACGCTATCGGTGCTGCGCGCGGTTTCACCAACGCCAACTCGCCCATGGAGAGGAGAAAGAGAGCCCCCCGGCGAGTGCACTGGGCCCAGATGCCCGAGATGGCTCCATGCTGCACAGCGGTCCCGGATGGTGTCTGCGGCTATCCTCTCACCGCTGGCGCTCCGCACCCGATGCTCGTGGCTGCTCGTCCCTTCCGCCAGAAAGCGTGGTGCGCTCCCCTGGCTACCGCGTGTCGCTGCGCCGGCGACACAGTGCTTGCGGCAAGTGACCGGGGTTCCGGACGTGGTCCTGGCACGCTGGGCAGGGCACAGTGGTGAACATGACCAAGCAGTGCAACACGAAGATCAGGACCGAAGAGATGCGCCCCGGCAGCGGTGCTTCTCGGCGAACGCATCAGCCCGAAAGTGACAGAATAGTGAGTGCAGGTCGAGCGCAACGCCCCCTGACCTGGGAAAAGGGCTAGCCCTATGTGCCGCAGCATCAAGACTCTCCGCCCGCCCCAGATGGACGACGTCGGCGACGACGACATCAGAGCCGCAGCCCTGCAGTACGTCCGCAAGGTCTCCGGCTTCCACCATCCGGCCGCGCACAACCGCGAGGTCTTCGACCAGGCGGTCGCCTCGGTGGCCGACGCGACGCGCCAACTCCTGGACGACCTGATCGTCCGCGGGTCCGCCTCCCGGTAGAGCGCGAAGACCTGAGCGACCGCGTGACCCGGCCGGACCGAGCGACGTACGACCCAGTGCCCCGCGCGAGACCCCGGGTGCCCGTACGGTCAGCGGCCTGAGCGCCGCACCGGACGCCGACGCGGGGCGCCCGGCCCCCGGAGGCCCTCGCATCCGGACCGACAGCACGGGCCACACGTCAGTGGCCCGTCCATCCCACGTCCGTCCCGCCTCATGCCCTGTGTCAGGCCGGTGTCAGTGGCGCAAGCACAAGCGCGGCAGGTCGAGCGTCGCCGCGGTTGCGGACGCGCCCTCCGCGATGGCGTCCGCCGCCCCGCGGGCCCAGGCCGCGAGACCGCCGGCGTCGATGCCGTACGGGCGCTCGGGCCCGTACGGCTCGATGGCCTCGGCGGCGCGGCGCAGCAGCGACTCCGAGCCGCGGGCGTTGCCGCGCGCGGCGTGGGTCACGCCAACGGCGAGCTGTGCCAGGCCCTTCCACAACGCCCGTTCACCGGGCTCGGACGTCGACTTCCAGGCGTCCTCGAACACCTCGTGCGCGTGGAATGGCATGCCGTCGTCCAGTAGTTCCTGAGCCTCTGCGAGCGTCTGCCCCGGGCTGCGCACGACGCCTTCCGGCTGGCGCTCGACGCCGTCCTCGCCGTAGGGCAGCGGGCGCCCCAAGCCGTCACGCGGCCTGGCGTTGCGGGCGCGCCCGCCCTCGTCGCGATCGCGGTCCCGGCCCGCTGATCCGATCTCGCTCACGGCTCCATGGTGCCTGGTCCGCGCCGGAAGGCTCCCGCCCGCCCCCGTATCGCGCCCGCTCACGCCTGCGTCGAGGGGCGCGGGGGCCGCGCGGTGCTCGGCCCCCGAGCCGCCGCCGTGGTCACGGGACTCAGTGCCCCGTCCGGTACGTCACGGTCACCGGCGCATGGTCCGACCAGCGCCGGTCGTAGCTCGGCGTCCGCTCCACCACGGCCTTCACCGCGCGCTCGGCGAGACCGCGGGTCGCCACGTGGTAGTCGATGCGCCAGCCGCTGTCGTTGTCGAAGGCCTTCCCGCGGTACGACCACCAGGTGTACGGGCCCACCGCGTCCGGGTGGAGCTGCCGCACTACGTCCGCGTACTCCGCCTCCTCGAAAACCCGGGTCAGCCAGTCCCGTTCCTCCGGCAGGAAACCGGAGTTCTTCACGTTGCCCTTCCAGTTCTTCAGGTCGGCCTCGCGGTGGGCGATGTTCCAGTCGCCGCACACCAGCACCTCGCGGCCGCCCCCGTAACCTCCGGCACGGGAGGTGCCCCCAGCCGCCGCCCGCTCGCGCAGCTCCTTGAGATACGGCAGGAACTCGCTCATGAAGCGTTCCTTCTCCTCCTGCCGCTCGGTGCCGACCTCGCCCGAGGGAAGGTAGAGACTCGCCACCGTCACGCCCGGCAGGTCGATCTCGGCGTACCGTCCGCTGCCGTCGAACTCCGAGGAGCCGAAGCCGATCTGCACCCGTTCCGGCTCGCGCCGCGTGTACAGCGACACTCCCGCCCGGCCCTTGGCGGCGGCCGGGGCGTGCAGCACGTGCCAGCCCTCGGGTTGCCGCACGGCCTCCGGAAGCAGGCCGGGCTCGGCCCGGACCTCCTGCAGGCAGACCACATCGGCGGAGGTGCCCGCCAGCCACTCCACGAAGCCCTTCCTGGCGGCGGCGCGGAGCCCGTTCACGTTCACGCTTGTCACACAGAGCACCACGGCACCTTACGGGAGCGGGTGCTCTGCCCGGCTCGGGGCGTCCACACTCCGGTACCCGCTCCGCCTCCCGCCCTCGCCTCCCTACGATGGCGGTCATGCAGATCCGTGCCGTGCGCTTCGACCATCCCGACGCCCTGAAGCTGAACGACCAGGTGCAGCTCGAATACGCGGAGCGCTACGGCGACGGCGACATGACGCCCCTCGACCCGGCCCAGTTCGACCCGCCCCACGGGCTCTATCTCGTCGCGTACGACGGCACGGAGGCGGTCGCGTCCGGCGGCTGGCGCGCCCAGGAGGCGAACGGGGAGGGCTACGCGGACGGCGACGCCGAGATCAAACGCATGTACGTCGTGCCGGACGCACGCGGCCGGGGCCTGGCCCGCCGGATCCTGGCCGCTCTGGAGGACAGCGCGCAGTCGGCGGGCCGAGTCCGCATGGTGCTGGAGACCGGCACCAAGCAGCCGGAGGCCATCGCGCTCTACACCTCGTCCGGCTATGCCCCGGCGGAGAAGTTCGGCTGCTACCGCGAGTACGAGAGCAGTCGCTGCTACGCCAAGCCGCTCACCCACTGACCGGAACCGGAACGGACCGGAACGGCCCTGAACGGACCGGAACTGCACGCGCGAACAGGGGCCGGAACCGCACCCGCGAACCGCGGGCCGGAACCGCACCCGCGAGCCACAGGTCATCGCCTTGCCCGGACACGGGCGAACGGCCGCAGGGGCACGACGAGCAGATTCGGGGCCCGGCGAGGCCGGCAGCCGTCAGCTCCGGTAGGCCTCCAGGAGCCAGAGCCAGACCTCGCTCATCGTCGGGTACGCCGGGACCGCGTGCAGCAGCCGCTCGACCGGCACCTCGCCGGCCACCGCCACGGTCGCCGACTGCAGCAGCTCGCCCACCCCGTGTCCGACGAAGGTGACCCCGATCAGATGGCCACGGTCGAGGTCCACGATCATCCGGGCCCTTCCGCGGTAGCCGTCGGCGAACAGCGATGCTCCGGCCACCTGCCCCAGGTCGTAGTCGACGACCTTCGTCCTGCGGCCCTGGCGCTCGGCCTCGGCCGCCGTCAGTCCGACCGCCGCGACCTCCGGCAGGCTGAACACCACTTGGGGAACGGCCGACGAGTCCGCCGTCGCCACGTGCGCGCCCCAGGGCCCGGTCTCCAGCTTCTCCGCGCCCCGCGCGCGGGCGCCGATCACGCCGCCCGCGATACGCGCCTGGTACTTCCCCTGGTGGGTCAGGAGCGCGCGGTGGTTGGCGTCGCCCACCGCGTACAGCCAGCCGTCGTCCATCGCCGTCACCCGGCAGGTGTCGTCGACCTCCAGCCAGCTCCCCGGCTCCAGACCGATCGTCTCCAGGCCGATGTCGGCGGTGCGCGGCGCGCGGCCGGTCGCGAAGAGGATCTCGTCTGCGACCACCTCACCGCCGTCGTCGAGCTTCACGGTGACCGGACCGCCCGGCGCCTCACGCCGTACGGACGTCGCCGACACCCCGATACGGAGGTCCGCGCCCGCCTCCCGCAGCGCCTCGGCCACGAGCTCCCCCGCGAACGGCTCCATCCGGGGCATCAGCCCCTCGCCCCGGACGAGCAGCGTCACACGCGAGCCCAGCGTCTGGTACACGGTGGCCATCTCCACACCGACGACACCGCCGCCCACGACGGCGAGGCGCCGTGGGACCTCGTGCGCGCTGGTGGCGTCCCGGCTGGTCCAGGGATCGGCCTCCGCGACACCCGGCAGGTTCGGCACCAGGGCCCTGCTGCCGGTGCAGACGGCGACGGCATGGCGCGCGGTCAGCGTCCGGGTGGTCCCGTCGGTGGTGTCGACGGCGACTTCGCGCGGCCCCGTGAAGCGCCCGTGACCTCGTACGAGGTCGACGTCGACCGAGCCGAGCCAGTCGGCCTGCGAGTCGTCCTTCCAGTGGTGGGTGAATCCGTCACGGCGGGCGAACACGGCAGCCGCGTCGAGACTGCCGTCCACGGCCTGGCTCGCACCCGCGACCGCCCGGGCCCCGGCGAGCGCGGCGGCCGGGCGGAGCAGCGCCTTGCTGGGCATGCAGGCCCAGTAGGAGCACTCGCCCCCGATCAGCTCGCTCTCCACGATCACGGTGCGCAGACCGGCCTCCGCCGTACGTCCCGCGAGCGTCTCGCCGACCGGCCCTGCGCCGAGCACGATCACGTCGTACGCGTCCTCCTGCATGGGGATCCGCCTCTCGGCTCAAGAAAGATGACCATGGTCGCTCCTGCCATCCTTCCGCCGCTCGGGGAACTCGGCCACATGAATCTCTGGAATACGGACAGGCTCCCCCCTGTTGCCCCGAGCGGACAGCCCGCCGACGACATTCGGAAGCAGGTAGAGAGCACATGAGTACGGTCGAGCTGACCAAGGAAAACTTCGACGAGGTCGTCTCCGAGAACGACTTCCTCCTCATCGACTTCTGGGCATCCTGGTGCGGCCCGTGCCGTCAGTTCGCGCCGGTTTACGAGGAGGCCGCGGAGCGCCACTCGGATCTGGTTTTCGGCAAGGTCGACACCGAGGCGCAGCCGGAGTTGGCAGCAGCGTTCGACATCCGGTCGATCCCGACCTTGATGATCGTCCGGGAGAACGTGGCGGTATTCGCCCAGCCCGGCGCGCTGCCCCAGGCGGCCCTCGAAGACGTCATCGGCCAGGCACGCGCTCTGGACATGGCGCAGGTCCACAAGTCCGTTGCCGAGCAGCAGGCCGCGCAGGCTCAGGGGCAGGGGCAGGATGCCCCCTCCTCGGCCGGTGAGGCTCCGGGGTCGGGCGCATCGGGATCCGGCGCACAGGGTCCGGGCGCTCCGGACGCCTCTGCCTGAGGCCCCCGGCGGGTTCGCGAGTCCGGTTCGCGAGTCCGGTCCCTACGCCGGTGCGCCTGTACGCCTCCGGGTCCAGATCCAGGTCCAGGTCCCGGAACGGCCGGGACGCGAACGTACACCTTCCGGGTCCGGGGACTGCCGTACGCGGACGTACGCCTCGGGGCCCGGGAACTGCCGTACGCGGACGTACGCCTCGAGTTGTCCCGAACCGGCCGGACGCGAACGTACACCTCCGGGTCCGGGGACTGCCGGGACGCGAACGTACGCCTCCGGGCCCGGGGACTGCCGGGACGCGAACGTACGCCTCCGGGCATCCCAAACGGCCGGACGCGGAACGAGCGAAGCGGCGGGTGGAACACTGCGCCACGGGGGAAGACACTGCGCTCCGCCCGCCGCCGAGGGGGCGCGCCAGGCCGTGGGCGCGCCCCCCGTCATGCACTGTGCCCCTGCGGACTCGAGAGACGCTGGTCAGCCGCTGGAACGCTGGCGGGACTCCGGTTCTCGTCCTCCACTCTCCTTCGAGGGGGCCTTCCTAGCCTCATCGCCGGGCCCGGTGGACACCGTCCGGGCCCCGAGGGCGGATACCGCCCCGAGGACCGGCGAAGGGGATGCAGGGCGTGTGGCGTTCACAGGACTGGCTGCGGCGGGCGGGAAGTCAACTGTCGGTGGGGTTGGTCGCGTTGGGTCAGTGCCTGGGCGCGTACGTCCCTGCCGAGTGCTACGGCTTCCAGCTCGCGACGAGGTCCTCGGGGAGCACGGCCGCCGGAGGCTGGGCTGCCGGAAGCACGGCGGCGGGGAGGACGGCGGCGGGGAGGACAGCACGGACTGCGCGCGGTGACGGTGGGCCGCCGCCCGGTCATCCCGAGCGCCTGGTCCCCACCTGGGCGCTGGTCGGGCCCGAGCGGGCAGCGTGGCGGCGGCTGGAGGAGTTGTGGGAGCGCGACACCCCGCGGGACGGCGGGCGCTGAGAACTCCGCAGGTGCAGTTGGTCCTTGAGCGCTGCGCACGGGTGCCGGCTCGCCCGCGCGAGGGATCAGGCCGCCGCGATCACGACGGCCGAGGCCACGTCCGCGTCGTGGGTGAGTGACAGATGCCATGAGGTGACGCCGTGTCGGGCGGCAGCGGCCGCGACGGTGCCGCGGACGTGAAGGGTGGGGCGGCCCCCCGGGCCCGTGCGGATCTCCGAGTCGTGCCAGCGGAGCCCGGCGGGCGCGCCAAGCGCCTTGGCAAGCGCCTCCTTGGCCGCGAACCGCGCCGCCAGGGACGCCGCACCACGCGGCGCACCCGACGGGAGCGCCCGTTCCTCGTGGGTGAACAGCCGGTCGGCAAGGCCCGGATGGCGCTCCAGGGCGAGACCGAACCGGGCGATCGCCGCCACGTCGATACCCACGCCCACAATCTGTGGTGGGGGCGAGGGATGCGGAGGGGTGACGAGCGGGTATGGCAGGAGCCAGGTCAGCCACCTGCCGATCCCCGTCAGAAAACCACCGTGCCGAGCCGCTGCGCCCATGTCTTCGCTTCGCATGCGGGTGAGG
Organism: Streptomyces sp. NPDC051776; assembly: GCF_040681345.1. Lineage (NCBI taxonomy): Bacteria > Bacillati > Actinomycetota > Actinomycetes > Kitasatosporales > Streptomycetaceae > Streptomyces > Streptomyces sp. NPDC051776. The sequence goes on along the minus strand of NZ_JBFAYQ010000001.1, from coordinate 254,915 downwards.
CTGTCACCGCTGGCTCGACGGCTGCTCGAAGAGCTCCCGAGCCCGGCCCGAGGCGCCTCCGGCGGCCCGAGGCTGCCGTTACAGCCCAAGGTGCCGGTACGACCCAAGGTGCCGGTACGGTCCAGACTCCCTGCGCGATACAGGGCGCCTGCGGGGCGCGCTGGGAGGTCCTCCGTGTCCCGGCCGGTGCGGTGCGCGGGGCTGGGAGCGAGGGCGTGTGCAGGGACGGGGGGCGCCCCATCGTCCTGCGACGGCGGGGCGCGCTCCTCGTCGGCGTTACGCCCCGGAGCTGCAGCCCGACGCTGTTCCCCCGCTCAGCCCGTCCATGGTTCGCCGGGTCTCTGGGCGTCCGCCGGCCTCCCGGAATCACCGTCCGCGTCCGCCGCCCTGCCGGATGCTGCGCCACCGTCCGCTGCTTTCTCGGGCGCACCGGGGTCGCCCGGGCCACCGGGCCCTCCAGGGCCCCCCGGGCCTCGGGGCTCCAGCTTGACGTCCTTCAGCATCAGCGCGAGCACCAGGCCGACCAGCAGCACGGGCACGGCCGAGAGGAACACGGTGGACAGCGCCCCGCTGTAGACATCCGCGACAGCCGAGGCGGTCTGCGGATCGAGTGCGTCGATCCGTTGCGGCTCCAGCGTGCCGCCCACCAGCCGGTCCGCGACGTCCGCCGGGAGGTGCCGAGCGGCCTCGGTGGCCAGTCGCGCATTGAGGAGCGAGCCGAACACCGTGGCGCCGAAGGCGACTCCGATGTTGCGGGCGAGTCCGACCGTGGACGTGCTGACGCCGATGTGCTGCCGGGGGGCGGTGCTCTGGGCGACGAGGGTGGTCACCTGCGAAGAGAGCCCGACGCCGATGCCCATGACAGCGAGCAGGGCGCTGACGGTCGCGGCTCCGGTGTCCGCGGAGGTCAGCGACATGAATCCGGCGGCCACCGCGGCGAGCGCGGTGCTGGCCACCGGGAACCACTTGTAGCGCCCGGTCTTGCCGATCACCTGCCCCGCCACCACCGTCGCCACGGCCATGCCGATCATCGCGGGCAGGAACAGCAGCCCCGTACGGGTGGCGCTGACGCCCTCGACCGTCTGGAACAGCAGCGGTACGAAGTTGACGCAGCCGAAGAAGGCGAAGCTGACGGCGAAGGCGACGACCACGCAGATGGTGAAGGTCCGGTTTCCGAACAGCCCCAGCGGGACGACCGGTTCGGCCGCGCGCCGCTCGTGACGCGTCCAGACCGCGCCGAGCAGCACCGCACCCGCGCCGAGCGCGAGGACGGCGATGTGCCCCCAGCCGTAGCGGCCCGCCAGGTCGGTCACCAGGACCAGGCAGACGATGAGGCCGGTGAGGAGTGCGGTGCCGCCGTAGTCGATGCGCGGCCGGATCGCGCCGTGGGCGGCGCGGGGCAGCAGGGCCCGGATGCCCGCCATGGCGAGCAGGCCGAGCGGCACATTGATGTAGAAGATCCAGCGCCAGCCGAGCTGGTCGGTCAGGAAGCCGCCGACCAGCGGCCCGGCCAGGTTGGCGATGACCATGACGCCGGCGAACCATCCCTGGTACTTGGCGCGTTGGCGCGGTGGCATCAGGTCGCCGAGCACGGAGAACGCGCTGACCTGGAGCCCGCCTCCGCCCAGGCCCTGCAGCGCGCGGAATGCGACGAGCTGGCCCATCGTGCCGGCCGCGCCGCACGCCGCGGATCCCGCGAGGAAGACCACGATGGCGGTCAGATAGACCGCCCGGCGACCAAAGAGGTCACCGAGTTTGCCGTATACGGGCATAGCCACACTGAACGTCAGCATGTACGCCGTGAACGTCCAGCTGTAGAGGTGCAGCGCGCCCAGATCCGCGGTCAGGCTGGGGCCCGCGGTGGCGACGATCGACTGGTCGAGCATCGACATCGCGCTGGTCAGGAGCAGGGCGGCGAGAAGCAGCGGGAATCGGGGCGGCAGGGGGCGCGGAGGCGGTGCGGTGGCCTCCGTTCCTTGCGGACGGCCTGGTCCGGCGTCGGTCATCGGGTCCTCCTCGGGCTACACTTCTGGGCTATTTGCAATTGTATGCCACGCGCATATAAATGTCTTGTGTAGCCTGGCGTCCGGGGGTGGAGATGCGACCGGGGGATTTCTCAGGCCGTGACCTGATCGCCGCCTGCCATCGAGCACCGCTCAAGCAGAAGTCAAGTAATCGACCTCACGCTCACGAAGTGCATCAGGCCGTATCAATGATGCAGACCAACGGGAGGGCCAGTGCTGCAGATCGGGTTACTTGGAACCCTGCAAGTCGTCCATGACGGCGTGCACGTCACGCCATCCGCACCAAAGGTCCGACAGGTTCTCGCGTTGCTGGCCCTGCGGGCCAACACCACGGTCCCGCTGCACCAACTCGTGGAAGAACTCTGGGAGGAGCGCCCGCCGTCCAGCGCGGCGACGACGCTCCAGACCTACATCTACCAGTTGCGCAAGCTGCCCGGGCTCTGCGATCCGCAGCTCCCCGGCCCCGCTGTGGGCCCCCGGGCCCTGCTCACCACCCCGGGGGGCTACCGCCTCTCGGTCCCTTCGGACTGCCTGGACTCACAGGAGTTCGGAGAACTCGCCGCGCGCGGCAGAGAGTCGATGGAGAGAGGCTCGGTAGCGGAAGCCGCCGACATGCTGCAGCGGGCCCTCACTGTATGGCGAGGGCCCGCTCTCAGTGATCTGGCCCCCGGCCCGATCGTCGGGATCGACGCCCTGCGGCTCGAGGAACAGCGCTACGAGGTCCTCGAGGAGCGGATCAACGCCGACCTGCTCCTCGGCCGGCACCACCGCCTCATCAGCGAGTTGACGGCGCTCGCCGCCGACAACCCCACCCGCGAGGGGCTCCACGCCAAGCTGATGCTCTCGCTCTACCGGGCGGGCCGGCGGCCGGAGGCTCTGGAGGTCTTCCAGCGCATCCGCCGCGTCCTCACCCGGGAGCTGGGGCTGGAGCCCTGCTCCGAACTCCAGCGACTGCACCAGCAGGTGCTGGCCGGCGACCGCGGTCTCGACCTTCCCGGCGGCCGGACGGCCGTCCACGGCGCGCCCACCGGTGGACCACCGGTGACGCTGCCCGCGGACGCTCCCCTGGTGGGACGGGAGGCCGATCTGCTGCACGTGGGGCGGATGCTGTCGGAGCCGGGGGGCACCGACGGCCCGCGGTGCGTCGCCGTATCGGGACCGCCCGGGGCCGGCACCACCGCTTTCACCGTCCATCTCGCCCACCGCCTGGGCGACTCCTTCCCGGACGGGCGGCTCTACGTGTCCTTCGGCAACCCTGCGGACCCGCTGGCCATCGACGAGGTTCTGGCGACCCTCCTCGAGGCCGTCGGCCACCGGCGCGCCGAGCTGCCGCCCCTCCGGGCCGACCGTGCCAGGATGTTCCACGCCTGGACCACGGGCCGCCGGGTGCTGCTGGTCATCGACGACGTGGCGACGACCGACCAGGTCACCGACCTACTGCCTGCCGACTCCGGGTCCGCCGTGCTCGTGGCCGGCTACCGGCGCCTGTACGGCAGCCAGTTCAGGGCGCGGGTCGATCTGCCGCCGCTGTGTTCGGAGCGCTCGCTCGAACTGTTCCTCGCTGCGCTCGGCCGGGACCGGGCGCTGGGCGACGCTCCGGGTCTCCACACGATGCTCGACCTGTGCGGGGATCTGCCCGGTCCGACCCTGGAGGCCGTGGGGCTGCTGGCGCTGCGGCCGCACTGGTCGATCCGTCAGCTCATCGACTGGCTGAGCCGCGACAGACCCGCTGTCGTGGCGCATCAGAGGCCGCATCCGTTCCACCACGTGGTGCGGCGCTGCGGCCGGCTCGAGCCCCGGCTCCGGGAGGCCCTGGCCAAGCTGGCCTGGGAGTCCACCGGCGATCTGACGGTGGAGCAGGCGGCCGCGATCCTGGGGAGGGACGCGGACGAGACCGAGGAACTCCTGGAGGAGCTGGTCGAGTTCTTCCTCCTCGGCGTCGACATGGCGAGCGACCCGACCACGGAGCGGTTCTTCCAGTACCGCCTGGCCCCGCTGGTGCGGACGGCGCTGCGCGCCATGCAGCCCGCACGCACCTGCGTCTGACAGCACGTGACTGATGAAGGGGGCGCCCTCGCGGGGCGCCCCCTTCCGGCGTTGTCCGTGACGCCGCCCGCGGTCACAACTCCAGGTCGTCCCCGAGGTCCAGGAGCCAGGAGTTGACCTGGAGCAGCATCTCGATGTTCATCCGGTGCAGCCAGTCCTGCACATCCGGACCGCCGCCGTCCTGCGAGACGACCGCGCGGGCTGCATCCAGGTCGAGCATCGGCAGCACCGGGGAGGCCGGGTCGGCCAGCACCTCCGCGAACTCCTCGTGCAGGGCTTTGGTGTACGTCGCGTCCTGACTCACCGGGAACGGCGCCTTGGGCCGGTCCAGGACCTTCTCGGGCAGCAGATCGCGGGCGGCGGCTCGCAGCAGGCTCTTCTCCCGGCCGTCGTAGGTCTTCATCTCCCAGGGAATGTTGTACGCGTACTGGACGAGCCGGTGGTCGCAGAACGGTACGCGCACCTCGAGGCCGGAGATCATGCTCAGCCGGTCATTGCGCTCCAGCAGCCGCGGCAGCCAGTGGGTCAGATGGAGATGGCAGATCTCCCGGGCGCGCCTCTCCTCCCCGTCCTCACCCGGGAGCCGGGGTATCCGGGCCATAGCCTGCGCATAGCGCTCCGCGTAGTACGAGCCCATGTCCAGCCGGGACTTGAAAGCCGGCGAGAGCAACCCCTGCCCCAGACCCTCACGGGTCCCCGGGTGCCACTGCTCGAAGGCGACCCAGGGGAACTGCTCCTCGTACGCCAGGTCGGGGATGTGCACCCAGCTGTAGCCGCCGAAAATCTCGTCGGCGCTCTCGCCGGTCAGCGCAACCTTGGAATACCGGTGGACGCCCGCGAACGCCTGATACGTGGAGGTGTCCATGTCCCCGAAGGGGGCGGGGACGTCCTGCGCGCGCAGGACAGTACGGCGCGCGACAGGATCGATCAGGTCGGCGGTGGCGAGCTCGATCTCCAGATGCTCGGCACCGATGTGCTCGGCGACGGCGCGGGCGTACGGTGAGTCGGGCGCGCTGCGCACCAGATCGGGCTGGAAGTTGTCGCTGTAGCCGCTGTAAGTGACCGTCGTCGTGCGGACGGGGCCCGCGCCCTCGGCGGCCAGGGCACGGGCCGCCAGCGCGGCGACGGTACTGGAGTCCAGGCCGCCGGAGAGCATCACGCTCAGCGGAACGTCGGAGACGAGCTCGCGGGCGACGCTGCGCTCCAGCAGCTCGCGCACGGTGGCGATGGTGCGCTCCAGGTCGTGCTCGTGCGGCTGTGCCTCCAACTGCCAGTACCGGCGCAGCGATATCTCGCCGCCCGGCCCATGAAGCAGCGTGTGGCCGGGCGGCAGATCGCGGATGTCACGGTAGACGCTCTCGCCAGGGGCGCGGGCCATGGAGAACAGCACCCGCAGTCCTTCCAGGTCGACGACCGGGCGGACCTCCGGATGGGCGAGCAGGGCCTTGGGCTCGGAGCCGAAGACCAGTCCCTCGCGGGTCTGCGCGTAGTACAGCGGCTTGATGCCGAAGCGGTCGCGGGCCAGGAAGAGCGTGCGCTCACGAGCGTCCCAGATGGCGAAGGCGAACATGCCCTCCAGCCGCTCGACGCAGCGCTCGCCCCACTCCAGATAGGCACGGAGCACCACTTCGGTGTCGCTGCGCGTGCGGAACCGGTGACCGCGGCCGGTCAACTCCGTGCGCAGCTCACGGAAGTTGTAGATCTCACCGCAGTACGTGAGGGCCGCGACCGGCTCCTCGCTCTCGTCCGCGGCCATGGGCTGGCGGCCACCGGCCAGATCGATGACCGCCATGCGGGTGTGCACCAGCGTCACACGCCGACCGGACCAGACGCCCTGGTCATCAGGCCCCCGGCAGGCCATCGTGCGCGCCATGGACTCGGCGACTCCGGGTTCCTCCCGGGGCCGGCCGTCCTGACGGACGGCCCATCCTGCGATGCCGCACATACGGGATCTCCTTCCGTGGCCTCTCGGTTGCCCTCGGTGTCCAAGATTTCCCGGAGCACTCGAAGCCGCTTGGAGAGGCGCTGGACCTGCCCGGTCCGGATCACGCCCGGCGCGCGTCCTTGCGGTACGCCGGGATCAGGACCGCGCCGACCGTCAGGTGCAGGCAGACCAGCGTGATGCGGTTGCCCGTCGTCAGGCCCGCGGCGAACAGGGGCCCGAGGAGGGAGAGCACGACCACCGCCGAGGCGATGGCGGTCCAGACCGTGCGGGCGCGGCCGGTCAGCCGCTCCAGGAGGGCCAGCAGGCCCCACCCCACGAGCGAGATCACGGCCACCGAGATGATCACGGCCGGGAGGACCAGCTCACTGGTCGTGGTGGAGCCGGGGCCGTCCGGGATTCTCAGATCGATCTTGAAAACCCGGTCGGCGAGGATCCAGATCAGCGCGTCGAGCACCACGGCTCCCACGAGGGCGAGCGCGCGCGTGCGCACCGGGCTGCCGGTGCGGGCGGCGGCGGGGGATGCGGACATGTTCTGCCTCCTTCGGTCGCGACCGTCCGGCGAGCGCCGGGTGGTCGACTCTGTGGCCGATACTGTGCACTACGCACATGAATGACCTTCGCACATAATGGTCTCACACCCAGGAATGCCCGGTCCAGTCGTATGCCAGTAGCCTCGAAGCGTGAAAGGTGCAGAAAAAATCGATACGCAAGCACGCAAAAGAGACGTTGACGCGCCGGTCGACGACACGGTGCTGACCGCCGTAGAGGCGGCGATGATCCGGATCCGCCGCCGGCAGTCCCGGCGCAGCCTCGCGCGGCCCGTGATGAAGGGCCTCGCCGAGCCGGTGGATCTCAATACGCTCGCTGTCGTCGACGCCGTCGACGAGGGCACGAGCGAGAGCGGCAGCGACATCACGGTGGGATTCGTCGCCGACCGTCTGGCCATCGACCCCTCCCGGGCCAGCCGGATCGTCGCCGATGCCGTCAGGTCCGGTTTCGTGCGCCGCGCGGCCTCGCAGGAGGACGGACGGCGGAGCTGCCTGGAGCTCACCTCGGTGGGAGAGGAGGCCGTGGCCGCCGCCCACCACACGCGACAGGCGTTCTACTCCGATGTGCTCAAGGACTGGGACCCGCGCGAGCAGCAGGAGTTCGCGCGCCTGCTCACCAAGTTCGTGCGCTCCTTGGACGAGGCGGCCCGCGGCTGACGGCCGGCGACGCAAGCGGCACGGCTCCGGCGAGCCGGGCCGCCTCCACAGCGCGGCGGCGGCCCGCACCGCGCGTCGCCCTGGCGAACGTTCACCGCGTCGCCCGGTGCCCTTTCACGGCATGGTCGCCAGGTGAACCTTCACCGCAGGTCGCCCGGTGAGCGTTCACCTCGAGGGACCGGCCCCCCGCGGACGAACCTCGTTCCATCGCACCGTCGCCCATGCGCCGTCCACCGGACCGTCGCCCACGCCCCGTCCACCGGACCGTCGCCCACGCCCCGTCCACCGGACCGTCGCCCACGCCCCGTCCACCGGCCTTCGAGTGACCTTCGAGCCCTCCCAGCGAGGCTGATCGCGCCAGAACCCCGCAAACCGACGGCGCGTCAGAGCCCCGCTGCCGCGGGGCGTTCGCGCCTTGTCCCGAAGGAGGCGCGACGGTGAGTACGACAGACCAGACGGAGAGGCGGCCCGTACCGGAGGCGAGACGCGGCCGCCCCGAGCCGGCCGAAGCATCCGGTCCGGCCGCCGCCACGGCGCCGCCCGCCGGGCCTCCGACCGGCATCCGCTGGGCCTACGTCATGGTGATCGTGGCGACGCTCGCCGCAATCGCCAGCAATGTCTTCGAGATCGCCCACCAGGTCGACACCGGCGTCGCCGGCGCCGCGACCACGGGCGACCTCGTCCTGACCATCGCGTTCTGCGCGCTGTTCGGGTTCTTTGCCGAGATGCTCAGGGCCGGCCGGCAGTGGGGCCGCGTGCTGCTGACGGTGTTCACCTCGCTGGGCATCCTGTTCACGGGTCTGGGCCTGGCCGGGATCGGCGGAAGGCCGCTCGTGGGGCCGCTCCAGGGCACCCTGGCCGTCGTCAGCCTCGTGGCGTCGGTGGCCGGCCTGGTCCTGCTGTTCGTCCCGTCCGTCAACCGCTGGATGGCGGCGGTGCGCGGGCAGAGCCGTACGATCCCGCAGCGGCTGCGCAAGGCCGTCCTCACCGCGCATGTGGCCATATCGGTCGGGTGGTTGGGTCTCGTGACCGGGATGTTCGCGATGTCGGTGGCGGGCGCCACCACGAGCAGCGCGGAGCAGCAGGCCGCGATGTACCGCACCATGTCGATGCTGGACGAGATCTTCCTCGGCATGACCAGCATGTTCGCACTGATCACGGGCATCGTGGTCGGCGCGGGCACCAAGTGGGGGCTGCTCCAGCGCAGATGGGTGGCCGTGAAGTTCTTCATGACCATGGGTGTGATGCTGCTCGGCTTCTCCGTCATCCACCAGCTCATCCTCAAGGCCAATGAACTGGTCGACGCCGAGGCCCCGGTCCGTGGCGGCGAACTGGACACGGTCGGCTGGTCGATGGCCGGATCGGCCGCCCTGGCCCTGCTGTCCCTGGTGTTCATGACGGCAGTGTCCACGTACAAGCCCTGGGGACCGACCCGCTGGGGCAGGAAGGGCTCGCCCCGGGCGGGCTCATCCCGGGCGGACTCGCGCCGGGGGGGCTCATCCCGGGCGGACTCGTCACGGGCGGGCTCGTCACGGGCGACGGGCTGATCCGGGCCTGAGCCCAAGGCCGTTGCCGGGAGTATCCGCTCCCTGGAACGCCCGCTCCGAACCGACCGACCCCGCACGACCGTGACCTCACGGCCATCACCCAGGGCCTGTGCGCACACGGCCCGGGCGCCGCTCGGACGGCGCCACGTACCGAGCGCGCACCGCACACGACGTACCGCCACACCACAGGTCGCGCACCGCCACGCACCACGTATCGCGCACCGCCCGGTTGATCCGCCCCACCACCGTCCGGGCCTTGCCCGTACGCCAGGAAAGGACAAGCATGACTGCGATCCGGGACACAGAAGTCCTGCGCCAAAGCCGCCTGTTGGGGGTCGGCACCTACCGGCCCGAGCGGTCCGTCCCCAACACCGAGATCGCCGAGCGGACCGGCCTCGACCCCGACTGGATCGAGCGCCGCTCGGGCATACGCTCGCGCCGCTACGCCTCCGCGACAGAGACCCTCCCCGCGATGGCGACGACCGCGGCCGAGAAGGCGCTCGCCACGGCGGGCATCTCCGCCGACCAGCTCGGCACAGTCATCGTCGCCACCATCACATCCATGGAGCAGATGCCCGCCGTCGCCGTCGAGGTCGCGCACCGGCTCGGTGCGGCGCACGCCGCCGCCTTCGACGTCTCAGCCGCCTGCGCGGGCTTCTGCCACGCCGTGGCGCTGGCGAGCGACCAGGTGCGGATGGGCCGTTCGGACTACGTCCTCGTCGTCGGTGCGGAGCGGATGACGGACATTCTCGACCACGAGGACCGCGACACCGCGTTCCTCTTCGCCGACGGCGCCGGTGCCGTGGTCGTGGGACCGTCCCAGGAGCCCGGGATCGGCCCCGTGGTCTGGCGCGCGGACGGCTCGCGCAACGCCGCCCTGAAGATGACCGCGCCCTGGCACGACGGCACGGGCGCCCGCCCCGACGCGCGGCCCGCCATCACCATGTCGGGCTGGAAGGTCTACCGCTGGGCGACCAATGAACTGGTGCCCGCCACCCGCCGGATGCTGGACCTGGCCGGCGTCACGGTGGACGACCTGGATGCCTTCATCCCCCACCAGGCCAACATGCTCATCACCGACTTCGTGGTGGAGCAGCTCGGTCTGACGGAGCGGACCGCCGTGGCCCGGGACATCGTCACCAGCGGCAACAGCTCGGCGGCCTCCATCCCGCTGGCCATGGACGAGCTGCTGGCGGGAGGCAAGGCGCCGAGCGGCGGTCTCGCCCTGCTCGTCGGCTTCGGGGCCGGACTGGTCTACGCGGGACAGGTCGTACGGCTGCCCTGACCCGAGCGCCCCTTCGGCCGAAGCGGGCACCCGGTTGCCGAAAGCACGGCCCGGGTGCTCGCTTCTTCATGCGCTTTCGCACCGGCAGCCGCCCGCCTGCCAGCCGCCCGCCTGCCAGCCAGCCGCCTGGCTGTCTGCCACCGGCCCCGGACACACCGCCTTGACCACTCGGAACGCATACGAGGACGGCCGTGCCGCGGAGAGCGCATGCTCCCCACGGCACGGCCGTCATCGCGTCACGCTCGCCGCGTCAGTACTCCGCGGCCACCTCGAACAGGGCGAAGGGGCGGGGCCGTTCACCGTCCTGGTACTGCCGCAGCGGGGAGGTCGTCCCCCGGTGCGCCGAGCCGGACTCCCAGACCTGGAAGGCCGCCAGGCTCTCCCACTCGCTGAGCACCGCGAAGGCCCCCGGATCGGTGACCTCGCGCAACAGCTCGTTGCCCAGCAGCCCCGGCGTGCCCGCCAGGTCCTTGCTGATGCGGTGGTACGCCTGCTCCACCGAGGGCACATCGGCCTCGGCGGCCCGGAGGTGGAGCAGCACCCGGACCCGTCCCGGCGCCCGGCTCATCAGGCCACCTCCACCAGATGCATCATCGCGAGCGAGCCGCCCGTACGGTACGGGTGGAGCTTCTCCCGGTGGGCAATGTGCTCCGGGCTGCTCTCGAAGGCGAGGAAGGAGTCCTTGTCCGTCCAGTCACTGACCACGTAGTAGACGGACTCCTCCCGCGCGCTGCGCGCCAGGGTGTGGCCGAGGTTCGCCGGCTGTGCGGTGACCTCCTTGCTGCCCTCCGCCCACACCTTCTCGAAGTCCGCCTCCAGGCCCGGCTTGACCTGCACGGTCAGCAGGACGCGAAACGCCCCGACCCGCTCCGCGGTCATCTCAGACACCTCCGTCGACGTGCAGGGTCTCGCCGTTCACGTACGTCGACAGGTCGCTGGCCAGGAAGAGGACGGCGCCGGCGATCTCGTCCGGGCGCCCGAACCGCCCGAGCGCCATCATGCGCAGATAGCGCTCGTTGTACGCGGCACGCTGCTCCTCGGTCAACTCGTCCGGCTCGGAGGTGTCGATGACCCCCGGTGCCACCACGTTGAACCGGATGCCCTTGCCGCCCAGTTCCTTGCACAGCGAGCGGGTGAGCCCGACCAGCCCCGCCTTGGAGGCGGTGTAGTGGCCGCGCAGCGGGATTCCGGCCATGGCGCCGCGTGACCCGATGTTGATCACCGAGGAGCCCTCGCGCAGCATCGGCAGCGCCTTGCTGATCACCATGAAGGGGCCGGTGAGGTTGGTGGTGACGATCCGCTCCCACTCCTCGAACGGGAGCTGGGCGAACGGGATCTGGCTGATGACACCGGCGTTGTTGACCAGGATGTCGAGGCGCTCGAAGCGGCTGCGGCACTCCGCGAGCACCGCCTCGACGCCCTCGGCCGTACCGACGTCCGCGCGGACGAGGGCGTGGTCCCCGCCGAGCTCCTTCAGTTCACGGGCCAGGCTGTCGGCGGCCTCGCCCTCGGTGCGGTAGCAGGTCACCACCGTGGCACCGGCCTTGGCCAGGGCCAGTACGGTGGCCCGGCCGATGCCCCGGGTACCACCGGTGACGAGGGCGTTCTTGCCCACGAGTCGAAGTTCCATGGCTTCCTCCGTCGTCTCGGGTCGCGTTCACAGTCGTGCGGTCGTCGGTCTGGCGCCGCGGCTGGGCGGGGTGCAGTGGCGAGGTGCGCACTCGGGCGGGTGCACGTGCGCGGGGTGCAGTCGCAGCGGGGCACTTGGGCGGGGTGCAGTCGCGCGGGCTCGCAGTCGGGCGGGACGGCCGAGCGCGGGTCGCGGTCGTCCACAAGCAGTGATGCCGTGGCGTCCCGTCGTGGCGGTAGGGCCCCGCGTCACCCGCGCAACAGGCGCGTGGATGGGGGCGGTTCACCGGCCGGCCGGGACGGGGCGGCACTCCAGGACCGCCCAGCGCCCCGGAACCGGGTCGTTGACCAGTTCGAAGCCCGCGGTCGCCAGCAGCGCGCGCCACTGTTCCCCGCCCCGCTCGCGTCCGCCGAAGCGAACCAGCATGTCCAGGTCGAGCAGCTTGCCGCGGTCCCACTGGTTGGCGGGGCCGACGAGGAACTCGCAGATCAGCAGCCGCCCTTCGGGGTTGTTCTCCAGCGCCTCGCGGACCCGGCCGAGGATCACGGCCGCCCGCTCGTCGTCCCAGTCGTGCAGAACGGCCTTCAGCACATAGGCGTCATGGCCCCTCGGCAGCTCCTGGAAGAAGTCGCCCGGGACCACCTCGACGCGGTCCGCGACCCCCGCGTCGCCGAACAGCTTGGGCGCTTCCTCGACCACGGCGGGGCGGTCGACGAGCGTGCCCCGTGTCTCCGGATGGCGGGCGAGCACCTCGGAGAGGAAGAAGCCACGCCCGCCGCCTACATCCGCGATACGGGGGAACCGCCCGAAGTCGTAGCCGTCGAGCAGCATCCGCGCGGTGGCCCGGCTCATGCCGGTCATCGCCCGGTCGAACAGGGCGCTCGCCTCCGGGTTCTCCTCCAAGTGCTCGAAGAACCCGTGCCCGTATGCCTCCTCGAAGGCGGGCTGCCCCGTGCGCACGGTGTGCATCAGGGAGCCGTAGGAGCGCCAGAGCATCTCGGTGCCGTTGTAGAGCACCATGTCCCGCTGGCTGCCGGGCACGTCGGAGCGCAGGACCTGGCTGAGGTCGGTGAGCGCGTACCGCCCGTCCACCTGCTCCTCGAAGACCCCGAACGCCGCGGCCACCCGCAGCACACGCCCGAGGGAGTCCGCGTGGGTGCCGGTGCGCTCGGCCAGTCCGGCCACCGGAAGCGGCCCGTCGGCCAGTTCGTCGGCGATGCCCAGCTCGGCGAGCACGTGCAGCACACGGGATATCCGTTTGCCGTCCGTCAGCAGCAACAGCCGTACGTGGGGCGGCAGCACGGCGGTCATCGCCGGGCCGACCACACCGGTCATGGTGTCCACACGATCTCCTAGGCCGGGAGCAGGTGATGGTGATGGGTGATGGGTGATGGGTGATGGGTGATGGGTGATGGGTGATGGGCTGAGTCACGGGGGAGCGTCATATGAGCAGCGCTGCCGCGCTGACATTGGCGACGAGCGCCGCGACGGCCAGCGTCCCCCGCACGCGGTTCCAGCGGATCCAGCGCTCGCGCGGGTCGAGCCGCTCGAAGTCCGGGGGCAGCGCCTGCGGGTCGAGCGTCTCCAGCCACCGGTTGATCGGCACGTTCTTGGTGAGCGAGACCGTCATGGCGCAGGCCAGCAGCAGGGCGGCGAGCCCCGCCAGCAGCCGCACGGGCGTGTCCCGCGCCGCGACCACCAGGGCCGCGTCGCACAGCAGGCAGCTCAGCAGCGAGACGGGCATGAACGGGTCGAAGCGCGTGACGAGGCCCTTGTGCACCGGGACGTACATCCCGGTGGGCAGGGTGGTGAACAACGGGGCGGCGAGCACGGAGATCGCCAGCCCGCCGGCCGCCAAGCCGCCGGCGAGCAGTGCCAACGGCATCAGTACCTGGACCAGCTCGGCCACGATTCACCCTTCCGCCCTGACCGCCACCCGATGCGGCGGACCACTGCCTCGACTCTCGGAGGTGTTGGTCGAAACGGGCTCGAAGACGGCTCGATGATCAACGTCCGGGCGCCGCCGCCCTGCTGGACACGCACGCCGGAGCCACACACGCCGCGGAAGCGGACTCCGCCGTCGAGCGCCTCTCCACAGCGAGTCGAGCAGGTGACGGCACGGTGACGGACACACCCACCACCGATCGGGAGTCGTGATGCTTGAGGAAGTGCTGAGCGGGATCGTGCTGACCGGGACGGGGACCGTCACAGGCATCTTCGTCGCGGTCGCGGTCAGCGTGGGTCCCGCCATGTCAGCCATGGGGCGCGCCGAGTATCTGCGCGCCCACGCCCTGCTGGGCAAGGGCTACCACCCGTTGATGCCGATCCTGGTGAACGTGGTGACGCTCAGCGGGTTCGCGCTCGCCTGGTTCGCCGAGGCGCCGGGCAGCGTGCTGTTCCCGCTCGCCTCGGTGCTGCTGATCGGGGTGCAGGCGGTCTCGCACCTCGGCAATGTCCCGATCAACCGCTCGCTGAGCGGTCTCGCCGCCGACGGCCCCTGGGTGGATCCGCGGCCGCAGTGGCGCGCCTGGCACCGCCTGCGGACGGGCCTGGCGGCGCTCGCCATGGCCGTCGACACCGTCGCCGTTCTCGCCGCCCGCTGACCTTCGCCGCCGCTGAAGAGGAGGAACCGCCATGCCACTGGACGCCGTCACCTATCGCGTCACGCCCGGCCACGAGGAGGAACTCACCGAGGTCTTCTCACCGCACAACTTCACCCGGGTCGACTCCCCCGTGATCAAGGACAGTTCGGGCGAGACCGTCGGGATGCTGCTCGGCACGGGCCTGTTCGTCCAGGGGGAGACCCTGGTCCGGGTGATCCACCACGACGGTGCCGGGGCCGCGCACATAGCCCGGCACATGTCGGTCCAGAAGGGCGTGCACGAGGCGGAGCGGGCGATCCTGCCGTATCTCGCCGAGTCCCGTGACACCGAGACCCCCGAGGGTTTCCGGGAGCACTTCCACCGCAGCCTGATGACCGTGCTGGAGCAGCACAGTCCCGACGAGCGTCCCGCCGCAGGCACGGTCGCCCTGCGCTACCCGCTGCGCAAGGGAGCCGGCGAGGAACTGGCCGCGGCACGCGCCACGGCGAACCGGCAGGCCTCCCTGCGGCTGTCCGATGAGCACCCGACAATCGTTCGCACGGCGCTGTTCCTGCACGACGACACCCTGGTGCGGGTCGTCCAGTACGACGGCCACCCCTACGACGTCGTGGGCTATCTCTCGGACCGCTGCTTCGGGCAGAACGCGGAGGGGTGGCTCGTGCCGTACCTGGACGGTACGGAGCGGCCCTCGCACCCGGACTCCTATCTGGCCCTGGTCCACGAGCAGGCGATGCTCTCGATCGCGCACATGTCCGTCCTGGGCGTCGACTGACGTGCCCTCGGGGCGCGTCGACGGGCGGATCCCGCCTGCCGGTGCCCGCCCGGACGCGAGAAGCCGCCGCCGCGCCTCAGGGCGCGACGGCGGCTTCGTCGTCGCCCCGTCAGGTCTCGGGGTGGTCGAACCACTCCCCCAGCTTGGTGCCCATGAGCGGGCTGCCGCGCAGCTTCAGCTTGCCCGTGAGGAACGCCTTCGCGCCGGGCAGCTTCCCGACGCCCATCGCCAGCATGTCGGGAAGCTTGATGCCGATGGTTATGTCGGGGCTCTCGTGCCGGCCCTTGTCGGCGCGGCAGGTGCCGCCCTCGACGTGCACATAGTGAAGCTTCTGGCCTTCGGCGGAGGCGATGTCGAACTGGAAGACACCCTTCTGCCCTTTGGCCTTCTCGGGGTTGAACTCCGAGACCAGCAGCTCGAATATCAGCGTCAGGGCCGCGTCCACCCCGCCCTCGCGGCCCGCGACCGCGGCTTCGAGTTCCTTGGACGGTGTCGACTCGACGAGTTCGATCAGTTCGGTGACCTGTTCCTGCTGCACGCTCATATGTGTGTCCTCCCGGTTTTTCAGGCTTCGGCCGTGGCGGCCGGTGACAGTGCGTGGACGACTTCGAGCAGTTGCATCTCCCCACCGGCGCGGATCGCCCACAGCTTGCGGAGGTACGCCTGCTGTTCGGGGCTCTGCTCGAAGGCCCGGAAGGACGGCTCGTCCGTCCAGTCCGTCAGCACGGTGTAGCTGCCGGGCTCGCCCGGCGTGCGCAGCAGCTGCTGCCCGTGGTTGTCGGAGAAGCCGCGGACGGTCTCCGCGTGGCTGCGCCACAGCTCCTCGAACTCTGCCTCGTGCCCCTTGGTGATACGGATCCGCAGCAGAACCCGCAGTGCGGCCGTCACTGCCTGACCGCCCGCTGCTCCGCGGCGGCCTTCTCCACCAGTCCCTTGATCCGAGTCATTTCCCGGCGGGTGTTGGTGTTGAGCCGCTCGGTCATCTCCTTGTCGCCGAACGGCAGCCCGGACCGGACCTCGAACTCCTGCCGCCAGCGCATCTCCACACCCGCGTCGGTCTGGGTGTAGGTCCACAGGAGGTTCATGAACTCGAACGGGCCGGTTTCGATGCGCCGTGCCCGTACGGTCCGAGTGGCCGGGTCGGGTGTGCGCTCGGAGACCCAGTCCCAGACGGCGCCGTTCTCGTCGGGGTGCAGGGTGAGGCGGAAGGTGATGGTCTCGCCCTTGCGGCCGAGGATCTCCGCCTTGGCGTACTCGGAGAACAGCTCGGGCCAGGACTCGACGTCGTTGGTCATGCCCCAGACCAGGTCCATGGGCGCGTTGATGACGATCGCGTTGTCGGTGGCGCTCGCCATGTCAGACCGCCGCCAGACTGGCGTTGACATAGTCGATGACGGCCTTCGGGGAGTCCATCTCCTCGATGGCCTCGTCCGGTATCTGGAGGTCGTACTCGCGCTGGAGCTGGCTGGCGATCTCCAGCACGGCGAGCGAGTCGTAGCCGATCTCGGTGAAGGAGGTGGCGAGGTCGGCCTCGGTGAGCTCCCTCCCGTCGAGCTCGCCGGTGCAACGGCTCATGATCGCCTTGAGGTCGTCGAAGCTGATGGTGCTCATCTGTTCCTCCTGGGGACGTGAAAAGCGGTGCCGGCGCGGGTGGTGCGAGCGGTGCCGGCGTTCAGACGGACTTGAGGACCACGGCGGCGTTGAAGCCGCCGTAGCCTCGCGCGAGGACCAGAGCGGTCCGCAGACGGGCCTCGCGCGGACGGTCGGTGACCAGGTCGAGGCGGTAGCCGGGGTCGGGACGCGCGTTGACCGAGGGCGGGATCACCTGGTCGCGCAGGGCGAGCACGGCCGCGGCGACGTCGAGCGGCGCGCCACCCGCGTAGAGCCGGCCGGTCATCGTCTTGGGCACGGAGACCGGGACGCCGGCCGGACCGAACAGGGCGGTGATGGCCTCGGCCTCCTGGCGGTCCAGCTCCGGCAGGCCGTGGCCGTCGGCGAACACCACGTCGATGTCCACGGGCGCCACCCCGGCGTCGGCCAGGGCGAGTTCGGCCGCTCGCCGCAGACCGGGAGGCCGCCCGGAACCCGGACGCGGGTCGAAGGTGGCCGCATAGCCCGCGATCTCGCCGTAGATCCGCTCCGCGCCCCGGGCGCGCGCGTCGTCGTGGCTCTCCACGACGAGGATCGCGCCGCCTTCCCCCGGCACGTAACCGCTCGCCTCGGGGGCGAAGGGCACGAACGCGCGGTCGGGACGCAGGTCCTCGCTGAGCCTGCCATGGGACAGCTGGCAAACCAGCCCGTACGGGGAAAGGGAGGCGTCGGTTCCGCCGGAGACCACCAGCCGGGTGCCCTTGGCCAGAACCCGCCGGGCCTGCGCCAGGACGTCCAGGCCGCCTGCCTGCTCGGAGCAGAGCACGCCGCAGGGACCCCGCATGCCGTGACGGATGGAGAGCTGTCCGGTGGTGGCCGCGTAGAACCAGGCGATGGACATGTAGGCGCCCACAGCCTGGGGGCCTTCGGTGTAGAGCTTCTGCAGCTCGCGCTGGCCGAACTCCACACCGCCGGAGGAGTTCGCGGTGATGACCGCCATCTCCAGGTCGTTCATCAGGTCCGGTTCCACCACGGCGTCGGCAAGGGCCTCGTTCGTGGCGCCGAACGCGTACTGCGTCATGGCATCGGTCTCGCTGACCAGCCGCTGGGGTGCGTGGTCGGCCGGGTCGAAGCCGGTGGCCTCGCCGGCGACCTGCACCGGGTAGCGGGACGGGTCGAACCGGCTGATCCGGCCCAGCCCCGACTTGCCGTCCAGCGTCGCCTGCCACCACGCCTCGCGGTCCAGGCCGTTGGGCGCGACGACACCCACACCGGTGATGACGGACGCGGTCATCGGATCCTCCTCGGTGACGTGAGCACCACCGCGCTCTGGAACCCGCCGAAGCCGCTGCCCACGCTGAGGACGACGTCCAGTTCGGCCTCACGCGCCGTGCCCGGCACGTAGTCGAGGTCGCACTCGGGGTCGCGCTCCTCGTAGTTGGCGGTGGGCGGGACGGTGCCGCGGTCGATGGCCAGCGCGCTGGCGGCGATCTCGATGGAGCCGATCGAGCCGAGTGAGTGCCCGACCATCGACTTGATGGAGCTGACCGGGATCCGGTACGCGTGCTCGCCGAGGCTGCGTTTGTACGCGGCGGTCTCGTGACGGTCGTTCTGCTTGGTGCCGGAGCCGTGGGCGTTGGCGTAGTCGATCTCTTCCGGGTTGATCCGGGCCTCGTCGAGCGCGGCGGTGATCGCCTCGCCCATCTCCCGGCCGTCCGGCCGGAGGCCGGTCATGTGGTAGCCGTTGGCGCGGGCGGAGTAGCCGGCCACCTCGCAGTAGATTCGGGCGCCCCGCCGCCGAGCGTGCTCCAGCTCCTCGATCACGAAGACCGCGGAACCTTCGCCGAGCACCAGCCCGTTGCGCCGCCGGTCGAAGGGGCGGCAGGCGTGCTCGGGGTCGTCATTGCTGGTGGAGGAGGCCCGCAGGGTGTCGAAGCAGGAGACGGTGATCGGGTAGATCGGCGCGTCCGTGGCGCCGGCCACCATCACCTCGGCGGAACCCTCGCGGATCAGGTCGACGGCGTACCCGACCGCGTCGATGCCCGCGCAGCAGCCGGAGCTGACGACCGTCGCCGGGCCCTCGGCGCCCGTGGCCCACGCCACCTCGGTCGCCAATGAGCTGGACATCACGTACGAGTAGAGGTGCGGCACCATATAGCCCTGATCCACCAGCCACCGGCGGCCGTTGTCGCTGACGGTGCGGTACTCCTGCTCCATGGAGATGGCGTTGCCGACGCCGTTGCCGACGCTGACGCCGATGCGGTACGGGTCCTCGGCGCCGAGGTCGAGGCCGCTGTCGGCGACGGCCTCGCGGGCGGCGACGATCGCGAACTGGCCGGCCCGGTCGGTGCGCCGGATCTCCTGGTACGACAGACCGTTCTGCTCGGGGTCGAAGTCGCACTCGGCCCCGATCCGGCTCCGGAACGGCGCCGGATCGAAGAGGGTGATGCGCCGGGTCGCCGTACGGCCTTTGACGATCATCTCCCAGAAGTTCTCGCGGCCAGGCTGCCCCGGGGCGACGACACCGATGCCGGTGATCACCGCGCGTGCGGTCATCGCACGTCCCCCACTTCGGGCAGGGTGCCCTCCCCCGGGAGCGGCTCGCAGTCCACATGCCCCAGGTCGGGGCGCGGGGCCAGAGGGCTCAGGAAGAAGGCCACGAACGCCTGCTCGGTGCCGGGGTTCTCGATGCGGTGGCGCACACCGATCGGGACCATGAAGGACTCGCCCGGCTCCAGCACCACCTCCCGGCCCTCGATCCGCAGCAGGATGCGGCCGCGGATGGTGTGGAAGAACTCCTCGGAGTAGGGGTGGTAGTGCTCGGAGACGAACTCTCCGGGCTCAAGCGTGCCAACGCCCATGAACCCCGAGGTGGCTCCGCAGGTCTTGGGGCTGAGCAGGACACGCAGATCGCCGCCGCGCTTGCGGTTCGGCTCAACGTCGTCGATGGCGACCTTGGTCAGGTCGGAGGTCTGCATAGGTGCTCCACAGGTGGGGACGGAATGAGCGGGGACGGGATGCGGCGGACCGGCATACTCAAGGCGTCCACGTGTAGAAGGGCTCGGCCATGGAGTCCTTCGGCTCGCGCCACGACGGGTCGTACGGCGTCATGAACTCCTGCAGCCGGGTGTTGATGTCCTGGTAGAGCGGGTGGCTGCGTGCCTTGTAGAGCTCGCCGTTGATCGGCGCCTCCGCCTCGACGAGGTGGAAGTACAGGCCGTGGAAGCGGAAGAGCGTGCGCCGCTGCACGCCGATCATGTGCGGCAGATCGGTCGCGTCGGACTCGGCGAAGAGCGCGGCCACCTTGTCCGCGTCGTCGTGGTCCATCCGCGCGACGATGAGGGTGCGGTGCGCCATGGGGACTCCTTCGGGTAAGGCCCGGAGCGGTCGGGCGGGACGGACGGCCGTGGCGCCCGTGAGCGGACGGGCACCGTGCCCGGAAGCGGTCGGGCAGCTGTCCGAAAGCGATGCTGGCCCCGGGGGCTTGAGACCTCGTCCAGAGCAACTCGACGTCAGATTCGTGCCGTTCTGTGGCGGAGTAACAGGGCGGTGAACGCAGCTGCTGCGGCGAAGCCCGCCAGGTAGATCCAGAGCGGCAGCACGCCCACCAGATGCGACAACTGCCCCCCGGCGCCTGCCCCCAGGGCCGCCCCGAGATAGAACAGCCCCATCATCCGGCTGCCGTGCCCCTCCGGAGTCGACTCCGCCGTGGTGCTCAGGCCCACCGGCCCGAAGACGAGCTCGCCGCACGTCATGCACAGAAAGGCCCCCAGCAGCCACAGCGCGGACACCAGGGTGCCCCCGCCGGAGGCGAACCAGGCCCCGGTGGCGAGGACGGCGAAGCCGCCCCCGGCGCACAGCAGCCCCGCGGTGAACTTCTGCACCACCCCGGCGCGTGCCCCGATCCGCAGCCACAACCAGGCGAACAACGGCGCCAGGAGCAGCAGGAAAAGGGGGTGCGCGGACTGGAACCAGCTCGCGGGCACGGTGAAGCCGGCGATCTCGCGGTCGGTGTGCTCTCGCGCGAACAGGCTGAAGACGGAGCCGAGTTGGCCGTACATCGCCCAGAACAGCACCGAGGGCACGAAGATGCGCCGGTAGCCGCGGATCCGCATACGCTCGGCCTCGTCCAGCTCCGCGCCGCGCAGCAGCCGCCGGAAGTACCAGACGGGTGCCACCAGCGAGGCCAGTCCGCACAGGGCGAGGACGGGCCGCAGCGGCAGGCCGCCCGCAAGGGCCACTGCACCACCCAGCAGTACGGCGGCGGCAAGGGCGGCCCACGCGCCGCGGATCAGCCGGCGCAGCGCACCGGGCGGCAGGGGGCGGCCGGGTCCGGTCGCGGCTCCACGCAGCGAGGAGGCGCCGTGCAGGTACTGGAGGACGCCGAAGGCCATGCCGACCGCCGCGGCACCGAATCCCAGGTGCCAGTCGACGCGTTCGCCCAAAGCACCCGTCACCAGCGGCCCGACCAGGGCGCTGACCTGGATGCTCATGTAGAAGAGCGAGAACGCGGCCTGCCGTCGACTGCTGCTGGCCCCCGGGTTCATCTGGTCGAACATCACGGGCAGGTTGGGCTTGAGCAGCCCGGTGCCGCAGGCCACGAGGACCAGGCCGAGATAGAACGTGGTGTGGGCCGGCACGGCCATGGACAGGTGCCCGGCCATGATGATCAGGGCGCCGGAGAGCATGGCCCGGTGGGTGCCCAGCACCCGGTCCCCGAGCCAGCCCCCGGGCATGGCGGCCAGGAAGGACGCGGAGATGTAGAGGCCGAACAGTGCGCCGGCGGTGCCGTCGGAGAGTCCTAGGCCGCCCTCGGAGGCGGGCGCCGTCGCGTACAGGAAGAGCAGCGCCTGCATGCCGTAGAAGCTGAACCGCTCCCACATGTCGGTCATGAAGAGGGTGGAGAACCAGCGCTCGCGGAACATCGACCGTAGCGGTTGGTCGGGGTCGTCCCGCACTGCTGCCGTGCTCGCGGCCGTGCTCGCAGCGGTGCTCGCGGCCGTGCTCGCAGCGGTGCTCGCGGCCGTGCTGCTGCCGGAAGTCATGACGCTCTCCTCACAGCGCGATCCCGCCGTCGATCTGCACCACTTGGCCGGTGATGTAGTCGGCGGCGTCGGAGACCAGGAACGCAACGAGCTCCGCGACGGATTCGGCGCTGCCGAACCGCCCCATGGCGATCTTGCCGAGGGCCGCCTCCCGGGCCTTGGCCGTCATGCCATCGAGCATCTCGGTCTCGATGAATCCGGGCGCGACCGCGTTGACCCGCACCCCGTACGGGGCGACCTCCTTGGCCAGGGCGCGGGTGAGGCCGTTCAACCCGCCTTTGGCGGCGGCGTAGTTGGTCTGACCCGCGTTGCCGTACACCCCGATGACCGAGGAGACGTTCACCAGAGCGCCGGCCCTGCGAGTGAGCAGTCCGCGCACGACGGCGCGGCAGACGTTGAATGTGCCGTCCAGGCTCGTGCCCACCACGGCCTGCCAGTCCTTGGCGGCCATCAGCGCCATCGGCCGGTCCCGTAGCACCCCCGCGGAGTTGACCACCGCATAGGCCGGGCCGAGCTTCTCCTCCGCCTCGCCGACGAAGGTGCGGACGGCCTCGGCGTCGGTGACGTCGCAGACCACGTGGTGGGCCCGCGCTCCGGTCTCACCGACCAGCTGCGCCGTCTCCAGGGCGGCTTCGTCCGCGGACCGCGAGCAGAAGCCGATGTCGAACCCCGCCCGCGCCAGCCGGACCGCGACCGCGCGGCCGATGCCCCGCGAACCACCGGTCACCAGCGCACTGCGCCTTTGCTGCATCTCGCGTCCCCTCCCACGTGCCCGGCACGGCCGGGCGGCTGCTCCGGCCGTGCGCGAGCATCGTCCAGCCGCCTCGAGGGAGGCTCGAAGGAGTCACGCCAGGCTGTCCCCCATGGTGGAGAACCTCTTCGAACAGAACATGCTCTGGGCCGTGCTCACGGCCGTCTTATGGGGCTTCGCGGCCCGCGGAGCGCGGCGGCTGGCGACCCGGCCCACGCCGGCGTCGGTCCGCCGCAGAGCCCGGCTCGGCCTGATCCTTCTGTCCTGCGCACTGATCGCACTCGCCGTGCGGGCCGCACTGGCCCTCGCCCTCGTCGACACGGCCGGGTGGCTCGGGGGCGCGGACTACGTCCTGTTCGGAGCACTCCCCCCGGTGCTCGCGGGCGTCGCCGTCGTGGCGCTGGCAGTGCCGGCGTACCGACGGGTGCTGCTCACGGCACGCGGCGCGGTACGCGACGGGGTAGGCGATGCGGCACCGGATCGGGTTCGCGATGCGGCACCGGTACAGGCCGATGTGCTCGCTGCGGCACCGGCAAAGGACGGGCCGCACACCGATGACACCGCACAGACCGATGACGCCGCGCGGATCGATGACACCGCACAGACCGATGACACCGCGCGGATCGATGACGCCGCGCGGACCGGTCTGTCCGAACTGCGCCGCCAGGCCGCCCGGACGCGGCTCGTCGTCCCCGTGCAGGCCGGCTGCGTCGCGGCCCTCCTGGGCGCCGCCTACTCGCTCCACCCGCCCACACCTCCGTACACCGGCATGGTTCTGGTGGAACTCGCCCTGCTGGGCGCCGCGTCGGGTGCTCTGCTGCTGCTCCAGCAGCGCCGCCGTACCGCCTTGGAATCGCCCGGGTGGCGGCCGCCGTCCCGTTCGAGGCGCCTGCTGCGCGCCACCGCCGTGGCGACCGGTCTGACCGTGCTGACCGTCGGGGGCTGCTCACTGGCGGCCGAACAGAGCAAACTGCCGGGCCGGATGGGCGAGTCCGGACACGCGCACTCCCACGACACCGGAGGCGGCGCCTCCGCCGGGCGGGCCCCCGCGCGGAGCGTCGAGGACCTCACCCGTGACCGCAAGGGCGAGCCGGACCGGCGCTTCACGCTGACCGCGACGGACCGCACGATGCGCCTGGCGTCCGGCGAGAAGGTGGCGGCCCTGGCCTTCAACGGGCAGCTTCCCGGGCCCGAACTGCGCATGCAACGCGGCGAGTTGGTCGAGGTGGTCCTGGTCAACCAGGACGTTAAGGGCGGGGTGACCCTGCACTGGCACGGCGTCGACGTCCCCAACGCCGAGGACGGCGTGGCCGGGGTCACCCAGGACGCCGTACGCCCCGGTGAGCGTCATGTGTACCGCTTCCGTCCGGACCGGGCGGGCACCTTCTGGTACCACTCGCACCAGCAGTCCAGCAGTGCGGTGGCGCGCGGCCTGTTCGGGGCGCTGGTGGTGGAGGAGCCCGAGGTCGGCGACCCTGAGGTCGTGGACCGCACCGTCGTCGCGCACGCCTGGACCATCGGTGGCGCGAAGCCCTCAGCGGGCGGCCCGCCCCGCGGTGGCGGGGGCGGAGGGGGCGGCGGCGAAGGCGGAGTTGGCGGGGGCGCCCTGAGCGGTGTCAACGGCACCGGCGGCACCCTGCGTACTGCGTTCGGCGACGACACCCGGATGCGGAAGGAGGAGGTCCCGGCCGGGACCGCGGTGCGGCTGCGCCTGGTGAACGCCGACAACTGCCCCCGTACGTACTCGCTCGCGGGAGCGCCCTTCAAGGTCGCGGCGATCGACGGCAACGACGTGACCGGGCCGACCGAACTGCGCGACCGGCGGCTGCGGATCGCGGGCGGCGGCCGGTACGACGTCACGTTCCGCCAGCCCGTCGGCCCCGTCCATCTGACCGTGGTCGGCGACGCCAACGCCTCCAGCGCCAGCCACGGCTTCGAGGGCTGCGGCGAGGACGGCGCCTACGGAGCGGGCCGGGCCGAAACGGCCTCCCTGCTCCTGGCACCGGACACGACCGTCGCCGAGCGTCCCGCCGCCGTCACCGGGCCGCTGTTCGACCCCCTGCACTACGGCTCTCCCGGAAGCGCCCCGTTCGGTCCCTCGCCCCGCTTCGACCGGGACTTCCATCTCGTCCTCGGCAACAGCTTCGGCTTCTTCGACGGACGGCCCATGGTGCTGTGGACCATCAACAACGCGGTCTACCCCGAGATCCCGGCGCTGCTGGTCAAGCAGGGCGACCTGGTGCGCACCACGTTCCTCAACCGGAGTCTGGACGACCACCCCATGCATCTGCACGGCCACCGCATGCTCGTCCTGTCCAAGGACGGGAAGAAGGCGACGGGCAGCCCGTGGTGGACCGACACCCTCAACGTCGCACCGGGCGAACGCTACGAGGTGGCCTTCCGCGCCGACAACCCCGGCCTGTGGATGGACCATTGCCACAACCTCGACCACGCGCGCGACGGCATGGTGCTGCACCTGGCCTACGACGGGGTGTCGAGCCCTTACGAGGAGGGGAGGTCCACCGGCAATCTCCCGGAGTGATCCGGGTGCGAGATTCCTGCCTGGGTTGCTGCCGAGGTTTCCCCCGGGGTTTCCGCCAGGGTTTCCGCCAGGGTTTCCGCCAGGGTTTCCGCCGACGGGCCCTCCGGCCGGGCCGGTGCTCCGGCCGGCGCCCCCTGAAGCGGCTGCGGCGCCCCCTCCATGCGCAGCTGCTCGCGCGCCGCGCCCGCACTCCGCCGGTCCGCCCCGGGCCCCAGGGCCCGGGGCGGCAGCGCGGGCACCACCGCGCTGCGCCCCGAGCGCACGGCCTCGTGTCCCCGGGCCAGCACCGTGAGGCTCTGCGAGGGACCGGCCTCGACGAGCAGGCGGTCGCCGTCCCGCAGCACCCGTTCCAGCGTCGGCCAGAACAGCACCGGAGCCGTGGGCTGAACGGCCCAGAACGCGGGAGCGGTCGCCTCCTCCGGGCTCAACAGCCGTGCGCTGTAAGCGGAGTAGAGCGGCGTACGAGGCTCGGCGAGCCGCATCGAGGCGATGAGCGCCTCGGTCTCCGGCACCAGCGGCGCCAGTGCCGGGCTGTGGTACGGAGTGCGGGACGCCAGCCGGCGGAACGTCCTGCCGTCCGCCACGAGCCGCTCCGCGACCGCGCGCAGCGGCTCCTCCGGGCCCGACAGCACGGTGTGGCGCGGGGCGTTGACCGCACCCACGACCACGCCGTCGCCCAGATACCCCGACAACTCGCGTTCCGTGGCAGCCACCGCGAGCATGCCGCCCGCCGGTGTCCCCCGCTGCATCCGCACCCGCGCCCACAGCAGCCGCACCGCGTCCTCCAGACGGAACACCCCGGCGAGTACGGCGGCGGCGAACTCCCCCATGCTGTGGCCGAGATACGCGGCCGGCCGCACGCCCCAGCTCTCGACCAGCCGCCCCATCGCGTAGTCCACGGCGAACAGCAGCGGCGCGGAGCGGGCGTCGGCGTCCATGGACTCCGCGGGCGCGTCGGCGAGCCAGTCGGCCCGCACGGCCTCGCCCTCGGGGCCGAGTTCGGCCAGGACGGCGTCGACGGCGCCGGTGAAGACCGGCTCGTGTCCGTAGAGCCCGGCCGCCATGCGCGCATGCTGGGCGCCCGTGCCCGGGAACATCAGGACGACGGAACGGTGCTGGAGACACGTCATGGCGCGAGCGTGGACGGCTCGGGTCGAGCCGCACTCCACCCGTAGGTCCAGGGGCCGTCGAGCCCGTCTTGAGCAGGTGCGCGCACCCTGGTCGGCATGAGCGTTGTCGAGGAAACGCCCCTGAGCACCCTGGCCCCCGCGAACGGCCATCTGCGCGACCGTGCCGCCGAACTCGCCGAGCTGCACGAGAGCGTGCGGCGCGGCCCCAGCGAGCGCGCGACCGAAGCGCAGCACGCCAAGGGCAAACTGACCGCGCGCGAGCGGCTCGCGCTCCTCTTCGACGAGGACACCTTCACCGAGGTCGAGGAGTTGCGTCGGCACCGGGCCGCCGGCTTCGGCCTGGAGGACCGCCGGCCCCACACCGACGGTGTAATCACCGGCTGGGGTCAGGTGCACGGCCGCACCGTCTTCGCCTACGCCCATGACTTCCGGATCTTCGGCGGGGCCCTCGGTGAGGCCCACGCCGAGAAGATCCACAAGTTGATGGATCTTGCCGAGTCCGCGGGCTGCCCGGTGGTCGGCCTGTGCGACGGCGCGGGCGCCAGGATCCAGGAGGGCGTGACGGCCCTCGCCGGCTACGGCGGGATCTTCACCCGGAATGTGCGCAACTCCGGCGTCATCCCGCAGATCAGCGTGATCCTCGGGCCGTGCGCCGGCGGCGCCGCGTACTCGCCCGCGCTGACGGACTTCGTCTTCATGGTGCGCGGCACGTCCCAGATGTTCATCACGGGGCCGGACGTGGTGCAGGCGGTCACGGGCGAGGTCATCACGCACGACGCCCTCGGCGGCGCCGACGCCCATGCCTCCGTCTCGGGCGTGGCCCATTTCGCCTACGACGACGAGCGGAGCTGCCTGGAGGACGTACGGCACCTGCTGTCCCTGCTGCCCTCCAACAACCGCGAGCTGCCGCCCGAGGAGCCCACCACGGACCCGGCGAGCCGCCGCACCGAGGCTCTGCTGGACCTGGTTCCGGCCGACCCCGGCCGGGCCTACGACATGCGGGCGGTGATCGCCGAGATCGTCGACGACGGCGAGGTCTTCGAGATCCAGGAGTCCTGGGCGACCAACATCATCTGTGCCATCGCCCGGCTCGACGGGCAGGCGGTGGGCATCGTCGCCAACCAGCCCGCCGCCTTCGCAGGGGTGCTGGACATCCATGCCTCGGAGAAGGCGGCGCGCTTCGTCCAGACCTGCGACGCCTTCAATCTCCCGCTGGTCACCCTGGTCGACGTGCCCGGCTTCCTGCCCGGCGTCGACCAGGAGCACGGCGGCATCATCCGCCACGGCGCCAAGCTGCTCTACGCGTACTGCAACGCCACGGTGCCGCGCGTGCAGCTCATCCTGCGCAAGGCCTACGGCGGGGCGTACATCGTCATGGACTCCCGCTCCATCGGCACGGATATTTCGCTGGCCTGGCCGAGCAACGAGATCGCGGTGATGGGCGCGGAAGGCGCGGCGAACGTCGTGTTCCGCCGGGAGATAGCCGCCGCGGAAGACCCGGAGGCGACGCGCGCCCGTCTGGTCAAGGAGTATCGCGCCGAGCTGATGCACCCGTACTACGCGGCCGAGCGCGGCCTCGTCGACAGCGTGATCGACCCGGCGGAGACCCGCAGCCGCCTGATAGGGGCGCTGGCGATGCTGCGCGCCAAGCACGCCCCGCTCCCCACCCGCAAGCACGGGAACCAGCCCCAATGAGCGGCCCGGACGGCGTCGTCCGCGTCGTCCGCGGTGAGCCGCGGGCCGAGGAACTCGCCGCGCTCCTCGTCGCCCTCGGCGCGCTCGCCGGCGCCGTCACACCTCCGCGCGCCGCACCGCCCCCGTCGGCCCCGTGGACCCGCCGCGCCTCCGGTCTGCCGGCCGCGGCCTGGCTCACGCGTCCCCATCCGGCCTGGCGCGCCCCATAGGCCCGCCCGGCGGAGCACCTGAAGGACGCCCCCGGGCCACTCCGAGCGCGAACCACACCGGACAGCCCGACAGCCCGACAGCCGACAGCCGGACAGCCGGACAGCCGGACAGCCGGACAGCCGGACAGCCGGGCAGCCTGACAGCCCTCATGGGCCACGAGATCCGGTGGGCTTTTCGGGCATAACAATCCGAAACGGACTTTCTGTCGTATGAGAGAAGTGCGCTCGCTCGATCCGGTCCGAGACGGCTCGGCCGGTTCCGGACCGCCGTGTCCCCGCCCGAAGCCGCGTACCGGGCCCCTGCCCGTACCCGGCCAGGGTCCCGACCGCACGGGACCGCGGGGCGGTGGCCGGCGCGGTGACTTGAGGTGTCCTCCCGTCACCGGCCGTGAGCGCAGTCGCACCACAGCACGACCATCACCATCGTTGCGGAGCGTCCGATGACGATTTTCCAGCAGCCCGACACCGTGACCCGTCCTCATGTCGACTCCGAGCTGCCGGGACCGCGCTCGTCGGAACTCCTCGAACGGCAGGAGCAGCGGGAGTCGAACGCGAGGGTCTACCCCCGTCACTTCCCCATCGCCATCGAGGAGGGTTTCGGCAGCTTCGTCCGCGATCTGGACGGCAACGTCTTCATCGACTTCCTGGGCGGCGCAGGCGTCCTCTCCCTGGGTCACAACCACCCGGAACTGGTGCGCTCGGTCGCCGGACAGCTCGGCAGATTCACCCACGGCCTGGATTTCCCCACCCCGGTGAAGGACGCCTTCACCGACGCCCAGCTCTCGATGCTGCCCCTGCGGCTGCGCACCAGGATGAAGCTCCATTTCTGCGGCCCGACGGGAGCCAACGCGGTCGAAGCCGCCGTAAAACTCTGCAAGACCGCGACGGGGCGCGCCGACATCATCTCCTTCCAGGGCGGCTTTCACGGCTGCACCCACGCCGCGATGGCGCTCAGCGGCACGGTGGCGCAGAAGGAGCCCGTGCCGGGCGGGGTGCCAGGCGTCCACTTCTTCCCCTACTCGTACTGCAGCCGCTGCCCGATGGGTCTGGACCCGGACACCTGCGACACCAACTGCGTCGGCTTCCTCGAACGGTCGCTGAACGACGGCCTCGCGGGCATCCCGCACCCCGCTGCCGTCGTTCTCGAGCTGGTGCAGGGCGAGGGCGGTGTGGTGCCCGCCGGACCCGAGTTCGTACGCCGGGTTCGGGCGCTCACCCGCGATCTGGACATCCCGCTGGTGGTTGACGAGGTCCAGACCGGCGGCGGGCGCACCGGCACCTGGTTCGCTTTCGAGCAGTACGGCATCGAGCCCGATGTCATCGTCGCCTCGAAGGCACTGAGCGGCATCGGCGCCCCGGTCGCGCTGATCCTCTACGATGAGCGGCTGGACGTCTGGGCCCCCGGTGCGCACACCGGGACCTTCCGCGGCAATCAGCTCGCGTTCGCCTCCGGCCTCGAAGCCATCAAGATCTTCCGCCGCGACGACGTGCTGGGCAATGTCCGGCGCCGCGGAGACCAGGTCGAGACGCGGCTCGCGGAGCTCAAGGACCAGCCATGGGTGCGCGAGGTGCGCGGACGCGGGCTGATGTGGGGGATCGAACTCGCCGACCCCTGTGACGGACGCCCGGCCGGCGCGCTCGCCGCCGAGGTGCAGGCGCGATCGCTGCGGCGCGGGCTCATCGTGGAACTCGGCGGCCGCGACGACTGCGTCGTCCGAATCCTGCCGCCCCTCAACGTGACCGCCGACGTCCTCGACATCGCCTGCACGATCCTCGTCGACACCATCGCGGAGTGTGCACCCGCGACGCCGTCGACCGCCGCCGCATAGAAACCTCCGCATAGAAGGCCCCCGCACAGGAACAGCCGCACAGGAACCACCGCACAGGAACAGCGGCACTGGAACCACCGCAGAAGAACAACCCCAGAGAACAACCCCAGAAGAACAGCCGCACTGGAACCGCAGAAGAACAACCCCCAGAAGAACAGCCGCAACGGATCGACCGTATGAGCACCGCCGTATGAGCACCGAGGCACGCCGCACACAGTCCCACCAAGGCCGGGACGTGCCCCCGTCCGCCCGGGCGGGCCCGGTGCTGGTTTCCCCCGGACACGAACAGACGGTCCGCTGGCGCCACGGCGAACGCCTGGAGCACCTTTTCGAGGCCCGCTGCGACGTACTGCGGCAGAGCGGCGGGGACAGGCGCCCGGCCGTGGACGAGGGCAACTCCGTCCTCACCTACGACCAGTTGGACGCCCGGGCCAATCAGCTCGCACGCCACCTCCTGGCCCGGGGCGCCCGCCCCGGCGACCGCGTCGGGCTCCTCTTCACCCGGGGGGTGCACGCGTACGTCGGCATGCTGGCGGTGCTCAAGGCGGGCGCCGTGTACGTACCCCTGGACGCCGCGTTCCCGCCCGACCGGCTGGCGTACATCGTGCGGGACGCCGGCGTCCGTACCGTCCTCGCGCACACGCGGTTGCGGGACCGTCTCGAGCACACGGGCGCCGCCGTGCTCTGCGTCGACGAGGACGCGGCGCTCCTCGCCGCCGAGGACCACAGGCGCCTGCGGCGCGGCGAACGCGGCGACCCGCCCGACGACCTCTGCTACATCATCTACACCTCCGGTTCGACGGGCCGCCCCAAGGGCGTGGCCATCACCCACGCCGCCATCTGCAACTTCGTCCGCGTGGCCGGCGAGGTCTACGGGCTGCGGCCGGACGACCGGGTCTACCAGGGCATGACCATCGCCTTCGACTTCTCGGTCGAGGAGATCTGGGTGCCGCTGATGGTCGGCGCGACCCTGGTCCCCAAACCGGCAGGCTCCCCGCTCGTCGGCCGGGATCTGTGGGAGTTCCTCGACAGCCGCTCCGTCACCGCGCTGTGCTGCGTGCCCACACTGCTGGCGACGCTGGACGACGAACTCCCCTCACTCCGCTTCCTGCTGGTGTCCGGCGAGGCCTGCCCGAAGGACCTCGTCACCCGCTGGCACCGGCCGGGGCGGCGTTTCCTCAACGTCTACGGCCCCACGGAGGCCACCGTCACCGCGACTTGGACGCCCGTCCACCCGGACAAGCCCGTGACGATCGGTGTGCCGCTGCCCACCTACTCGGCCGTGATCCTCGACCCCACGGCCCAACGGGCCGTCGGCGTCGGCGAACTGGGCGAGATCGGCATCGCGGGCGTTGGCCTCGCCCGCGGCTATCTGAACCGCGACGACCTCACGGAGCGGGCCTTCGTCGAGGACTTCCTCCGGATCGGCAACAACCCGTCCGGCAGGATCTACCGGACCGGTGACCTCGGGCGGGTCAACGACGACGGCGAGATCGAGTACCACGGCCGCATCGACACCCAGGTGAAGATCCGGGGGTACCGGATCGAGCCGAGTGAGATCGAGTCCGTCCTGCTGCGGGTCCCCGGCATCGCCCAGGCGGTCGTCGCCACCCATGAATCCGCACCCGGTCTCGTCGAGCTGGTCGCGTACTACAGCCCGCAGCCGAACGCCGACCGGCCGACCCCCGGCCGTATCCACCAGGAGCTGCGCGCCCGGCTTCCCGCCTACATGGTGCCCGCGTACCTGGAGGAGGTGGCGGCCCTTCCCGTCCTCCCCAGTGGCAAGGTCGACCGCAGGAATCTCCCGGCGCCCAGCGGCCCGCGGAGCCCGGCCACCCGCCCGTACACCGCTCCGTCCTCCGGCACCGAGGCGGCTCTGGCCGGTCTGCTGGCCGAGGTCCTGCGCCTCGACCGGGTCTCGGCCGACGGCCACTTCTTCGACGACCTCGGCGCGAACTCCCTGCTCATGGCACAGTTCTGCGCGCGCGTGCGGAGGCGCAGCGGGCTGCCGTCGGTGTCGATGCGGGACATCTACCTCCACCCGACGATCAGCGGCCTCGCCACGGCGCTCGCCGAAGCCCCGCCGGCCACCGTCGACGCGCCGGCGACGGAAGCGCCGCCGGTCGAACGGCTCCCGGGCGTCCCGCGCTACGCCCTCTGCGGGGTGCTCCAGCTCCTGCTCTTCCTCGGTTACGTCTATGCCGGTTCACTGCTGCTCATCGAGGGCTACCGCTGGGTCGCGGACGGCGGCGGGCTGATCGACGACTATCTGCGCTCGACCGCGTTCGGCATCGCTTCCTTCCTGGGCCTGGCGACGTGTCCGGTCGTGGCCAAGTGGGTCCTCGTCGGGCGGTGGAGACCGTGCGAGGTCCGGCTCTGGAGCCTGACGTATGTCCGGTTCTGGACGGTCAAGACGCTGATCCGGATGAGCCCGATGCTCTTGTTCGCCGGTTCGCCGCTGTATGTGCTCTATCTCAGGGCCCTCGGCGCGAGGATCGGGCGCGGCACGGTGATCTTCTCGCGGTCGGTTCCCGTCTGCACCGACCTGCTGACGGTCGGCGAGAACACGGTCATCCGCAAGAACGCCCTGATCAACTGCTACCGCGCCGAGGCCGGCCGGCTCCGCACCGGTCGCGTGACCCTCGGTGACGACGTCCTCGTCAGCGAGCACACGGTGATCGACATCGGGGTGACGATGGGCGACGGCGCCCAGCTCGGCCACGCCTCCTCACTGCACCCCGGGCAGACCGTGCCCCCCGGCGAGTCCTGGGCCGGGTCACCGGCCCAGCGGACCGGCACCGACTTCAGGGCCGTCGAGCCGGCGCGCTGCGGCACCGTCCGGCGCGTTGTGTACGCCACCGCGCAGCTCCTGACCGTGCCCCTGCTCTACGTACCGGTGGGCCTGGGCGCGCTGGGCGCGCTGCTCCCGCGATTCCTCACCGCGGACGGTCTCGACCTGACGAGCCCGGCGTTCTACCTGGACCAACTGGCCGCGTCCCTGGTGCTGTTCTTCGGCCCTCTGCTCGCCGGGCTCGCCTTCGTCGTGACCGTCCCCCGCCTGCTGAATGGCGTCCTCAGGCCGGACCGGGTCTATCCCCTCTACGGGTTCCACTACTCGGTCCAGCGGACGATCGCCCGCCTCAGCAACATGTCGGCATACATGGGCCTCTTCGGGGACAGTGCGTTCATCGTCCACTACCTGCGGTCCATCGGCTGGGACCTGTGCAAGGTCGTGCAGACGGGCTCGAACTTCGGTGTCGCGCAGCAGAACGAGACGCCGTTCCTGGCGGTCGTCGGCAGCGGCACGATGGTCTCGGACGGACTGTCGGTCATCAACGCGGAGTTCTCCAGCACCTCCTTCCGCGTCACCAGGACGGCCGTGGGACCGCGCAACTTCCTCGGCAATGACGTGGCCTACCCGTCCCGCGGTAGGACGGGCGAGAACTGCCTGCTGGGGACGAAGGTGATGGTGCCGGTGGACGGCGAGGTTCGCGAGGGCGTCGGGCTGCTGGGGTCGCCCTGCTTCGAGATCCCGCGGTCGGTGCAGCGCGACAGCAGGTTCGACCATCTGAAGAGCGGCGAGGGGCTCCGCCAGGGGCTCGCGGGGAAGCGACGCCACAACACCGTCACGCTCGTCCTGTTCCTGCTCGTGATGTGGATCGAGTTCTTCGTCCTGCTTCTGCTCGCGGTGCTCGCCGCGGACCACTACACGGCTCTCGGCGCCCTGGCGGTCGCCGCCGCCCTTCTGCTCGGTCTGGCCTTCACCATCGCCTTCTCCACCCTGGCCGAAAAGGCCGCGCTCGGATTCCGCTCCCTGCGCCCGCGGTTCTGTTCCATCTACGACCCGCAGTTCTGGCAGCACGAGCGCATGTGGAAGCTCAGCATGGTCCCGCTGTTCAACGGCACTCCCTTCAAGCCTCTGCTGTGGCGGCTGGCGGGCGTACGTATGGGCCGCAGGGTCTTCGACGACGGCTGCGGCATTCCGGAGAAGACGCTCGTCACGATCGGCGACGGCTGCGCGCTGAACATGGAGTCCACCGTCCAGTGCCACTCACTGGAGGACGGCACCTTCAAGACCGGCCGCATCACGATCGGCGCCAACTGCACGCTGGCTCCGGGCGCGTTCGTACATTACGGGGTGACGATGGGCGACGGCGCGACTCTGGGCCCCGACTCGTTCCTGATGAAGGGCGAGGAGATCCCCCCAGGGGCACACTGGCGCGGCAACCCGGCGCGGGAAGCCGTCCCCGCGCGCGCACGTCACGGTGTCGCCGCTGACGACCACCGCAGGGACACCGATTGACCGGGGCTGGTCGCGGGGTCGTCACGGCCGGCACCAGCCCTCAACTCCCCTCCCCCGCCGGGCTGGTCGCCCCGTCCCGCTCTGCAGCCGCGTCTGCATTGCCCGGATCTCGTCGCTCTTCTGTGTCGCCGCAACAGCGATTGTTCGTTCGTCCTCGGATCGCGAGGCTGTTTCGACGTATGCGCGGGCTTCGGGACCCACATACGCCCCCTCGGGCTCCACATACGCTCCGTCAGGCGGCCCGCTTCTCGACCTCACGCCAGAAGAGATCGACGCGGTCATTCCATTCGTCGGGGATCTCCTGGAAGGGCTGGTGTGCCTCCCCCTCCAGTACCACGAATCGAGCGCCGGGGATTCGGGCGGCGACGTCGCGGCAGACTTCGGGGCGGCAGACGGAGTCTCGGCCGCCGGCGAGGACCAACGTCGGCGCGCTGATGTCCGGCAGGCGGTCCCTCGTATCGTGATCGACCAAGGCGTCGAGAAAACGCCGGACGTCCGCGGCCGTCTGCTTGTGCGGGAACGCGAGCACTTCCTCGATGAACTGGTCGACGGTCCCGTCGTTGTGCGCCCGGGCCGTGTAGATGTCCAGGAAGAAGCCCTCCAGGAACGCTCGTTCACTGGGTGCCACCTCGACCAGCCACTGGATGAACCGCAGCCACCGGCGCAGGTAGTGGTCCTGCACCGCCCACGTGCTCTGCAGGACCAAGCTGCGCACCATCTCGGGGTGGCGGAGCGCCAGTTCCTGGCTGATGGTGCTGCCGCCGGAGAAGCCCGCGACGTGGGCGGAAGGAATGTCCAGCGCCCGCAGCACCGCAGCGGCGTCATCGGCCATGATCTCGGCCGAGACGCGTCCCTCGGGCATGGCCGTCCGGCCCGCCCCGCGATTGTCGAAGGCGGTCAGCCGGTAGCGGTCGGACAACCCGTCGAGCTGGAACTGCCAGGACTCGCAGGTGTCCCCGAGGCCTCCGATCAGCAGAACATCCGGTCCGGTCCCGGCCTGCTCGATCCAGATGTCCAGCTCACCGGCGCGCGCGTGCCGTCCCATCGGTCAGCCCTCCTTGGATTGCCGTGCCGGTTCCGCCCTCACTCCAAGCATCCGCTTGTGGAGCAAGCCCCGCCAGGCGGATGGTCCTTGGAGAGGCTTGCGAAACGGGAGACGCGGACGGCCGGTCCACGGGAGGGGTCCGATCACCCCTCGGAGTTCGCGCTGTCTGCCAGTGAGCGCGCCTCATCCGCAAGCTCAGCATCACAACGCTACGGGTTGAGGACGATCTTGCCGGAGACGGTGCCGGATTCAGCCAGCCGCAGTGCGTCGGCGATACGGGTGAGCGGCAGCTGGGCAGCGATCTGCGCGGTGACATCACCGCGCTTCAGGGCCGCGAACACCTGGGTGAGGTCGTTCCGCATCCGGGCCCGGAACCGGTTCCTGGCCAGGGCCCGCCCGGCCCAGACGTTGTAGAAGTAGGCCCTGCGGCGGTTGGGCAGCACGTTCCACATCCACACTCGGCCCAGAAGCTTGAACACGGGCCACTGCTTGGACCCCTCATCGTCCCGAGTGGAGGCGCTGCCGTACGAGACGAGCGTGCCGCCGCGCGCGAGGACGCTCCAGGAGTCGACGATGCCACGCCCGCCGACATGGTCGAAGACGGCGTCCACCCCGCCGGGGG
Source organism: Streptomyces sp. NPDC051776 (assembly GCF_040681345.1). Taxonomy (NCBI): domain Bacteria; kingdom Bacillati; phylum Actinomycetota; class Actinomycetes; order Kitasatosporales; family Streptomycetaceae; genus Streptomyces; species Streptomyces sp. NPDC051776. Next base: position 219,097 of record NZ_JBFAYQ010000001.1, on the reverse strand, counting down.
CGAGCTCGCGGACACGTGCCGCGACGTCCGCGGTGCGGTAGTCGACCGGGGTGACGCCCCGGTCCCGCAGGGCCTTGTGGTGGCGCGCGGACGCCGTGCCGATCACCTTCACCCCGACAGCCTGGGCGAGCTGGACCAGGACCGAACCGACGCCGCCGTTGGCGCCGTGGACCAGGATGGTCTGGCCGGCGCGGACGCGTGCCTTGCGGTGCAGCAGCTGCCAGGCGGTGATGCCGTTGACCACCAGCGTCTCGGCGTCCGCTGCCTCGACGCCACTGGGGACGGGCACCACGTCGGCCGCGTCGACGAGCACGTGGCTGGCCCAGCCGCCGACCTTGACCATCGCGGCCACCCGTATGCCCACCAGGCTCGGCTCGACGCCCTCGCCGGTGGCATGCACCGTGCCGACCAGGTCGTATCCGGGCACAAAGGGGTACGGCGGTTGGTCGAAGTAGCGTCCGCGCCGCATCTGCTGCTCGGCGAAGGAGACCCCGGTCGCCTCCATCCGGATCACCACCTGTCCCGGTCCCGCCGTCGGGACGGCTCCGTGCCGGATCTGGAGTCCTTCCGGCTCCACCTTGCCCGGCAGTACGACCTCGACGAGCTCTTCGGTGTTCATGACGACCTCTTGCGTTACTTGGGTGTTCTGTCACTGGAACTCGCGGGCCACTTCGCCGGGATGGGTTTCGACCCGGCGCTGCTCTTCGCGGCGGAAGTGGACGTCCTCCTGGCACGTTGACCAGGCCCCACGTGGTTCGACATGGTCGATACAACCAGTCGGCCTCGCTTGCCGCGGTCCCTGCGGGCACGATGGGTCGACAGCGGCCCGCCATGTGACAACAGTTGATGGGAAAGCCCCGACATCGCATGGCTGCCGTGGCAGACAGGCCTGAACACGTCGGATGTTGCAATTCCTGGCGTTTCGCTGATCGTTCGGTGTCGTGCCCGGCCCGGCTCGAGCAACGTTCGCGAACGCCGGTCAGTGTGCCAGATCCCGAGGTCGGGACAGCTCCCTTGCCGACGCGCCGGCGTACGGACAGAGGACGACGTGCCGCGTGCTTTCCCGTACAGGGCGCTGGCTGAAGGCCTGGTGTCCTGAACGTCCCGTGCCTGCCGCTCGGATGACCGCGGATGACTCTCGCTCATGGCAATTGGTTCGGACTACCCAGAGGATCTTGGCCCGAAAGCGGACCACCCTCACCGCGAGCGCGGAGCCCTTCGAAGGGGACACGGTGAGTGCGAGCTGCGCCGCAGACCGTTGCACGCTGCCACGCCCGCGCAGCTGAAGCGCGTCGCTCGATCGCTCCCACCCCCCGCACGCACTGCGGAAGGCCACTGAGCCTCGCCCCGCCAGTACTGGGACGCCGCTCCAACAGCCCCCCGAAAACGCGAATTCCCGCCCGATCCATAGGATCGGGCGGGATCTCGTGAACCATCCCCGAGCCGACTCAAGAACAGTCCCAGTGTGGACCTGAGGGGATTTGAACCCCTGACCCCCTCGATGCGAACGAGGTGCGCTACCGGTCTGCGCCACAGGCCCTTGCAACGGGTGAAACCTTAGCATCCCGGCCCGGGAGCCTGGAAATCCGTTCCGGGGCCGGTGCGCTGTGTGCGCCGGTCAGGCGTGTGCGAGGGAGCGACTCACTCGTTGGCGGCGCGCGGGCGGTCCATGTCGCCAGCGTCCGCGGCCGGTGCCGTGCCCGCAGACGGCGGAGCGTACTGGTCGAACAGGGGCGTACGGCCCCGCTCCCGGGCCCGGCGGCCCGCTGGGCGCCGGGCGGCGGGCCCCGACTCGTCCGAGGCGGCGGCCTCGGCGGCGGGACCTGCGGTGCTCGACCGCGCCGAGCTCCATGCGTCGGGGGCGTCGAGGTCCAGACTGCCGGTGGCCCGCGGCGCGACGGGCGCGGTTACATACGTGGGCAGCGGCACCGGAACCGGGTCCCAGCTGTCGCCGTCGGCCGCGCCGCGACGGCGCTGCTGGTCGACCCACTCCGCGTGGTCGGTCTGCTCGACCAGGGCCCGCCGGCCGGCGGCGTGCGGGGATGCGGGCACCGGGGCGTCGGCGGCCGGGGCGTCCGGGAGGGAGGCCCGGCCCTCGTCTCCGGAGTCGTCCTCGGCACCCGGTTCGGGGCGGGCGGATGTGCGGGGGCGGCGCTCACGCAGTCGCTGCGCCGCGGCCTCCGCCCGGCGCCGGTCCATGGTCACGGCGAAGCGACGGCGCTCCTGGACGCGCAGGTGTGCGATGTAGAGGCTCAGAAGGACGGCCGGAACGGCCGGGGCCCATAGGAAGGCCAGCCCGCCGACCGCCGCGACGATGGAGCCGAGGGTGAAGCCCAGGAAGAGGACCATCGTGGTGCGCCGGCGCCGGGCGATGGCCTTGGAGCGCCGGGCCCGCTGGGCGGCCGACAGCGCGGGGCGCTGTGCGGCGGGCCGGGGCGCGGGGCGCTCAGCGCGCTCTCGCGCCGTGCCCTCACGCCCGTTCGCGGCTTCGTCCCGCCGGCGGTCCGCCTCGTCACGCCGGTGCAAGGCTTCCTCGGGACTCGTGGTGCGCAGCAGCGTCCGGGTGGAGGCGGACACGGCGAAGGCCCGGACGTCGACCGATCCGGTCTGGGCGTCCGGCTCGGCACTCCGCCCCGGTTCCTCTTCCTCCCCGTCGGCGGAGCTTCGCTTCTCCAGGTCCTTGGCGTACCGGCGCTCCATCCCCGCCCGTCCGGCGAGCAGCCGGATGGCGGTGCTGAAGCGTTCCGTCGGACGGGCTTCGTTCAGCTCGTCCTGCCTACGGAGCCACATCGGCACCAAGTAGGCGGCCCAGGCCCCGACAATGACTGCGTAGATGAGGCCGCTGCTGCTCACGCCTCACACGGTAGAGGGGTTTGCATGGGGCCATCTGCCAATTGGCGCGGTGTGTCGCACGATCTGGCTGATATCTCGAACTTTTCTTGTGATTGTTGAGATCAGCAGACGGCGGAATGTGATCTACTGCGGTCAATTTCGAACAGATTTTTTATTTGTACGCCGTTCCCGGACGCGACCTGTGCCACCGCGCGACCATGCCCTCGGGGACTTCCTCCGCCGTCAGCGCGTAGACCAGGTGGTCACGCCAGTCGCCGTCGATATGGAGGTAGCGCGGACGCAGCCCCTCCTCGCGGAATCCGAGTTTTTCGACGACTCTGCGGCTCGGTGCGTTCTCGGGGCGGATGCAAACCTCGACGCGGTGCAGCCCGACCGTACGGAAGCAATGGTCGACGGCGAGTGCGACGGCGGTCGGCATCACCCCGCGGCCCGCCACGGCTTGGTCGACCCAGTAGCCGATGTGGCCCGAGCACATCGAGCCCCAGGTGATTCCGGCGACCGTGAGCTGCCCGACGAGTCGCCCCCGGAACTCGATGACGAACGGCAGCATGCGTCCGGCGTGGGCCTCCCCGCGCAGGTGGCGGACCATCTGCCGGTAGGTGGGGCGCTGGGTCAGCGGCCCGCCGGGAGCCGGGGGCGGGACGGTCGCCTCCCAGGGCCGCAGCCAGTCCCTGTTACGGCGGTTGACCTCGCGCCAGAGGCGCTGGTCGCGCAGCCTTATGGGACGGAGGGCGACATCGCCGTCCGCCAGCTCGACGGGCCAGGGGACGTTCAGGTTCAGCTCCCCGCTGGTCTGGGGTGGTCGCCGCCGCGGATCTGGTCGACGGCGTGGACGAGCAGGCGCTCCAGCACGGCCAAGCCGTCCCGGACACCGCCGGTGGAACCGGGGAGGTTGATGATCAGCGTAGTCCCGGCGACGCCCGCCAGCCCGCGGGAGAGTACGGCAGTGGTCACCTTGGCCAGCCCCTCGGCGCGGATCGCCTCGGGGATGCCCGGGATCTCGTAGTCGAGGAGGCGGTGCGTCATCTCGGGGGTGCGGTCGGTGGGCGAGATGCCGGTGCCGCCCGTGGTGAGCACTACGTCGTACGCGGCGGCGACCGCCTCGCGCAGGACGACCTCGACCGACTCGCCGTCCGGGACGACGCGCGGCCCCTCGGCCTCGAAGCCCATCGCGGCCAGGCCCTCGACGAGGAGAGGGCCGCCCTCGTCGGCGTAGACGCCGGCGGCCGCACGGTTGGAGACGGTGACCGCCAGGGCGCGGTAGCGGCTCATGCGCCGCCCCGCTCACCGGCGCCACCCGGCTCACTGCCCCGCTCACCGGCGCTGCCCCGATCACCGGGTCGGGTGTGCCCGCCTCCCGGCCGGTGCCAACTCCCGGACTTTCCGCCGGTCTTCTCCTCGACCCGCACGTCGGTGACGCCCGCCGCCTTGTCCACGGCCTTCACCATGTCGATCACCGTGAGGGCCGCGACCGAGACCGCCGTCAGGGCCTCCATCTCCACCCCGGTCCTGTCCGTCGTCTTCACGGTGGCGGCGATCTCCACCGCGTCGTCCGCCACCCCGAGGTCGACGGTGACCCCGGAGACGGCGAGGGGGTGGCAGAGCGGGATGAGGTCCGGGGTCCGTTTGGCCCCCATGATCCCTGCGATACGGGCGGTAGCGAGGACATCGCCCTTGGGCAGGCCCTCCCCCCGCAGCAGCTCGACGACGCGCGGCGAGACCAGCACGCGCCCCGTGGCCCGGGCGGTCCGCGCGGTGACGTCCTTCCCGGAGACGTCGACCATACGGGCGGCGCCCGCGTCGTCGAGATGCGTGAGGTGCTGTTCGCCGCTGCTCATCGTTCTCCCGGTCCGGTATCCGTGGGCAGACACCGTACCGGCAGCGGCGGTCAATCAGTCGAGGAGGACCACGGTCACCTCGGCGCCGGGCTCCACGGATGTGGTGTCCTCGTCAACAACGATCAGGGCGTTGGCGTGGGCGAGGGCCTTCACCAGGTGGGAGCCCGCGCCCCCCACAGGGGTGACGGTCCCGTCCGTGTACCGCCCGCGCAGGAATTGGCGCCTCCCCTTCGGTGAGGAACCGATGCCCTGCGGGCACGTCGCGCGGACGGTCTCCCGCTCGACCGCCTCGAGGCCCATGAGGGAGCGGATGGCGGGGCGTACGAACAGCTCGAAGGAGACGAACGAACTGACCGGGTTGCCGGGCAGGGCGAGCAGTGGCGTGCGGTCGCGGCCGATCCGCCCGAACCCCTGGGGTTTGCCGGGCTGCATGGCGAGCTTGCGGAATTCGACCCGGCCGCGTGTGGCGCCGTCCTCCCCGTCCCCCTCGAAGCGGGACAGCGCCTCCTTTACCACGTCATAGGCGCCGACACTGACGCCGCCGCTGGTGACGATGATGTCGGCGCGGATGAGTTGGTCCTCGATGGTGGAGCGGAGGGTGGCTGCGTCGTCGGCGACGGCCCCGACACGATACGCGATGGCTCCGGCGTCGCGGGCGGCCGCGGTGAGCGCGAAACTGTTGGAGTCGTAGATCCGGCCGGAGCTCAACGCCTCGCCCGGCGGGACGAGTTCACTGCCGGTGGACAGGACGACGACCCGCGGGCGGGGGCGGACCCTGACCGTGCCGCGGCCGGTCGCGGCGAGCAGCCCGATCTGCGTGGGGCCGAGGACCGTCCCGGCGGTGAGGGCCAGTTCCCCCACGGAGGCGTCGGATCCACGTCGGCGGATGTGCGCGCCGGGCTCGGCGGCCCGGTGGATGCGGACCTCGCCGGTGGCGCCCTCGGGGGCGTGTGCCGCGGCCGCCATGCCGGAGGCCGGTCCACCGCCCGTACCGCCGTCGGTCCACTCGACCGGGACGACCGCCTCGGCGCCCGGCGGGAGTGGTGCGCCGGTCATGATGCGGGCGGCCTCGCCCGGGCCGACGGCGGGCGACTCCCCACTGCCCGCCGCGACGTCCCCGACGACGGTGAGAACGGCCGGGTGCTCCCCGGTGGCGCCGGCGATGTCGACGACCCGGACCGCGTAGCCGTCCATGGAGCTGTTGTCGAAGGGCGGCAGGGCGGTGGGGACGGTGACGTCCTCGACCAGCACACAGCCCTGGGCGTCGAGGAGTTGCAGCTCGATGGGCTCCAGCGGCCGGACATGGCGGAGGATGTCGTCCAGATGCTCCGTCACCGTCCAGACGCGGTCCTGCTCTCCCCGCGCCGCGCCGTGGCCCGGGTCCGTGCCGGACCGGTCGTCCCCCAGCCCGCCCGTGGCCGCGGCCCGGTCAGCGGTGTCGCTCAACGTGGTCCATCTCCTCCGTGACGTAACTGCGAAGCCAGGCCCGGAAGTCCGGTCCCAGGTCTTCACGTTCGCACGCCAGTCGGACAATGGCACGCAGGTAGTCGCCGCGGTCCCCGGTGTCATAGCGGCGGCCCTTGAACACGACGCCGTGCACGGGGCCGCCGAGCGTCGGGGTCTCCGCGAGCGTGCGGAGGGCGTCGGTGAGCTGGATCTCGCCACCGCGGCCCGGCTCGGTCTTCCGGAGCACCTCGAAGACGGCCGGGTCCAGGACGTAACGGCCGAGGATCACGTAGTTGCTGGGCGCCTCGGACGGCTCGGGCTTCTCCACCAGGTCGGTGACCTGCACGACGTCGTCCTCGCCAGTGGCCCGGATCGCCGCACAGCCGTAAAGGTGGACCTGGGCGGGGTCGACCTCCATCAGCGCGATGACGCTGCCGCCGTGTTGCTCCTGCACCTCGATCATGCGGGAGAGCAGCGGGTCGCGCGGGTCGATGAGGTCGTCGCCGAGGAGGACGGCGAAGGGCTGCTCGCCGACGTGCGGGGCGGCGCACAGGACGGCGTGGCCGAGGCCCTTGGGGTCACCCTGGCGGACGTAGTGCATGGTCGCCAGGTCGCTGGACTCCTGGACACGGGCGAGGCGGGACTCGTCGCCCTTTTTCAACAGGGCCGATTCCAGCTCGTAGTTGCGGTCGAAGTGGTCCTCGAGGGGGCGCTTGTTGCGTCCGGTCACCATGAGGACGTCGGGAAGACCGGCGGTCACGGCCTCCTCCACCACGTACTGGATCGCGGGCTTGTCGACCACCGGCAGCATTTCCTTGGGCGTGGCCTTGGTGGCCGGAAGGAACCGGGTGCCGAGTCCTGCGGCGGGGATGACCGCCTTGCTGATCCGGGAGCGCGATTGAGTCATGCGGCACACCATAACCGGTGAGTATGAGGAGAAGATGGGGCCCTGATTCATACGTTCTCATAAAGAGAGGTTTGTGCCCACCGTGAGTCGAAGTCACGCTAGGAAAGCCGAGTTGCGGCGGGATCTCCTGGCGGTAAGAGCCCGGTTGACAGTGGATGACGTCTCGGAGACCGGCGCGGTTCTGGCGCGGCGGGCCCTGGAGCTGCCGGAGCTGGCGGAGGCGCGCACGGTCGCCGCGTACGTGTCCGTGGGGCGCGAACCGGGGACGCGCGCGCTCCTCGACGCGCTGCGCGCCCGGGGTACCCGCGTCCTGCTGCCCGTACTTCTCGAGGACAACGATCTGGACTGGGGCGTCTACGAGGGCGCGGACCGGCTCGCGGCCGCCCGGCGCGGGCTCCTGGAACCGGAGGGCGGGCGGCTGGGCCAAGAGGCGATCACGACCGCTGACGCCGTGCTGCTGCCCGGCCTCGCCGTGGACGAACGGGGCCTGCGCCTCGGCCGCGGCGGCGGCAGTTACGACCGGGTCCTGGCCCGGCTGGAGCGGGCGGGTGCCGACCCGGCTCTGGTGGTGCTGCTCCACGACGGCGAGCTGCTGGGCGCGGGCGAGGTCCCGGCCGAGGCGCACGACCGGCCGGTGCACGCCGCGGTGACGCCCTCGGGGGTCCGCCGCTTCGCACGGGCCTGAGGTCCGTCTTCAACCGCGCGGCCCCGCTCACCGGCATGGACGCGGGGGCAGGGCCGCGGTACCGGCGGACAGGGCCTACGGCGTCAGGGCCAGCGTGTCCGTCGTCGCTTGCCGGACCTTCCCGTCGGTGAACGCCCAGGGCAGCAGTTCGCCCTTGGCCCACTTCTCCGTCTGATCGGTGTAGTGCGGGTTGTAGGCGTGCCCGGACGCTCCTGAGAGGTTGATCCAGCGGGACTTGTCCATGTCCCCCAGGTTCACGATCATCCGCATCGACGGCACCCAGATGACGTCGTACCCGCCGGCCGCGTTCCAGCCGGTGGCGTCGACCGCGGCCTCTCCGCCGCCCAGATTCCACGGGCCCCGGTTGAGGAGGTGCTGGACCATGCCGGGCCCGGAGGTCCCGAGCGTCTGGTTCGTCAGCGTGAGCTGATGCAGGCGGCCCCAGCTCCAGGTGTCGATGTCCTTGCCGAGCTTGGCTGTGAGCTCCGAGCGGGCGTCGCGCATGGCGTGGGCCAGGAGCTCGTCGCGGCTGCGGTCGCCGGGGTTGCGGACGGTACCGGTGGTCTTCCACCAGTCGTTGTTCTCGTCCTTGAGGATGGTCCGGACGACCTCGTACCAGCGGTCGCCGCCGTCGGGCTGCGCCTGGTTCGCGGCGCGCTCGCCGCATTCGCGTACGGTCCTGGCGTTGCCGTCCAGGTCCTCCAGCGGGCCGGCGTCGTCCGCGGGGCGCACGCGCAGGCACTGGCCCTTGACCCGTACCTCCTTGGGCAGCTTGTTGCCGAACGCGAGCTTGAGGGTGTTGCGCCAGACCGCGTTGAAGTAGGCGGCGGCTGCCGAGTCCGCGTCCTGGGTGTAGTCCCAGCCCTCCAGGAGTTTCTGAGCCTCCCGTACGAACGGGTCCTTGACGTCGATCTTGAGGAGGTACGGCGTCAGCAGCTCGGCGATCTCGCTGCTGTTGTCGAGCTGCATGGACTGCATGTCGTCCGTCGAGATCTTGCCGCCGTCCTTGATCTTCAACTGGATCAGGTCGTTGATCCGCTGGCTGCGCGCCCCGTAACCCCAGTCCTCGGTCAGGTGGTACGGGTAGGCGCGCTGATCTATGACGGCCTGGTTCGCGGTCACGATATAGCCCCGGGAGGGGTTGAACTCCCAGGGGAGCGCGGACTGCGGGATGTAACCCGTCCACTTGTAGCGGGAGTCCCAGCCGGGGGCCGGATAGCGTCCGTCGGCGGGGTGACGGCCGTCGCCCTTGCCGCGGACCGGGATGCGGCCGGGCGCCTGATAGCCGATGTTGCCCCGGGCGTCGGCGTAGATGATGTTCTGCGAGGGGACGTCGAAGGCGGCCGCGGCCTTGCGGAAGCTCGTCCAGTCCTTGGCGGTGTTCAGCCCGAAGAGCGCGTCCATGGATGTGCCGGGCGACAGTGCGGTCCAGCGCAGTGACACCGCATAGCCGCTGCCTCTGTCGGGTGCGGCGTCACGGACGGGGGCCTGCTTGCCCACCTTGCCCAGCTCGTTGTTCCGGTCGGACACGATCGGCCCGTTCCCGGTCGTGCGGATCGTGATCTCGCGCGAGTCACCGTCGGCGACCTTGATGGTCTCCTTGCGCGTCTTGAACGGGAGCTGCTTGCCGTCGGAGAGATAGGTGCTGCTGGTGACCTTCTCCAGATAGAGGTCGGAGACGTCGGCGCCGAGGTTGGTGAAACCCCAGGCGATGTCCTTGTTGTGACCGATGACGACACCGGGCATACCGGAGAAGGTGTAACCGGCGACGTCGAAGTTGCAGGACTCGCTGACGGTGCGGCAGTGCAGCCCCATCTGGTACCACAGGGAGGGCATCTGCGGCGCGAGGTGCGGGTCGTTGGCGAGGAGCGGTTTTCCGGTGGCGCTGTGCTTCCCGGACACCACCCAGGAGTTGGAGCCGATGCCGCTGCCGTTCGGGCCGAGCAGCGCGGGGACCTCCTCCAGGGTGCGCGACAGGGACGAGAGCTGGGTTGCCACGTCCTGGGTCGCGCCGCCGACTCCGCTCGCCCCGCCCGCACGGGAGGCGGCGCCGGTCGCGGCGGCCTTGGGGTCGAACTTGTTGGTGACGCCGTTCACGGCCCCGCTTCCGACAACCGGCTGGTTGCGGTCGTACGGGTAGTCCGGGTAGAGGTCCTCGATCTGCCGCGGGGTGAGACGGCTCGACATCAGCGAACGGTCGATCTCCTCCTGCATGTTGCCGCGCAGGTCCCAGGCCATGGCCTTGAGCCAGGCGACCGAGTCGACCGGGGTCCACTTCTCCGGGGTGTAGTCGTGGCTGAGGCCCAGCGCCGCGTACTCGACGGAGAGGGCCGAGCCCTCGTGGTCCGCCACATAGGCGTTGACGCCCTCGGAGTACGCCTGGAGGTACTGCTTCGCCCGCGGCGACAGCTTGGTGTCGTACTCCTCCTGGGCAACCTTGCGCCAGCCCAGCGTGCGCAGGAAAGCGTCGGTCTCGATCTGCCCCTTCCCGAACATCTCGGACAGCCGGCCCGCCGTCATGTGCCGGCGTACATCCATCTCCCAGAAGCGGTCCTGCGCCTGGACGAACCCCTGGGCGCGGAACAGGTCCTCGTCGGAGTCCGCGTAGATCTGCGGGATGCCGTGGTCGTCGCGCTTCACCTCGACCGGCCCGGAGAGGCCCTTGAGCTTGATCGAGCCCGTGGTCTCCGGGAACGAGGCACGCACGGTGCTGACGCTCCAGTAGGTGCCGTAACCGAAGCCCGTCAGCAGCAGCACCACGACTGCGATCACGAGGAGGCGGGCACGACGACCCTTCTTATTGCCGGAAGGGCCGGTCTTGTTGGCGGGCATCGCTGTCCTTCGCGGGGCAGGTGAACCTGGGAGTGCTGGAGCAACCATAGGCGGAGCCGATGAGCCGCCCGTACGGGGAGTCGGAGCCCGGCGCCGACCCGCGTCAAGAACCGGTAAAATGTTAGGTAAGGCAATGAACTTCCAGTCGGCGAGCGGGAACGTTTCGGTCGATAACGTGAGAAAGGGTCTGGCCCCTGACTGTCCACCACCTCAACGAACTCCTGCTGGTCTGCTCGATCCTTCTGCTCTTCGCGGTGGCGGCGGTCAGGATCTCCTCGCGCAGCGGGCTCCCGAGCCTGCTCATCTATCTGGGGATCGGTGTCGCGATCGGCGTCGACGGCATCGGGGTCGAGTTCGACGACGCCCAGCTGACCCAATTGCTCGGTTACTCCGCACTCGTCGTGATTCTGGCCGAGGGCGGTCTGTCGACCAAGTGGCGTGACATAAGGCCCGCTCTGCCCCTCGCGGCGATGTTGTCGACGGTCGGAGTCGCGGTGAGCGTGGGGATCACCGCGGCAGCGGGCCGCTATCTGGTGGGGCTCGAGTGGCGGCAGGCCCTGATCATCGGTGCGGTGGTCTCCTCGACGGATGCGGCGGCGGTTTTCTCGGTGCTGCGGAGGGTGCCGCTGCCGCCGCGGCTGTCGGGTGTGCTCGAGGCCGAATCGGGCTTCAACGACGCCCCGGTGGTGATCCTGGTCGTGGCCTTCTCCAGCGTCGGCCCCGTCGACGCGTGGTATCTGCTGCTGGGCAAGGCCCTCCTGGAGCTGGCGATCGGAGGGGTGATCGGTCTGGGGGTGGGCTGGCTCGGGGCGTACGGACTCCGGCATGTGGCGCTGCCCGCATCCGGCCTCTATCCGATCGCCGTGATGGCCATCGCCGTCACCGCGTACGCCGCCGGCGCGCTCGCCCACGGCAGTGGCTTCCTCGCGGTCTACGTCGCGGCCCTCATCCTGGGCAACGCCAAACTGCCGCACTGGCCCGCCACCCGCGGCTTCGCCGAAGGCATCGGCTGGATCGCCCAGATCGGCATGTTCGTGCTGCTCGGACTGCTCGTCACCCCGCACGAGCTGGGCGACTACATCGTGCCGGCACTCCTCGTCGGGCTGGGGCTCACGCTCGTAGCGCGCCCCGTCTCGGTGCTCGTGAGCACGATCCCCTTCCGTACGTCCTGGGCGGAGCGCACGCTGCTGTCCTGGGCGGGCCTGCGTGGGGCGGTGCCGATCGTGCTCGCCACGATCCCGATGGTGTACGGGGTCGACGCCAGCAAGGACATCTTCAACATCGTCTTCGTGCTGGTGATCGTCTACACGTTGGTGCAGGGGCCGACCCTGCCCTGGGTCGCCGGCCATCTGCCGCTCGGCGAGGTGGACACAACCTCGGACCTGGGGATCGAGTCGGCGCCGCTGGAGAGGCTGAGCGGACACCTGCTGTCCGTCTCCGTCCCGGGGGAGTCGCGGATGCACGGTGTGGAGGTGGGCGAACTGCGGCTGCCGGCGGGATCCGCGGTCACCCTGGTGGTACGGGACGGAGAGAGCTTCGTGCCGTCGCCGACGACCGTGCTGCGGCGGGGGGACGAACTGCTCGTCGTGGCCACGGACCGTGTGCGGGACGCGGCGGAGAAGCGGTTGCGGGCGGTGTCGACGGGCGGCAAGCTGGCGGGCTGGCTGAGCATGGGCAACGGCGGCGGGCGATAGCCGAGGCTCTCGTCCGCGCTTTTCCGCTTTGCCCGGCTCCGGGGCGGGCACCGTCCAGGGCCTCGACCCAGGACTCTCGTCGACTTTTGTCCACTCTTGTTCGGCCTCTCTTGTTCGGCCTCTCTTGTTCGGCCTCGGGGCGTTGACCGTCCAGGTTCGACCAAATCACAGGGGGAAGGCCGCCCCGGTCGTACACATCACAGGGAATGGGCCGCATCTCCCTGTACTATGAAGAGGCACATAACGATCCACTCTGCCTGATGCAGAGCTGGCGCGACCGCTCGGCGGCCGCGGTCCTTCTGCCTCCTTCTCGGCGCGGACCCGGTATCTACCCCGGTCCCGCGCGAGAGGACAGCTCTCGGCGCACTCCGTGATCCCGGCACGGGCGCGCTACCAGGCGGCAGAAAGGCACGGCCGTGGCATCCGCGGTCTCCACCACCACCGCACGTTCCGTCAGGCGTCCCGGCTACGGGCAGTTGCTGCGCACACCCGGCGCATGGACATTCCTGCTGCCCGGCTTCGCTGCCCGGCAGCCCTTCGCGATGCTCACGATCAGCATCGTGCTGCTGCTCCGCCACACCACGAGCTCGTACGGCGTCGCGGGAGCGGTCGCTGCCGTCACCGGTGTCTCCATGGCCCTGTTCGCCCCGCAGGGCGGCAAACTCGCCGACCGCTACGGGCAGAGTGCGGTCCTGGTGCCCGGCGTTCTGATCCACGCGGCGTCGGGGGCGCTGCTGACGGCGCTCGCGCTGGCGCACGCTCCCCTGTGGGCGCTCTTCGTCGCCGCCGTGCCGACCGGCGCCTCCGTTCCGCAGATCGGCCCCATGGTTCGGGCGCGCTGGGCGTCCACGCTCGGGGGCGCCGGACTGCTCGTGGGCGCCATTGGGGACGGCTCCGCCAGCGGCCCCGGCACGAGTTGGGGACGGAACCCACTCCTGACGACCGCGGCCGCCTTCGAGTCCGTCACGGACGAGTTGACGTTCGTGATCGGCCCGGTGCTCGCGACAGCGCTGTCCACCGGCGCGCACCCGGCCGCGGGCCTGATCGCGGAGGCCGCGCTCACGCTGGCGGGCGGTCTTCTCTTCGCGGCCCAGCGCCGCACGGCACCGCCCGCCGACCGGCGGGCGGCCGGACCCGGCGGGAGCGAGGCGCGCGGCTCGGCCCTCGCCGTACCGGGCGTACGCGTGCTGGCCGTGGCGTTCCTCGGCATCGGCTCGGTCTTCGGCGGCATGCAGGTCGCGCTGACCGCCTTCGCCGAGGAGGCCGGTCACCCGGGCATCAACGGCGTGCTGTACGGGATCTTCGCCGCGGGCAACATGCTCGCGGGCGTGGCCTGCGGCGCCGTCGCCTGGCGCACCTCGCCGCAGCGACGGCTGCTGGTCTCGTACGCGGCGCTGGCGCTGGCGTGCTCCGCCCTCTGGGCGGTACATGCACCGCTGCCGCTGGGCGGGCTGGGGCTGCTGGCCGGGCTGTGCATCGCTCCGGCTCTGATCACGGGATACACGCTGGTGGAGTCGCTGGTGCCGGCGGAGTCCCGCACCGAGGCGTTCACGTGGCTGACCGGAGCGGTCGCCCTCGGGCAGGCCGCGGCGGTGACGGCTGCCGGGAGGCTCGCCGACGGCTTCGGTGCGAGCGCCGCGTTCACCGTGCCACTGACCGGAACGGCGCTGGCGCTGGCGACCGTGGTCGCACTGCGCGGGCGTATCGCGCCCCGTCGGCCGGGCCGGGTCGCGGCGGGAGCGACACCGGTGACGCCGGGTGAGGGTGATGCGGGCTTGGGCCGTACGGGCACGGGTGATGCGGGCCTGCGCGGTACGGGCCCGGGTGATGCGGGCTCGGGTGCGCCGGGCGCGAGCACGACCGGAGCGGGTTCGGCACGTGGGGTCGATCACCGTGTGCCGGTTGCAGTGGACTGATCCGACGGAATGCTGCACTATATTGCGTCGTTAGCACTCATCGAGTGAGAGTGCCAGGAGGAGCAAGTGCCGACCTATCAGTACCAGTGCACCGAGTGCGGCGAGGGCCTCGAGGCGGTGCAGAAGTTCACCGACGATTCCCTCACCGAGTGCCCCAACTGCAATGGGCGACTGCGCAAGGTGTTCTCCGCGGTCGGTGTCGTCTTCAAGGGCTCCGGCTTCTACCGGACGGACAGCCGCGGCTCGTCGTCCGATTCGGCCGGTAACGGGGCGAAGACCTCGTCCGGGTCGTCCACCGAGTCGAAGGGCAACAGCGGCTCGTCCTCCTCGTCGGACGGTTCCTCGTCCTCGGCTTCGCCCTCCTCGTCTTCTTCGTCGTCGTCTTCGTCGTCGTCTTCGTCGTCGTCTTCGTCCTCGTCTTCGTCCTCGTCGACGTCGGCGAGGTCGGGCAGCGCGGCCTGAGGCACAACGGCCCGGCCGGTCGCCGTCGCTGATTCGTACCCGACCCCCCTTCCTCCGAGTCCGGGGGAGCGGGGTCCGGCGTACCACCGGCCCCCATAGGGTGGGGCACATGGTCGAAACGAGCAGTTCCCAGGCGGAAATCGGCGTCATCGGCGGGTCGGGGTTCTACTCCTTCCTCGACGACGTGACCGAGGTCACGGTCGACACCCCCTACGGTGCGCCGAGCGACTCGCTGTTCCTGGGCGAGATCTCCGGCCGCCGGGTCGCGTTCCTCCCCCGGCACGGCCGCAAGCACCACCTCCCCCCGCACCGCATCAACTACCGGGCCAACCTGTGGGCGCTGCGCTCGCTCGGCGTCCGGCAGGTGCTGGGGCCATGCGCGGTGGGTGGTCTGCGGCCGGAGTTCGGGCCGGGCACGCTGCTCGTACCGGACCAGCTCGTGGACCGTACGAAGGGGCGCACGCAGACCTTCTACGACGGCGAGGCGCTGCCGGACGGACGCGTGCCGAACGTCGTGCATGTGGCCTTCGCCGACCCGTACTGCCCAGTGGGGCGTGAGGCCGCGCTGGCCGCGGCGCAGGGCCACGGCTGGGAGCCGGTGGACGGCGGGACGCTCGTGGTGGTGGAGGGGCCGCGCTTCTCGACCCGTGCGGAGTCGCGCTGGCACGCGGCGCAGGGCTGGTCGGTCGTCGGCATGACCGGGCACCCGGAGGCGATCCTGGCGCGCGAGCTGGAGCTGTGCTACTCGACGATGACTTTGGTGACGGATCTCGACGCGGGCGCGGAGACGGGCGAGGGCGTCTCGATGGCCGAGGTCATGCGGGTGTTCGGGGAGAACGTGGCCCGGCTCCGGTCCGTCGTCTTCGACGCGGTGAAGGCGCTGCCCGAGCCGGATGGCCGCTCCTGTCTCTGCTCGACGGCGCTGAATGGCATGGACACAGGGCTGGAGCTTCCGTAGCGCTGGGGAGGGAGGGGTGCCTGAAGGCGATGCCCGGAGGCGCTGGCGTGGGCTGTGTTCAGTGGTGGTTCCGTGACGCTTCGTGGCGCTCCGGAACCTCCGCGGACGCACCTCCGGGGACGGGCCTCCGGGGGCGGAAGTCGCGGACCTGCGTTTCGTCGCCGGGCCTCCGCGGACGCACCTCCGCGGACGCACCTCCGGGGACGGGCCTCCGGGGGCTGAGCGTGCCCGGGCAGTCACGTGAGGGTGACGAAGTTTTCCACAGCTGTGGGGCTGTCCACAGGGCTCAGCGGGGCGGCGCGAACACGGGCAGTGTGAGGGCGGAACGAGAGCGAAACAGCTCTCCCCAGCGCTTCGGCGACCCCGCTCTCCACGACAGGTGGTGTCCTGCCCATGTCCCGCAACGTCCGTCACACCGGTGGCGCGCTTCCCGCTCCCCCGCCTCGCTCGGTTCCTCACTTCGCGCCCGTGCGCTCGGGCGGCCGACGGTATCGCCTGGTCAGAGCCGTGCGGAGGCGTCGTCGCACCCTGGCCATCCTGCTCGCCACCGTGGCTGCGCTGGTGGCCGCCGCGGCCCATTCCGGCGAAGGGGAATGGACAGCGCTCGCCCTCCCTGTCGTAGATTGCGGAACCGTCTGTTCCTTTGGTCGTGCGCGCAGAGAGAGGCTCCGACGTGAGCGAGGAGAACAAGGGCGCCCTGCAGGGCTTCAAGCAGTTCCTGATGCGCGGGAACGTGGTGGATCTCGCCGTCGCGGTGGTCATCGGAGCGGCCTTCACGAACATCGTGAACAGCGTCGTGAAGGGCTTCATCAATCCGGTCCTGGGCGCCATCGGCTCCACGAACCTCGACCACTACTCGCTGTGTCTGAGCGACAGGTGCGTCAAGAACTCATCGGGGGAGGTCACCGATGGGCTCTACTTTCTCTGGGGCTCGGTCCTCAGCGCCACGATCACGTTCCTCATCACGGCCACGGTCGTCTACTTCCTCATGATTCTGCCCATGAACCGGTACAAGGAGCGGCAGGCCGCGAAGGCTCCCGTGGAGGCGACACCGGCCGAGGTGACCGAGATCGAGCTGCTGGCCGAGATCCGCGACCTCCTGGCGGCCCAGCGGGACGGCACGGCACGGGACCGTCTGCCCGCCCAGAAGCACCGGCCGTAGCCTGGACCGCGGGAGAGCCGCGGCAATCGCGGCGCGGTTCGGGGCGGTGCGGAGTGGAGAACCGCGGGACATCGGCGCCCGGCGCGATCCGGCGGATCACTTTCGACCGGGTCCACAGGCCCAGCGGCTGGGCGTGGTCACCTTGCCCGGCGCCGCCTCCGGCATACTGCTCGTCGCACGGGGGCTGGTCCACGGGTACGCGGTACGCGAGCGGGCCCGGCTGCAGACCCCGGAGCGCAACCGGTGAGCACGGCCGAGGCGGCGGCACGGTCCTGGCCGGGCGGGCGGCCCGTCAGACGTGGTGCGGCGGCTTCTCGTCGAGGAAGCGGGCCAGATCGGCGGCGCTGTCGCCGCCCGAGTGCCGGTCCCCCCAGCCCTGGTCCGTTTCGTCCGTGGAGGGCCGGGCCAGTGGATCGTCGAAGTCCAGCCTGGCGGCCAGGGCGGCGGCGCTCTCCGCGGGCTCGGGCCGCTCGGGCGTAGGGACGGTAGTCATGCGTCCAGCGTACGGGGATGGCCCGGGAGGCGGCCCCGGCAGGTGCCCGTGGGGTGATGTCCGGCTCAGCGGTCCTGGGGATCCAGCAGCCACAGCACCAGGACGACGGCGAACGACAGCCCGAGAAAGCCCGTGCACCACCAGGCCGTGCGTGTGCTCCCCTGCATCCAGGCATCAACGGCCACGGCAAGTGCCCAGAGCTGTCCGACGACCACGGCGATGGCCAGGGCGAGTCGGCCCGACAGTCTGGTGGAGCGACCTGGCTGCCGCTGGGTGTCCGAGGCCGGGCCCGGGCCGCTGTGCCGGACTTGTGGGTCGGTCACACCTGCTCACTCCCTACCGGAGGGGCGTCGGGGCAGCCGATCTCGCGGGCCGTGTCCGGGTAGTCCTTGATCAGCTGTCGGCACAGCCCTTCCTCGATCGTCTCGCCGGAGCGGGCGGTCCCGATCGCCCAGATGCTGCCGTCCAGTTGCTCGACGACCGCGACCTTCGGCAGGCCGCGCGGGGGCGGGCCGGCGACGACCTCCCCGGTGCGTACATCGAAGACGCCCTCGTGGCACGGGCAGTACAACTCGCCGTCGGCCTGCGGCTTTTCGCGCCAGAGCACCGCGCACGCCATGTGGGTGCAGACGGCGGAATAGCCGACGAGGGACCCATCGGTGAGCCGTACGGCGACGGCCCGGTCGCCGGCGCCTGGATACCCGAAGGCGACGGCCTGTCCCACGGCAAGCCGGGAGGCGATGCGCTTGGGCCCCGGGGAACCGTCGGCGTCGGCCTCCCGGTGCAGCATTCCTCCGGCGACACCCACCCCGCCCAACGCCAGACCGCCGGAGACGACGGCCAGGATGCGCAGATAGTCGCGCCGGGTGGTCGGTGCGCCGGCACCGGGACGGCCGGGCGGAGCCTCCGGCTGGTCGTCCGTCTCCTCCGTCAGGCTCATCGCACGTCCACTCCGTTCACCTCGACGACCGGGAGCCCGCTCGGCACCGTCCACTGCACCTTGTCCGCGGGTACGACTGTCGCCACGCCGGTTCCGACTCTCACACCGCCGAAGGCGAACGTGTCGGTGACCTGGACGCCGGGGCGTGCGGCGTGGAGTTCTTCGAGCGTTCCGTAGAACAGCGCACCCGTGGGACAGACGGCAGCGCACAGGGGGTCGAGATCCCGCGCGGTGCGGTCGTGGCACAGGTCGCACTTCATCGGGACCTGTGTACGGACGTCGATCTCCGTGGCGCCGAAGGGGCAGGCGTTCACGCAGTCCGAGCAGCCGATGCACCGTGTGACGTCGGTCTGCTGCACCACGCCGTCCGGCGTGACGCGCAATGCGTCGGCCGGGCACACCTGGACGCATGGCGCGGCCGGGTCCTCGCAATGCATGCACAGGGTGGGAAAGGAGGCTGCGCTGTGGCCCTCGTCGGGCTGGTCGATGTGTACGAGCGCGGTGCCGCGATGGGAGTCGCACTGGCGGCAGGCGGAGACGCAGGCTCCGCAGCCGGTGCAGCGATCCGGGTCGATGAAGAGAGTCCTGCCCATCATCGGCGGCTCAGCCCCTCTCGCCCACGGTTGGGGCCCCCGGACCCGCGGACGGACCGGCGGATGGGCCCGCGGGCGGACCCGCGGACGGGCCCGCAGGCCGGGCCGCGGGCCGTACGGCGGCGGGCGGAGGAGGCGGGGCGGGCACCTCGTCGGGAGACTGCCCCCGTTCGATCCGGCAGGCGCACAACTTGTAGGCGGGGACGTGGGACTGCGGGTCCCGCGCGTCGGACGTCAGGGCGTTCGCCGCCACAGGGAAGGGCCAGTGGTGCGGCACGAACACCGTGTCGGGGCGGATGGCGTCGGTGACCACGGCGGGCAGGACGACCGCCCCGCCGCGGGTGACGACACGGACCGGGTCGCCTGTGCGGTAGCCGTGCGAGGTGTGCAACTCGGCCCGGGGATACGCGGATTGTTCGGTGAGTCCCGGCACCCGCCGTGTGTGGTTGCCGGAGAGGTAGTGCGCGCCAGTACGGCCGGTGGTGAGCGAGAGGGGGTACTGCGTGTCGGCGGGTTCGGGGGGCTCCTGCCACTCCACGGGCTGCAGATGGAATCTGCCGTCGGGGTGGTGGGTGCGGCCGTCCTCGAACAGCCGGGGGGTCCCGGGGTGGTCGGTGGAAGGGCAGGGCCAGGCGATGCCCCCGGTCTCCATCAGCCGTTCGTAAGTGATGCCGGAGTAGTCGTAGGGGGTGCCGGCAGTTGCGGTCCGCACTTCGTCGAAGACCTCGCGCGAACCGGCGAAGGCGAACGCGTCGCCCGAGCCCAGCCGCAGCGCGAGCTGGCACAGCACCCAGATGTCGGTCCGCGCTCCGGGCGGGGGGTTCTGCGCCTTGTTGTGCTTGACCACCCGCGCCTCGGCGTTGGCCATGACGCCCTCGTCCTCGGCCCAGGCGGCGACGGGCAGGACCACATGGGCGTTGGCGGCGGTCTCGGAGAGGAAGACGTCGCACTGGACGTGGAGGTCGAGGGCGTCGTAGGCGTCCTTGGCGGCCGCACGATGAGGAAGGGAGACGAGGGGGTTGGTGGCGACACCGATCAGGCCGCGGATCTCGCCGTGGCGCATCAGGCGGGCCATGTCCGCCAGCGAGGCCCCGGCGCCGGGCAGTTGGGAGGCGTCGATGCCCCAGATGCTGGCGATCTCCCGGCGGTGGTCCGGGTCGGTGACGGACCGGCCGCCGGGGAGCGTGTCGGCGTGCAGGCCGTGTTCCCGCCCGCCCTGGGCGTTGGCCTGGCCCGCAAGGGTGCCGTACCCGGCGCCTGGCCTGCCGATGTTGCCGGTGGCGACGCAGAGATTGATGAGGGAGAGGCAGTTGCCCACGCCCTGGGTGTGGTGCTGGAGGCCGCGTGCGTGCCAGGCCATGGCGTTGCGTGCCCGCCCGAAGATCCGGCCCACCTGTTCCACCTGTGCGACGGAGACACCGCAGATCGAGGCGGCACGCTCCGGGGGATACGCCTCCGCGGTCTTGCGCACCTCCTCCCATCCGGTGGTGTGCGCGGCGAGGAAGGCGCGATCGGTGAGGCCGTCGCGGATCACCACATGCAGAACGGAGTTGAAGAAGGCGGAGTCGGTGCCGGGGCGGAGGGCGACGTGAATGTCCGCGGTGCGGGCGACGGCGGTCTCACGGGGGTCGACGACGATCAGCGTCGCCCCGCGGTCCCGTGCGCCCCAGATGTACTGCATCACCACGGGGAAGCACTCCCCGGTGTTCGAGCCCGCGAGAAGGAGACAGTCGGAGTGCAGCATGTCAGCGAAAGGGTTGGTGGAGCGGTCGATGCCGAACGCAAGGTCGGCGGCTGCGCTCGCGGCCGCTGCGCCCAGCCTGCCGTTGCTGTCGACATGCCGGGTCTTCAGCGCCACGCGGGCGAACTTGCCCAGGAGGTAAGCCTTTTCGCACGTCAGGCTTCCGCCGCCGACCACACCAACGGCGTCGGGGCCGAACACCGCCTGGATCCGCTGCATTTCGGAGGCGGTGTGGTCCAGCGCCTCCTCCCAGGTAGCCCGGCGGAAGGACTCGTCGCGGGTGCGGCGGATCAGCGGGGTGGTGAGCCGCTCGGCATGGTCCAACTGCTGGTAGGCGTCGATTCCCTTGGAGCACAGGCGCTTGCGGTTGATGTCGTGGTCGCGCGGTTCCACGCCGAACACCGTGCCGCGCCGGTCAACCCGGAGATACAGACCGCACTGCACACCGCAGTAGCCGCAGTGGGTGGGCACGCGCCGCTCACCGGTGCCTGGCGACGTCATGTGGCACCCTTCTTCGCCTCGGCGAAGTACGCGCCGCCGCGCAACTGCCGTTTGCAGCGCGGGCAGTACGCGGTCCACTCCTCCAGCCGGAGGTCGAGCTCGCCCATCGTGCTGCGGAGGCCGGCCGCGGCGGGATCCGTACCGAGGGGTTCCTCGCACCTGCGGCAGGAGAGGACCTCTCCGGACCGCCGGGCGCGGTCCCCCAGCAGCCGGGCACCGACCGAGGCTGGTCGCTGCACGATGTGGAAGAACTTCCCGAACGGCAGGCAGATGAGGGTGAAGACCACCGAGACCATATGGAGGACCGCCAGAAACGAATAGCCCCGGCCGCCCAGGAAGAGGGAGGAGAAGGTCAGGAGCAGCCCGGTCACGGCGATCACGATCAGCGCGAGCAGCGGCAGCATGTCGTACGCGAAGTTCTGGCCGGTGGCGCCGCCGCGATTGCGCATGCGCTGCCAGAGGAAGTACCCGGCTCCCGCGATGACCAGGACGGCGGCCAGGTCCAGCACATGGAACAACGCCCACCCCACGAAGCCGAGCGCGTCGAAGCCGATCACCTCGAAGCCCCAGATGCGCAGCACATATCCGGGGCCCGTGGGGCGCCTCGCCGTGAAGGACACCCAGCCCCAGGTCAGCGGAAACGTGATCAGCGCGGCAAGCAGACAGCCCCAGACGATGAGCTGGTGCGCGATCCAGCGGGCACGCGAGCCCGCGCCCGGGGGCGTTCGGAAGCCAAGATGGACGGCGAGCGTGCGGGCCACGGCCGTAGGGGCCGCGCGGAGTCCGGCCTTGGAGAACAGGGAATGCCGGCCCTGCCGGTGGAGGTTGCGGGGGGCGGGCGCCGAAAGGCGGACAGTGCAGCGGTAGGCGACGCCGAAGGCGAGGAAGACGGTGGCGACGGCATAGGGCAGCAAGGCGGCGTCGAAGGTCCGGAGGTAGCGGCTGCCGAACACGATGGCGAGGACGAGCAGCAGGGAGACGGTGGTGGCCACGGTGGTTGCCCGCAGCGCGGTGGGGGACGGCGCCGCTGCTGCCGGACGGGCGGCTGAGGGCTCGGACACACGGTCACCGTAACGGCTTATGGGGCTATGAGCCCGATATGCGAGGCGCGCGGGTGAGAGATGGGATGAGGGTGCGTACAGGCCACGGACCGTCACGGAACACGGGGACGAGAGGCGGAGGGGACCCGAGATGAGCGAGCACTCACGGTCCGGGCCCTCAGGCCCTGGGCATGGCGGGACCGCGGCGCCCCTGCGTCCTATGACCGCTCGCAGCCGCGATGAGGCGCACCGCGCCGCCACTCCGCTGGAGCTCTTCTTCGACCTGGTCTTCGTCGTGGCGATCGCCCAGGCGGGGGTCTCCCTGGCCCACGCCCTCGCCGAGGGCCACTACGCGCACGGCGTCGTCGGCTACGTCACGGTCTTCTTCGCCATCTGGTGGGCGTGGATGAACTTTTCGTGGTTCGCCTCCGCCTACGACACGGACGACGTCCTGTACCGGGTCACCACGCTGGTCCAGATGACGGGTGTGCTGATCCTGGCGGCGGGTGTGGCCCGTGCGTTCGACGACAACGACTTCGCGCTCATCTGGTTCGGCTATCTGGTGATGCGGATCGCGCTGGTCAGCCAGTGGCTGCGGTCCGCCAGGTGGGCCCGTGGTGCCGAGCGCGGAATGGCCCTGAGATACGCCACCGGGGTGACCGCCTGCCAGCTCGGGTGGCTCGGGCTGCTGCTCCTGCCGGACCATGCCAGACCGTGGCTGTTCCTGGTGATGGCGCTCCTCGAGTTGTCCGTGCCCATGTGGGCCGAGCGGAAATGGCAGACGACGTGGCACCCGCATCACATCGCGGAGCGTTACGGACTGTTCATCATCATCGTCCTTGGCGAGACCGTGTTGGCGGCGACGGCGGGCGTCCGGGTCGCCGTCGACGAGAGCGACGAACTTGGCCACCTGCTGCCGATCGCGGGCGGCGGGCTGCTGATCATCTTCTCGGCGTGGTGGATCTACTTCGTGGTCCCGGCGCATGAGCGGCTCACCTCGAACCGGGTGGCGTTCCTGTGGGGGTACGGCCACTACCTGGTCTTCGGCTCGGCTGCCGCCATCGGCACGGGCATCGAGGTCACGGTCGAGGAAGCCATCGGCAAGGCGCACATATCAACCGAGGCGGCATCACTGACCGTCACGATCCCGACGGCCCTGTATCTGTTCACCGTCTGGCTGCTGCACGCCCGGTTCAGCAAGCGCGGGATCGGCCAGGCCATCCTGCCGGTGACCGCCGTGCTCGTGCTCGCCTGCACGTTCGGGGGACGAGCCGCGGTGCTGCTGGCAGGTGTCGTCTCGGCTGTCTCGGTGGTGGCCGGCGTCATGGTCTCCACACGTCAGGCGCGAGCCGGGATGGATCGACGGGAGCAGGAGACCGTATGAATCCGCGGAGCCCAGCACATGAAACCGGAGTGGGCAAGCGCATGAGCCGGGGGCGGGGAAGGGCAGCGTGTACGGAGTGGGAGAGCACATGATTCTGGTCACCGGAGCCACGGGCAAGGTGGGCCGCAATGTCGTCGAGGAGCTGCGCGAGGCGGGCGTCGCCGTACGCGCGCTGGCCCGCGAACCCGCCGCGGCAGAATTCGACGCACGGGCAGGAGTCGACGTGGAGGTCATGCGCGGCGACCTGACGGACCCTCGGTCTCTTGTGCCCGCTCTGCGGGGCGTCGATGCGGTGTTCCTGCTCTGGCCGTTCCTCACCACAAAGGCGGCGCCTCCCGTGCTGGAGGTGATCGGCGAGCACACGCGCCGGATCGTGTACCTCTCCTCCCAGGGTGTACGGGACGACGGCGCCGTACAGGCCGACCCGATCAACGCCTTCCACGCCGAGATGGAGCGGCTGATCGAGCGTTCCGGTCTGGAGCGGACGGTCCTGCGGCCCACCGGCTTCGCGAGCAACGCCCTGGGATGGGCCGAGCAGATCCGTGAACGGGACGTGGTGCGGCAGCCGTTCGGCGACCTCGCCCGGCCGCTTATCCACGAACGGGACATCGCGGCGGTCGCGGCCCGCGCGCTCGCCCAACCGGGCCACCGGGGCCGGACGTACGTCCTGACCGGGCCCCGCTCCCTGACCACGCGCGAACAGACCGACGCCATCGCCGAAGCCATCGGCCGCCCGCTGGCTTTCGAGGAAATGCCGATGGAGGAGGCACGCGCATCGATGCTCGCCCAGGGTCTGCCCGCCGAGGTGGCGGATGGCATGCTCGCCGCCCACGCGGAGATGATGCGGAGCCCCGAGCCGGTGAACCGAAAGGTGGAAGAGCTCACGGGGGCACCGGCCAGGACGTTCCGCGAGTGGGCGGCCGATCACGCGGACGAATTCCGATGAGGAAAGGGCGCCAGCTCTCGAGCGCTTCCCCGACCGACCGGAGATGCACGCGGTTCACGAGACCGACCACCAAGCCCTCGATGTGCTGGAACACGGCGGATAGATTCAAGAACGCGGCGGACCATGGCCACTGACAGCCCGGTCCGCTTCTGCGACCCGATCAGTCCATGGCATGCACGGTTCGACCGAGAACACCTCATGCAACATCAACTCGCTGCTTGGCATGGAAGCGTCAACGGTCTGCTGCGGCAACACTTCCCATGAGCACCGGGCTCCCGCCACAGCCGCGAACGCGCTTCGATGCCGTCGCCGCCGAACCCAACAGCCTCCCCACGCAAGGCGCTCGGCTGGGAAACCCAGCCGAGCGCCTTTCGAACTGCTCGCGGCCCGACCAACACACCGGTGTTGCGACGAACATTGAAATCCGCCGGGCGGGCGCCGGGGCTCTGCTCAGGGAGAGGGCGCAACGCCCTCGCGGGCACTACGCCGCCTCATCAAAACCCGTGTCGCGAGCCAGCTTCTTCAGTTCGAGCAGCGCATGCTTCTCGATCTGCCGGATCCGCTCGCGCGTCAGCCCGTGCTGCTTGCCGACCTCGGTCAGTGTGCGCTCCCGCCCGTCGTCGATCCCGTACCGCATCTTGATGATCGACGCGGTGCGCTCGTCGAGCTTGCCGATCAGGTCGTCCAGCCCCTCGCGCCGGAGCATCACGAGCACCGACTGCTCGGGCGTTGCCGCCGAGGTGTCCTCCAGCAGGTCGCCGAACTGGGTCTCGCCCTCGTCGTCCACGGACATGTTCAGGCTCACCGGGTCACGCGCCCAGTCGAGCACGTCCCCGACGCGCTCGGTCGTGGAGCCCAGCTCCTCGGCGATCTCGCCGTGCTCCGGATCGCGGCCGTTCTCCCGGTTGAACTCCCGCTGCACCCGCCGGATCCGCCCCAGCTCCTCCACCAGGTGGACGGGGAGCCGGATCGTGCGGGACTGATCGGCGATGGAACGTGTGATGGCCTGACGGATCCACCAGGTTGCGTACGTGGAGAACTTGAAGCCCTTGGTGTAGTCGAACTTCTCCACAGCGCGCACCAGGCCCGCGTTGCCCTCCTGGATCAGGTCGAGCAGCGGAAGCCCACTGCGCGGATAGCGGCGTGCCACGGCGACGACGAGACGGAGGTTGGAGCGGATGAAGTTGTCCTTCGCGCGCTCACCCTCGGCGGCCAGGGCCTCGAGCTCCTCGCGGGTGGCACCGGCTCCGTCGGTCTCACCGACGTCGCCGTCGAGGATCTGCCGGGCGTAGATTCCCGCCTCGATGGCCTGGGACAGCTCGACCTCCTTGGCGGCGTCGAGCAGAGGGGTGCGCGCTATCTCATCGAGATACATGCCGACCAGGTCACGGTCGGCGATCTCTCCGCCGACGGCGCGACCACTGTTCACCCGGTCGGTCTCGGTGGTCGTGCCGTCGGACTTACGACGGGCGACGGCGCGGGTTGCCATGCGTGCTCCCTTTCACGGTGTCGGTCTGACGCGGGTTGATGGCGGCGGTTCACCCTGGCATCGGGTGCCCGTTCCGATGGAAACAACGACTGGAATCCGGACACAATTCCCAAGCCGCCCGACAATTTTTGTGATCATGCAGTACCCTGTCCGGCTCACAGAGGGAGGCGACATGGTGTCGGCATCGTCGGAAGTGCAGGTCAGACCCGGCGCGGAGGACGACCTCGAAGCCCTTACGGGCCTCTACAACCACTACGTCCGCGAGACGGCGATCACCTTCGACACCGGGCCCTTCACGGCCGAGGAACGCCGACCATGGCTGCTCTCCCACAAGAAGGACGGCCCGCACCGCCTGCTGGTTGCGCAGGAGCGACCCGGAGGCCGGATTCTCGGATACACCACAAGCAGCCGCTTCCGTCAGAAGCCCGCCTACGACACCTCGGTCGAGGTCAGCGTCTACTGCGCTCCCGACGCCGCCGGGCGCGGCGTCGGCACGCTGCTCTACAAGGCGCTGTTCGAGGCACTGGAGGGCGAGGATCTGCACCGCGCGTACGCGGGGGTCGCCCTGCCCAACGAAGCCTCGGCCCGTCTGCACGCACGCTTCGGCTTCGCCCTGGCCGGGACGTTCCGTGAGGTCGGACGGAAATTCGGCCGCTACTGGGACGTGGCCTGGTACGAGAAACCGCTCGGGCCCTCGGCGCTAACTACGGCTGCCCCGTCTCTGCGACGCGCTTGATCGCCGCGAGGCGGGCGTCCCACTCGGCGGCCATCCGGTCCAGAAGGCGCGCAGTCGCGCCGAGCGCTTCGGGCCGCACCGCGTAGCGCATTTCGCGCCCCTCGCGCCGGCCCGCGATGAGTCCTGCCCGGTCCAGCACGGCGAGGTGCTTCACCACGGCCTGCCTGCTGACGGGCACCTCCGTGGCGAGGAACGTCGCGGTCGCCTCGCCGTGCCGGGCGAGGGCGTCGAGCAGCCGCCGGCGCATGGGGTCGGCCAACGCTGCGAACACCTCGTTCGCGGCCTCGTAAGCAACGACCTCCGAACCAGCCGCCCCGTAGCCAGCCCCCGAACCGGCAGCCCCCGAACCAGCAGCCCCGCAACCAGCAGCCTCGGAACCAGCGGTCATTCCGCGGGCCGCGCGGGCAGCACCGTGGCCGCCCCCGGCGCCTCCCCGACCCCGCTCGTCACCCTCGCCCCCACCAGCTCGTACGCCCCCTTCGCCTCCCCGCCTCCCACGCCTCCGCCGCGCGGGGCGCTCATCCTGCCGCGTCCGGCGGCGCCACCGGCCCGGCCAGCGCCTCGACGTGATCGAACACGATGCCGAGGGCCCGTCCCCCCGGCGCCACGGCTCTCGTACGTATCGTCCGGGCTGGGCCCGGCCGGAACCGCGCGGCTCACCAAGAGCCCGGGTTCTCGTCGGCCGCGTCCCGGCGGTCTGCGTCCCGGGCGGCCGGTGCGCTGTCCCGGTTGTCCGCCATGGGGCTGTCCCGGTTGTCCGTCATGGGGATTCACCTCCGTGCGCGGTCGCACGCGGCCTGATCAGCATCCGCCGCCGCACCGCATCCGACGCCGCATCCGCAACCCCAGGGTTGCACGAACACCAGGATGGCACGCACACACACCGTCACGCACCCGCTAGATTGCGTATCAAGTTGCGCATCAAGCGGAGCCCGCATCACAAGCGGAGCCCGCTTCACACACCGGCCAGCAGATCCAGGATCTGCGAGCCGTACTTCGCCAGCTTGTTCTCGCCCACACCACCGACCGCGCCCAGCTCCGCGAGCGTCGACGGCGCCACCGTGGCGATCTCGCGCAGCGTCGCG
The DNA here is from genome assembly GCF_040681345.1 of Streptomyces sp. NPDC051776. Taxonomy (NCBI): domain Bacteria; kingdom Bacillati; phylum Actinomycetota; class Actinomycetes; order Kitasatosporales; family Streptomycetaceae; genus Streptomyces; species Streptomyces sp. NPDC051776. Next base: position 191,396 of record NZ_JBFAYQ010000001.1, on the reverse strand, counting down.
TCGTGAAAGATCACATACGCGGGGACGCCCTGCTCCTTCGCCGTGGCCGCACGCCAGGCGCGCAGCTCCTCGAAGACCGATACCGCCTCCTCGGGCAGCTCCGCCGGGGCCGGGCGGCGCGCATTGTCGCTCCTCGACGGCTTCGCGGCCCGCGTCGCCCGCTCGGGGTCGCGCCGCAGCGGCACCTCACGCTCCCCGCGCAGCACCGCCGCGCTCGCGTCGGTGAGGACCAGCGTGCCGTACTCGCCCTCGACCGCCAGCAGCCCCTGGGCCAGCAACTGCCGCGCCACGCCCCGCCATTCGGCCTCGCGCAGGTCCGAGCCGATCCCGAACACGCTGAGTGCGTCGTGGTCGAACTGGATGACCTTCGCCGTCTTCTTCCCGAGCAGGATGTCGATGATCTGGCCCGCCCCGAACTTCTGCCCGCGCTCGCGCTTCAGCCGGACGACGGTCGACAGCAGCTTCTGCGCCGGGACCGTTCCGTCCCAGGACTCGGGCGGCGTAAGACAGGTGTCGCAGTTGCCGCACGGAGTGCTCTTCTGCCCGAAATAGGCCAGGAGTTGGACGCGACGGCATTCGACGGTCTCGCAAAGGGCCAGCATCGTGTCGAGGTGGGTGGCCAGGCGCCGCCGGTGGGCCTCGTCGCCCTCGGAGTCGGCGATCAGCTTCCGCTGCTGGACGACGTCCTGCAGACCGTACGCCAGCCAGGCCGTCGACGGCAGACCGTCGCGACCCGCCCGCCCCGTCTCCTGGTAGTAGCCCTCGACGGACTTGGGCAGGTCCAAGTGCGCCACGAACCGTACGTCGGGCTTGTCGATGCCCATCCCGAAAGCAATGGTGGCGACGATGACCACCCCGTCCTCGCGCAGGAACCGGGCCTGGTGCGCGGCGCGGGTCTGCGCGTCGAGCCCGGCGTGGTAGGGCAGCGCCTCGATCCCGCTGCGCACCAGAAACTCGGCGGTCTTCTCGACCGAGGCGCGCGACAGGCAGTAGACGATGCCTGCGTCTGCGGGGTGCTCGGTGCGCAGGAGCTGGAGAAGCTGTTTCTTGGGCTCGACCTTCGGCACGATCCGGTACTGGATGTTGGGCCGGTCGAAGCTCGCCACGAAGGCACGGGCGTCCTGCAGCTTCAGCCGGGAGGCGATCTCGGCGTGGGTGGCGGGCGTCGCGGTTGCGGTGAGCGCGATACGGGGGACGTCGGGCCAGCGCTCGTGCAGTTCGGACAGGGCCAAGTAGTCGGGGCGGAAGTCATGGCCCCACTGGGACACGCAGTGGGCCTCGTCGATGGCGAAGAGCGCGATCTCGCCGCGGTCGAGCAGGCGCAGAGTCGTCTCGACCCGCAGCCGTTCGGGGGCGAGATAGAGCAAGTCCAGTTCACCCGCGAGGAATTCGGCCTCGACCAGCCGCCGTTCGTCGGGATCCTGGGTGGAGTTGAGGAATCCGGCGCGCACGCCGAGGGCCCGCAGAGCGTCGACCTGGTCCTGCATGAGCGCGATGAGCGGCGAGACGACGACGCCGACGCCGTGCCGTACGAGTGCGGGGATCTGATAGCAGAGCGACTTGCCACCGCCGGTGGGCATGAGCACGAGCGCGTCGCCGCCCGCGGCCACATGCTCGATGATCTCCTGTTGTTCGCCCCGGAAGGAGTCGTAACCGAAGACGCGTCGCAGTGCCCGCAGAGGCGGTGCATCGTAGGCGCCGACGGCCTCCGGAACGGAACCGTCCGGCCCGTCACTCACGTCACTGCCGTCACTCGGGTCGCTCGTCACGGGACCGGTCGCCTCGGGGTCGTCCATCCGCCCATCTTAGGAGGATGCGCATACGGCACGGGGCGTTCCCGCCTCGGCGCGAAAAGGCGGCACAACCGGTGATTCCCCTAAACCTCATCCGTTCAATTCCTTCACATTGCGGGGAAGGTGTGTTCGCTCGCGGGACCCCTGGTGGCGGCTTTAATCAAGGTGTTACTCCCGCGTACGGTTCATGACACGCTGAGGGTGAACTCTGATGTCGCCGCTGCCCATTCGGCGCGGCACTTCCCGGAGTTACCCGCGTACACCACAGAGGTCCTCCCCCCACAATCCGACAAGGATGGGACCGCAATATGCAGAACTCGCCGGAGCGCGCTCCCGCGCCCCGGGGTGCGGCCCCGCCGCACCCCCACGCGACCGGGCGGGCGGCGCACGGACCGCCCCACCCGGGCAGGCCGGAGCGCCGCCGTCATGAACCGCCTCCATGGGGGCCGCAGTTGTCCCTCGCTGCTGCCCAGGCCCGCCGTGCCCCGGGCACCGGCACCGTAGGGGCCGGCCGTACGGATCCGGGTGCCCCCCGCGCCGGGACCGAGGGCCGTCGCGCCCCGAGCGGTGGCCGGGGACACCCTTGGGCTCCGGGCATGCGCGGACGCTGAGTACCCAGGGGCCCCTGGGTATCCATGCGCTCCGAGTATCCAGGCGCGCCGAGTTCCAGGGACTCCGCCTCGCAGCGGCACGTCATTCGTCCGCCCCGCTCTCACCCCACGGTCCGAAACCGCTCTCACCCGCGGTCCGAACCGCTCTCACCCATGGTCCGAACCGGCAAGTCCCCCGGTTGTTTCCGCCGTATCCACGCCCTGTTTCCGCCCGCGGACGCAACCCACCACACATTCCCGGGCTCTTGCCTGCCGTACCGCATTTTGAACAACTTCCGTGCAGAGGAAGGAAATTCACAGGTGCTCACCTCGCACCCGACCATCTCACTGCATTCCTCCGCGGCGCTTCCCGGCGGCCCGGACGAACAGCCCCCCACCGGTGGGCGCGTGCTGGCGATCGGCATGCCCGGACCGAGACTCGAGCAACTGACCAGGACCCTGGTCTCCACCGGGCACGAGGTGAGCCATGCTCTGCCCGGGCGCGTGAACGAGGCGCTCCAGCAGGCGCCCCCGGACGCGATCGTCTCCCTGGACGACGACCGGAGCGGGCCGTTCGGCGCGTACGGGCTGGATGTGATCCGTGAGGTCCGCGGCGCCCCCGCGGGCCGTGCGCTGCCCCTACTCATGGTGACGGACAACCCCGGCCCGGCCGATGTCGCGGACATGTTGCGGCAGGGCGCCGACGACTGCATACCCGAGACCTCCGACCCGGTCGAACTCGCGGCCCGTATCGAGGCCAAGCTGCGCCGCGTTCCGGTCCCGGTCGAGAATCTGCTGCTCGACCCGCGCACCGGCCTGTACTCCGAGCCGCACTTCCTCGATGAGCTGGACCGCGAATTGCAGCGCCCCGAACAGGCCCGCCGCGGCGGTGTGCTGGCGATCGTGAGTGTCGCCGAGATGAGCGTCCTGGAGTCCCGGCTGGGCCCGCGCGTCCGCCGCGAGGTGGCCGAACGCCTCGCCGGAGTCGCCGAGAAGATCGGCAGCCCCTGCGACCGGCTGGGCTGGGATCACGAGGGCCGCCTGCTCATGCTGATGCCCGGCGTGGAGGAGGAGGCCGCGCGCCGCCGGCTGCAGGAGCTCGCGCACACGGTCGCGAGCACCCGTTTCATCGTCGCCGACGAGAACGTGCTGCTGACTCCCGCGATCGGCTGGACGCCGCTGGCCGGGTGCAACCGCCGGACGCGGGTCGTGGAGCAGGCGCGCGGTGCGACGGCCGAGGCGTCGACCCACCGCGATCTGCGCCCGGTGCGGTATGCCCCGTGGATGCGCGGCAACCCCCGCCGCAACCCCCTCGGCACGGCGGTCCGCTCGCTGTTGACGTGGCTCTCCCCGGTCGTGGTGCTCGCGGTCGGCGTGGGCGTGCCGTTCGTGCTCTACCAGCAGGTGTACGCGATGGGCTTCGACCTGGGGTCCGTCATGTACTGGGTGGTGGTCTCCGGACTCGTGGTCTCCGCCCTGCTGATCGTGCTGGAGTGTCTGTTCTCCCTGGATTCCGTCCCCCGCCCGGCGAAGCCGGGTTCGCCGTATCCGCCGGCCAGCGCGGTCATCGCCGCGTATCTGCCGAACGAGGCCGCCACGATCGTCGACACCGTCGAGTCGTTCCTGCGCCTGGACTACCCGGGCGAGTTGGAGATCGTGCTCGCCTACAACACACCGCATCCGCTGCCCGTGGAGGACACCTTGCGGGCTGTCGCACGCCGCGACCCGCGGCTGGTGCTGCTTCCCGTCCAGGGCAGCACGTCCAAGGCCCAGAACATCAACGCCGCCGTCACCCGCGTCCGTGGCGAGTTCGTCGGCATCTTCGACGCCGACCACCACCCGGCCCGCGACGCCTTCCGGCACGCCTGGGACTGGCTGTCGAACGGCTACGACGTCGTCCAGGGCCACTGCGTCGTCCGCAACGGCGACAGCACCCGGGTCTCCAAGCTGGTCGCGGTGGAGTTCGAGACGATCTACGCGGTGAGCCACCCGGGCCGCACCCGGCTCTACGACTTCGGGGTGTTCGGCGGATCCAACGGCTTCTGGCGCACCGACCTCCTCGCCCGCACCCGTATGCACGGCTCGATGCTGACCGAGGACATCGACTCCACGATGCGCGCGCTGAAGGAGGGCGCGCGGTTCGCCATGGACCGTACGCTCATCTCGCGCGAACTCGCGCCCACCACCCTCACCTCGCTGTGGAACCAGCGGTCGCGCTGGGCCCAGGGATGGCTGCAGGTCTCCCTCCGGCACCTCTGGCAGGCGCTGCGCTCCCCGGTGTTCACACGCCGCCAGAAAGCCGGTCTGTTCGTGCTGCTGGGCTGGCGGGAAGTGCAGCCGTGGCTGACGCTGCAGATCCTGCCCGTGCTGCTGTACTCGGCCTGGCGGGCGGGCGGCATCGGTGAACTCGACTGGGCCGTACCGGTCTGCCTGCTGGCCACGCTGTTCACGGTCTCGGCCGGGCTGATCCAGGCCGCGTTCGCCTGGCGGCTGGCCGTGCCCGAACTCCACAGGCGCCGTGCCTGGTTCTGGACTTACGTCCTGGTGTCCACCGTCTTCTACAGCCACTTCAAGAACATGCTGGCGCGGCAGGCCTGCCTCAAGGAGGCGCTGGGCGACCGCCAGTGGCGTGTCACCCCGCGTGCCGTGACGGCGGTGACCGAGCCGTGAGCCCCGCCTCCGCCGCACCCACCGGAACCCCTCGGACGAGGGCCGCCTCCCCCCACGACAGGGCGGCCCGGACACGTACCGAGGCGGTCTCCTCGCCCCGGCCGCCGGAGGGCGCCCCTCCCGGCGGCCGGGCGCGGGAGATCGAGGGCTTCCGTGGTCTGGCCGCGCTGAGCACGGTGGTCTTCCATGTGTGGCAGCAGTACTTCCGCTACGACGCGGACGGTATCCACCCGCCGGTGGACAACCCGTATGTCGGCGCGGTGATCTCGCTGGAGGTCATCGATCTCTTCTTCGTGATGTCCGCCTATCTGCTGACGCTCTCGTACGCGCGGGCGGCGATCGACGGCGGCTCGGTGCGCCCGGCCCGGGTCTTCCTCTTCCGGCGCGCGATACGGATCGTGCCGCTCTACTTCCTCGCGGTGCTGCTCGTCTGGGCGTCCCGCAATCCGACACTGCCGGGCAACTGGTCCGACTTGCTGCAGCACCTGACGTTCACTCATGTCTTCAGTCAGGAGCAGATTTTCTACACACTGGGCCCGACATGGTCCCTGTCGCTGGAGATCATGTTCTATCTCGCGCTCGTCGCACTGGGCCCGCCCGCCGTAAGGGCCTGCCGTTCGCTGCGGCAGCGGAGTTCGCGGGTCGCGCTGTGCGCGGGAGGGTGCCTCCTGCTGTTCGTGGTCCCGGTGCTCTGGATCGCCGTGGCCCACTACGCGTACGACATCCCGCACACCGAATGGCCGGTGTACTTCGGCCCGCAGGCCCGCTTCGGCGGCTTCGCGGCCGGCATGGGGCTGGCCGTGGCGATGGTGGCGCTCGGCGAACGGGGCAGGATGGGCACGGGAGCGGCGGTCGCGCTCCGGAGCAGCGTGCTCGTGGGCCTGTTCCTGCTGTCGCTGATCTCGGCGCCGGAGAACGCGCTTTTCACCTTCTTCCACCCGCTTGCGGCCCTGCTGTGGGTGCTGCTGCTGTACAGCACGATCCACGTCCGGCGGCAGGGGCGGTGGCAGAAGGCGCTGACGGCCCGCTGGCTCACCGGTGCCGGGCTGGTCAGCTACAGCCTCTTCATCTGGCACGAGCCGATCATGCTCCAGCTCCACACCTCAGGCCTTCTGCCTTCGGGCCCGGGCGGCTATCCGCTGGCCGTGCTGATCGTCCTGGCGGTGGCGGTGCCCGCGGCCGTGGCGAGCTACTGGCTGATCGAGTACCCCTCCGGACTGCTGGGACGGCTCAAGGACAAGTCCGGGGGCCCGCGCGACTTCTACGCCGATCCGGCGCGCCGGACGTTCTGACCATGAGCGTGGAAGGTGGGCACGCGGCGACGGCCCGCCCGCGCCCGGGTTCCCCGGCGCGGGCCGACGCTCACCAGGCGCGGTCGGCCCTTCCCCGCCCCCCGTCCGTTCCACGTTCCGCAGCGGCACCGCGAGACGCCGCTCCGACACCGGGCAACTGCCTGGCCCCGAGCGGGCGTTGGCACCCCCAGCACGCTCCGGCACAGCGCGGACGGCCGGACGGTGCCCCATCGCGGGCCAGTCCGTCCGGAGGTCAACACCGCGTCCCACGTGGGCTGTCCGCACATGTACGAGGCCCCGGGCGCACGGAGAGACGGGAACACCGGCTGAACGTGTACTGCGCGCAGCCCACGTCGCGCACTCCCCGCGCGCGCCACGATCGACAGCGCAGCGATCCGGGCCCTGTTTCGCACGCCCTGCCCGAGCGCCGGCCTCCGCGATAGCCTGGGCCTGAGAGAGCCCGCGCCCGAAGGACGCTGCACCGAGGGTCCGTGGGCCGTTGCCCGGCGCCGTCGACGCCGGTATGCGGAGCGTCCACGGCCAGGGACTGGGTCATGGTGGAGGACACGCACGAGTCGCCGAGCGATCTGCCCGATCCGACCGCGCCGGCGGTGGGCTATGCGGGAGTGTTCAGCGACCTCCTTCCCATCGCGCTGTGGCGGGCCGACGCCGACGGGCACATCCTGCAATGGTCGCTCGCCGCCCGGGAACTGCTCGGCTACACCCCCGATGAGCTCGTCGGCAAGCATCTGAAACCGTTCCTCGTACCGGAGACGCACTGGGAACTGGCCGACCGGCTCATGGGCCGCGTCCTCTCGGGCGAAGCCGTGGTCGGGTGCCTCCCGGTCCGCCACCGCGAAGGACACATCGTCCAGATGGAGACCTGGATATGCCCCTCGGCGGACGAGCGCGGCCGTACGGGCTTCCTCGTCGTCTCGGCGGAGACATCAGCGGTCCTTGGCATGCGGGACTCGCTCGCCGCCCTGGAAGGGCTCTTCGCCCAGTCCCCCATCGGGCTGGCCATGCTCGGCCCCGACTTGCGCTTCCTGCGGGTGAACGAAGCGCTGGCCCGGATGACCGGTGTGCCCGCCACCGAGCACATCGGCAAGCGGGTCGGCGAAGTCGCGCCGGACGTCAACGCGGCCGGCCTGGAAGCCGTCATGCGGCAGGTGCTGGACAGCGGTGAGGCCGTGGTGGACCTCCGCCGCCCCGGGCGAACCCCCGCCGACCCCGATCACGAGCGGATCTGGTCCTGCTCGTACGCGCCCCTGCTGGACGGCGCCGGCAGCCGGCTGGGCGTGATCGCCTCCCTGATCGACATCACCGAGGAGCAGCTCGCGCACGCCGAGGTCGAGCGGACACGGCAACGCCTCGCGCTGCTCGCCGCCGCCGGTACGCGGATCGGCACCACCCTGGACCTGCGGCGCACCGCAGAGGAAATGGTGCAGGTCCTGGTGCCGCAGCTCGCCGACTCGGCCGATGTGCAGCTGCTGGAAGGGGTACTGGGCCCGGACGAGGCACCGCCGTCCACCCAGGGCTGGGCGCGCCGAGTGGCCCGCAAGTACAGCGACCCGGCCGCTCCCCTGCAGGAATTGGCGGTGGGCATGACCTACCAGGTGCCACGCGAGTCGGTGTACGAGCAGGTGATCGCCAACGGTCGCGCCATCAACCTCTACATGTCGGACATCCCCGCGCTGCTCACGGATCCGGGCGCCGAGCGGCTGCGCACCTACCTGCGGCGGCGGGTCGGCGCGTGCCGGCTCGTACCGCTGGTCGCACGCGGCACCGTGCTCGGCGCGGTCATTGTCACCCGCACCCGCGACCGCGATCCGTTCGACGACCAGGAATGCCTGCTCATGGACGAAGTGGTGGGGCGGGCGGCGCTGAACATCGACAACGCCCGCATGTACACCAGCGAGCGGCGCGCGGCCCTGACCCTCCAGCGCAGCCTGATGAGCTCCGCGCTACCGAACGTGAGCGGTCTCGACCTCACCGCTCGCTATCTGCCCGCCAGCGCCCATGAGGTCGGCGGCGACTGGTTCGATGTGATCGCCCTGCCCGACGGCAGGACCGGGCTGGTCATCGGGGACGTGATGGGTCACGGCATCCACGCGGCGGCGGTCATGGGCCAGCTCCGTACGGCGTTGCGCACCCTGGCCCGCCACGACGTCCCCCCGGCCGAGATGCTGGTCTCCCTCGACGCCGCCGTGGCCGACTTCGGCGAGAACGAGATGGCGACCTGCGCGTACGCCGTCCACGACCCGGCCGCCGGTGAGGTCCTCATCAGCCGGGCCGGCCATCCGCCCCCCGCGGTGGCCGATGCCGGGGGCCGGGCCGGATACGTCGAGGGGCCGCCGGGCCCGCCCCTGGGCGCGGGCGGCGGGGACTTCCGGGCCGAACGCGTTCGGCTGGCCCCGGAGAGCCTGCTGGTGATGTACACCGACGGGCTCGTCGAGGCCCGCGACCGGGACCTCGGCCGGGGCATGCACGAACTCGTCCGGGCCCTGCGGAACCTCGACCGGCCGCTGGAGGAGATCTGCGACGGTCTGCTGAACCGCATGCTGCCCCCCGTGGTCCAGGACGACGTCGCGGTGCTCCTCGCCAGGCCGTCTCCCCGCGCACCGGCGGCACGATGAGCGCTCGTTCCCGGTTCGTACGAGGGTGGTAGGTGATGGACATACCGGTGACGAGACCCCACGAGGGCCCGGACGACCCGTTCGCCGTGCACCGCGCGGCCTCGGCGGTGCTGGACGCCCGCGGGACGATCGTCGGCTGGAGCCCGCAGGCGGAGGAGCTGCTCGGCTACCCGGCCGAGGAGGCTCTGGGCCGCTCGGCACGCGACTTCCTGGTCGACCCGCAGGACGAGGACGACGTCGGGGACGCGGTGACCGCCTGCGTGGAATCGGAAGGCTGCTACTTCGGGGTCGTGCCCGTCCGGCGCCGTGACGGCGGGCGAGTGCACCTGGGCTGCCGGGTCCGCGCGATGGCACGGCCGAACGGGCCCGAGTGGTTCATCGTCGGCGCCCCCGCCCGGGACGTGATGCGCTGGGAGACGGACCGCTCGGTCCTGGACGGGATGTTCCGTCGGTGCCCCATCGGCCTCGCGGTGCACGACCCGGAGCTCAGATTCCTGCGGGTGAACCGGGCGATCGCCGGCTTCGGCGAGATTCCGCCCGAGGCCTTCCAGGGGCTGCGCATCGGCGACTTCCTCATGGAGCCGGAGACGGAACGCGTGGAGACCCAGCTGCGGCGGGTGCTCGTGACCGGCGAACCCACGATCTTCATCGAGCAGCGCGGCCGGCTGCAGAGCGACCCCGGCCAGGAGCGGGTGGTGTCGATCTCCGCCTTCCGGATGGAGGACCCCGCCGGGCGCATCCTCGGCGTCACCGAAACCGTCGAGGACGTCACCGACCGCTACCGCGCGCGTCAGCGCCTCGCCCTGGTGAACGAGGCCGGCGCCCGCATCGGGACCACCCTGGACGTGGCGAAGACCGCCCGCGAACTGGCCGAGGTCGCGGTCCCCGAACTGGCGGACTGCGTCTCGGTCGACCTGCTGGAGCCGGTTGCCCGGGGCGAGGAGACCTCCAAGGGGACCACCGGGGCCCTCCACCGGGCCGCCGTCCACACCGTCTCGCCGGAGGCGCTGGACCTGATGTACCCGGTGGGTCACGTGACGCGCTTCCCGCCGGACGCCCCGCAGGCGCTGTGCATGGCCGAACAGCACCCCGTACTGGAACCGGTCCTGGAGGTCTCGCCCGGCTGGTCGTCCCTCGACCCCGACAAGGTCGAACGCGTCCGCGAGCTGGGCGTCCACTCGCTCATCTCGGTTCCGCTGATGGCGCGCGGACTCGTCCTGGGGGTGGTGAGCCTGTGGCGCTGGCGGCGGCCCGAACCGTTCGAGGAGGACGACCTCACTCTGGCCGAGGAACTCGCCGCCCGCGCCGCCGTCTGCATCGACAACGCCCGCCGCTACACCCAGCAGCACGAGGCGGCGCTCGCCCTGCAGCGCAGCCTGCTGCCCCGCGAGGTCCCCCGGCACCCGGCCGTCGACATCGCTCACCGCTATCTGCCGGCCGACGCCACGGCGGGCGTGGGCGGCGACTGGTACGACGTCATACCGCTCTCGGGCCTGCGCATCGCCCTCGTCGTCGGCGACGTGGTCGGCCACGGTATCCACGCCGCCGCCACCATGGGCCGGCTGCGCACCGCCGTCCACACCCTGGCCTACCTGGACCTGCCCCCGGACGAGGTGCTCTCCCACCTCGACGATCTCGTCGACCGCCTGGCCGCGGAGCAGGAGCCGACCCCGGAGACGGCACCGCAGGTGGTCGGCGCGACGTGTCTGTACGCGGTGTACGACCCGGTCTCCCGGCGCTGCTCCTTCGCGCGGGCCGGTCACCCGCCGCCCGCCGTCGCGTCACCCGACGGAGCGGTGCTGATGCCGGAGTCGCCCGTGGGCCCACCGCTGGGGCTGGGCAATCTGCCGTTCGAGAGTGCCGAGTTGGAGCTGGCCGAGGGCAGTGTGCTCGCCCTCTACACCGACGGCCTGATCCGGGCCCAGCACCGCGACCTCGACGAAGGGCTGACCCGTCTGCGCAGCGCGCTGACCGACGTCTCCCGACCGCTGGAGGCCGTCTGTGCCGCGGTCGAGGACGCGCTGCCGCCCGACCGTTCCCACGACGACGCGGCGCTCCTCCTCGCCCGCACCCGCGGACTGGCGGCGCACCAGGTGGCCACCTGGCAGCTCCCTGCGGAACCGACCGCGGCAGCCCGTGCCCGTACGCTCGCCGCGGCCCAGCTCACCGAGTGGGGACTTGAGGAGATCGCCTTCACCACCGAACTGATCGTCAGCGAACTGGTCACCAACGCCTACCGCTACGGCGGCGGTCCCCTCGTCCTTCGCCTCATCCGCGACAGCCACCTCATCTGCGAGGTCTCCGACACCAGCAGCACCTCCCCGCGCTTGCGCCGCGCGCGCACGACGGACGAGGGCGGACGGGGCCTGTTCCTGGTCGCCCAGCTCACCGAACGGTGGGGGACGCGCTACGTACGCGAGGGCAAGACGATCTGGACCGAACAACTCCTGGTCTCGGCGCCGGAGGTGGGGGGTCTGGGCGAGGCGCTGCTGTCGGCGGAGTGGTGAGCGGCGCTACGGGGGCGGACGGTGAACGGCGCGTGCGAGGGGCGGACACGGAAGGCGCCCGCGAGGGGGACGGTAGACGGCGCCTGCGGGGCGGACACGAACGGCGCGTGCGAGGGCGGACGCGAAAGCAGGCCGGGACCGCCCAACTGCCCTGCTCCGCACGGGGGTTCACTGTACGGCCCGGGTCGTCACCGTACGTCGGCAGCCGCGGGACCCCCGGCCGCCTCCGCAACAACACATCGCGGTTGCGGACGGAGAGCCTGGACAGCGCACCGGCGAGCTCCCGGCGCACCCCGTGAGCACTGACCCGAGCGGCCACCCGGTCGGCGATACCGTCGTGCTGCGGCACGTCATCGACCGGGAGCTTGGCGAGAGCCTTGAAGCGCCTCGCCTCCGCCCGGCGATGGCGGCCGACGAGGTTGGTCGCGATGCCGAACAGCCAGGGGCGGGCGTCGGCCCGCTCGGAGTTGTACTGGTGCCGCCGCTGGAACGCGATGGCGAAGGTTTCGGCCATCAGGTCGTCGGCGACGTCCGTGCCGAGCCGGCGTGCCGTGTAGCAGTGCACCGACGCGGCGTGGCGGTCGAAGAGAACGGCGAATGCCTCGGGCTCATCCCAGGACCGCTCGATCACCGAGGCGTCACTGTGCTGCTGCCCCACCCTGACGCCTGGTTCGACGGTCATCGGGGCTCCTTTCGTCCGAATGTCTCGAAGACTTGGGCTTTCGCCTGTTCTTCGCCCTTCGGTGGAACCGGGTTCCATCCGGCGTCGGGACCGCTAGGCAGGGGGCCTTCCGGAGGAACGTGGAGGCAGTCTGCGCTACGGACCTGAGCAGCGAAAAAGGGCCGGTCCGGCGGAATACTCCGCCGGACCAACCCGTGGCCGGAGGGGCGCCCGGCCGCGCGCGAGAGCGCGGTCTCGGCCCGTGGCCGGAGGGGCGCCCGGCCGCGCGCGAGAGCGCGGTCTCAGCGCATGAGCGGGGCCGCGGACGGCCCGTGTGCGCGAGCCCCGGACGCCCGTGTGCACGGACACGGGACAGCCGTGCCCGGACCCAGGACGGCCGTCTGCGCGGATCAAGGACGGCCATGTGCGCGGACCAGCGCAGCCCACCCCCGTACCGGCGAGGGTGATGCGAAGACGCCGGGCGCTCGGACGCCGACCCGCCGTGGTCGGACCGCGAGGACCGCGGTACGGACAGGCACGCCGCCCTCCGCCCCGGACCGGAATCGCGCGGCCGCAGGCCCGAACCGGTAACGCCACCCTCCGCCGGTCCGGATCACGCGACCGCTCGCCCGGAGCGGTCACTCGGCCGCCGGCCCGGACCGGGTCACGCGGCCGGCGGCCGTTCCGGTGCTCCGGGGCTGCCTCCCTCACCGCCGCCTGTTTCCGCCTGACTCTCCCGGCCCTCCTGGCCCTGTCGGCCGCTGAAGACCGGCAGCGCCCGCACCACCTCGGCCGGGAGGGCCAGGCCCTGCTCGCTGGACGGGTCGACCGTCAGCCACAGGTCGTCCGCCGGCCAGTTCGCAGCCAGGTCGGCAATCGGCAGACGGACGACAGCAGCGGGGTCTCCCCCGGCCGCCACGAGTGCCTCCTCGGTGGTGAAGGCGGGGATGTAGCGCGTGCCGTCCTGCTCGATCACCGGCAGGGCGATGGCCCCCTCGGGGACGGCCTCGCCCTCGGGAGACGGTGCCTGCGGCAGAAGCGCCGTGCTGTTCGCGAGATCGACCAGGGCGGCCCGCGTCTCCGCGGCCTCCTTCGCGGCCTGGACCTCCGCTTCCTCCGCGGACCGGGTTTCCTCGGTGGAAGGCGCCTGGTCGGCGGTGGGCGGGTGATCATCGGGAGTCGAGGTGCTCACGGTGCTGGCTCCTCTCGCCGGGCGTCGTTTCCGGCCACCCGCCGATACGGACGGCCGGGCTTGCCGCCGTAGCCGCCGGCTGTTGCCCGGAGACACCGAACCGGTGCAAACACGGCAATACCACCAAGGCTAAGGCGCCCTCCCCCCTGCACGGCCACCTGTGCAGCAGGGAATCGGCCGGTGGATCACGGAATCGACCCGCAGCGAAGGGCGGACAGTGCATCTCGCGGAACAGGACCGGACCGGCCTCCCCCGGCCAGGACCGGACCGGACCTCCCCCGGCCAGGACCGGACCAGACCTCCCCCGGCCAGGACCGGACCAGACCTCCCCCGGCCAGGACCGGACCGGACCTCCCCCGGCCGGGACCGGGCATCTCGCGGCCAGACGGACGGGCGCGGCGCGCGGTACGGCGCGTCGGAGGACCGGCCGCCCGTCGCGAGCAGACGATCAGGGAGATGTCGTCCCAACACAGGAAGGATCGATCGTGGCCACCACGCGCAACGCGCACACCGAGTGGGAAGGCGATCTGCTGAAGGGCATCGGGGAGGCCACGCTCGACTCCTCGGGAGCCGGCCGCTTCCCCGTGACCTGGGCTTCTCGCGCCGAGGAACCCCAGGGCAGGACCAGCCCGGAGGAACTGATCGCCGCCGCCCACTCGAGCTGTTTCTCGATGGCCCTGGCGAACACGCTCACCCAGGCCGGGACCCCGCCGACCACGATCACGACGAACGCCGCGGTCACCTTCCAGCCGGGCACCGGCATCACCGGTATCCACCTCACCGTGGAGGGCCGGGTACCGGGCGCCGACGAATCCGCCTTCCGGGCGGCAGCCGAGGACGCGAAGACCAACTGCCCGGTGAGCCAAGCACTTACGGGCACGACGATCAGTCTCACCGCAGCGCTGGCCTGACGCGAGGGCCTCAGCGGAAGACCCCTGGCCGATCATGGTCGGGGGTCTCTGCATGCCCGGCGGCCACGGCGCGGGACACATGGAACCCGTACGGACCGAAGCGCGCTTCATTTGCGCAACGCCGCGACATTGCCGGAACCTTGACCTGGTTGCTCTTGTCTCCTCAGGCGCTCCGACGCGACTCTCCGTCAGTCCTGGTCGAAGGCAGGCCCAGTGAGCCCCCGCATGGCGGCACGAAGATTACGCAAGGAGATGTCGTACGGGGTGTGGAGCGCCTGCCACTCGACGGACTCGTCACCTACGACGACGCTGGTTGATGCGATCGCGACTCGCAGGGCTCGCAGGAGGTCGTAGGCCTCACGGCCGGCCTCATAAAGGCCGGCCGGTGCCACCAGAAACAGTTCGTATCTGGCGGCAATCACGCCAGTCGAGCGGAAAGCCGACACCACATCGCTCCTCGCGATCGGCGTGGGGCGACTCAACGCAGGTTGCCGTACTTCGATGCCGTACCGCACACGGCTACTGGTCCCGCGCGGCGAACCAATCGGCCAGCGCGTCAGTGCAGCCGTGATACCACTCCTCAGGTGCTGAGTAGAAGCCCGTGGGCGCTTTCCCTCCAGCCATGATCCGCTGCACGATCACATGGCAGTTCTCGAGCAGTGTGTCCTGCACTGTCCCTGGTCCGAAGCCCGGAACCTTCAGTGTGATCCGGTTATGGGCCAGGACGGTCTTGGTGATCGAGTAACCGCGGTCGTGGACGCTGGGTGACCCCTTCCCGCCGGACGCTCCCGACTGACCGTTCGTGGCCCCGCTCCACAGAGCCCAACCCGAACTCAGGACGGCCAGGGAGACGACAAGCCACGTGAGCCCCTGGAGGAAGGCGGGGAGAAGGCAGAACCGCCGATAGATGCGAGAGGCGACATGCACACGTTCGAGGCTAGCGTGTCCCCAAGCCCGGGCAGCGAGGATCGAACTCGTGCTGTCAGCATGGGATTCACCGGCTATCGGGATGTTTGACAGGACCTGGTCGCGTCCTCTTGCCGACCACACTCCAGGCAGCTGCCTGGAATGCCTCGACGTGGTCCGAGAGCTTCCCTGCTACTTGACCGGTGAGCCATCGCCGCGCGAAGTCGTGCAGCGGCCCAAGGAGCAGCGACGGGAAGTACTCCGGCTTGACGGGCTGGAGTTCGCCCGCATCGACCCACGTGTGCCACATGTTCTGCACAACACTCGTCCACTCTTGGGCAACCTCGGCCATGACCGGTGTGACGTCGGCATCCGGTACGGCGGTCCGCAGATAGATGAAGCGTGCCCATTCCGGATTGCTCTCGACCCAGTCGAAGAGGGAGGCAACGATCCCGTCGACGGCCGCCTTGGCGTTGGGTGCAGACTCCAGAGCCGTCTTCAACGCGGCGAGGTTGTCCCGCATGCCGGCCGCCACGAGCGCGGCGACGACGCCCTGCTTGCTGCCGAAATGGTGGTAGATGCTGCCCACGCTGGCACCGGAACGCGAGCAGATGTCCTGGATGGTTGCCGCCTCGACGCCCCTCTCTACGAAGCACTGCAGTGCCGCCGCGAGGACCTCACCGCGGCGTCCCGCGTCAGGTGAATTACCGCTTGCCATGGCTAGAACTATATTCTACGGTGGTGACTAGAATACGGTTCTAGTAGGAGGTCTCATGTCGTCCCTGTTCCGCGCGATGCCTTGTGGAGACGCCACGACCCCACCCGATCCCGTGGACCTCGCCGGCGTTGAAGCCGGCACTGCACTGCCGAACGCCGACCGGACCGAGCTCGACACCGGGCACGGCCGGCCACCGAAGACCCGGACGGCTTCCCCGAAGCCGGCCCGCCCCCTTCTTCCCTGTATGAGGGAGAACGCCGATGCCGCATGAGATCCGAATCGTCAATACGGTTCAGATCCGGCGCACTCCGGCCGAGGTTTTCGCCTACGCAGCGGCTGCCCGGAGCTGGCCGGAGTGGCATCCCACCGCGACCTCGGTGAGTGGCGAGGTGGACCGACCGGTCGAAGCCGGGGACGAGGTCATTGAGCAGGACCGCTTCGCGATGCTCAAGGGCAGCATTCACTGGCGCGTCCGGCACGCAACTCCGGCCCTCAGCTGGACAATCGACGGCGTCGTGCACGGCGTACCCCTCTCCGAGGGGACCACGACATCGGTCGAGTACGTCCTGTCTGCCCAGGCCGACGGAACCAGGCTCGACCGCACGATGACTTACAACGTCCCCGGCAGGGCCCTCCGCGTCCTTGACGCGCTCTACTTCAGGCGCCACAACGCCCGACAGTCCGAGCGCGCGGTTCGCCGTATGAAGAAGATTCTGGAGTCGTAAGCATCGCGGCCCCGTCCGTCATCTCCCGGAACCGGCCGGAGAAAGGTGCGTACTGGAGTGGGCGACTCGCATTGGATTGTCCCGAGCCCCCTGGTGGCCGGGTAGGGCGGGGATTCTCTGGCGGCGCGAGCCGTCGATGTGGATGGTCGTGCCGCCGTCTATTTGGTTGATTCGACGATGCGCCCCTTCTCGACGCCGGCTCCGGCCCGGACACGGCAACCGGATGCGGCGCGTTCGCGACCCGCCAGCGGGCCTTGGCGGATGTGACCAGTTTGAATACCACCGCCAACGCGGTAGTGCGGGAGCCGGTCCCGCGGGTGACCTAAGGCCGACGTCAGCGTGGCGGAAGGCGTGACCAGTTGAGGAACGCAGCCACCGTGCCGGGGTGGCATACCCGCTCAGTACTGGGTCATGGACGGTTGAAGGACCGGTGGTTCAGGCCGGATTCGCGAATGTGTCCTGGGGCGACAACCTGGTTGGGGAGGCTGTCCCGTCGCTCGACACAGCGGGCCTTGCAACGGTTCACCGTCACCGGGCGCCACCCCGGCGACGTCCTTTCGCTGGCGTCCTTCACCGGACCACAAAAGATTCGGGCGCGAAGGCAACGTCAGCCAGAACGTACGCGAACTCGCCAACTCCCCGAGATCAACCATCTGTTCAGAGGAGAGATCCATGGCAGACCCGACAAGCAGAGATGTGCCAGGTTCCACAAAACAGGATGACGAACAATAGGAGGCGATTCACCATGGGCACTCGACCCTTGATACGCGGAGCCGCTTGGTGCGGCCTGGTGTACGTCGTGCTCTTCGGGTTCGGCTGGCTAACATTCGCACAGTTCTTTCCACCGATCGCTCCGACTGCTACCGCTGCCGAGGTAGCACGAGCGTTCCAAGAGCGCAGAGCTCCGCTGATGCTGGCAAGCGTCTTCATGATGGTCTCAACGTTCACGTTGTTCCCGGCCTCGGCGCTGCTGCTGATGATCGTGCGCAAGATTGAAGGATCGGTTGGGATCGTGACCCTCATGATGGGTTTCACCCTGACCACCTACCAGGTGCTCAATTTCTACACCGGGCTCTCTTTCGCAATGGCGTCTTTCCGTTCGGACCGCGACCCTGGGCTGATCCAGTACGCCAGCGACTACGGATTCCTCCAATTTCTGGGAGGAATTCCGATGTTCTTGATGGTGTGGCTCCTCAGCGCGTACGCCTTCTTGGTCATGAACCCGCGTGAAAACCCGATGGTTCCACGCTGGTTCGGCTACGTGAACCTGTGGATCGGAATCCTCTACCTTCCCGAACTGCTCGTTTTCTTCTTCAAGTCCGGTCCTTTCGCCTGGGACGGCGTGGTTGGTTTCTGGATCCCGGCCATCCTATTCATCGCCTACTTCTTTATTACCCCCTTCATTCTGGTCCCCTTCGCGAAGAAGCATTTCTCATGAGTGGCGCGGCCCCGACCTCACCCGGTACCGAGCCCGCCCAGAATCCCGCCTCCTCAGGCAGAAAACGGGAAATCCTTGACAGGAAACCGCGCACGCCCCACGTACCTGGCGAGCCGGAGTTGTGGATCTTCATCCTTGGCGACTTGGCCATCTTCGGTGTGTTCTTCACTCTCTGGAGTTGGAACCACGCGCACCAGCCTGAACTCTTCACCTGGGGCCGCGGGAAAGTAAGTTTGACCCTCGGGCTGATCAACACCGTCGTGCTGCTGACCAGTTCCGCCGCTGTAGCGGTGGGACTGATCTTGGCACGGGCCAGAGGGCCCCGGGAGGCGTCGCAGTACCTCAAAGTCGCCGCTGTCCTCGGCGGTTTCTTCGTGGCAGTGAAATCCGTCGAGTACACCAAGCACATCGCGGGGCCGCCCCACAGCCTGGGCAACGACTTCTTCATGTATTACTTCGTCTTCACCGGGATCCATCTGATCCATGTCCTCGTCGGGATCATCGGATTGACATGGGCTTTCCGCCGGTGTCGGCGTCCCCAGCGCGGGCGTTCCGAGATTCCGTTCCTCGAAGGGGTCGCGGTGTACTGGCACATGGTCGACCTGCTGTGGATCGTCCTCTTCCTTCTCATCTACCTGATCTGACCCCTCTTAGGTGCGAACATGACTCAAAGTTCAGCAAGCCTGCGCACCAACGTCCTCGCCGCCGCCGTGGTGTGGATATTGCTCGTTGGATCAGCTCTGATCTCCGGGCTGGAGACCACCCCATCCATGTCGGTTGCGCTCACCACGGGCATCGTGTGTCTTGCCGCGCTGAAGGTGGTGCTGGTGATTTCCGTCTTCATGGAAGTGCACCGTTCTCCGTTGTGGCTCAAGGCTCTGTGCGGCGTGTGGACCGCTGTGGTCTTCAGCGTCATCTTCTTGCTGAACGTAAATTAGTTGGCAACTCAGGCAGTCTTTGGGGGTTTTCGCGTGATCCGGCTGCACATCCGCACGGCTGCGCGACATTCCTCACCACGGCCGGAGTGGCTCCGCGCGTGGTGATGTGGGCACCCTCCGGTGAGCCGGTCGGACCGTCCGTGCCGCCGCCGTGCCGAGTCGCCGAGTGCCGCTGCCGTCATTGCCGTCGTTCTGGTGACCAGCACCGTCGCTGCTGTAGTCGGCAGTGCGCTCCAGCACCACTCGGGCGGAGTCCCCGCCGGCATGTTCCCGACGGGACACACGAAGTGACGGGCCAAGCTATGACCTGCGAGCCGGCGGCGTCCATAGTCCGACGGAGATTTCCCGAGGCATCAGTTGGCTATATTGCGAGAGCGCGGAACTGCACGAGAATTGGGTTCTCGAACCCGAATATTCTCCCCGCCACCGCCACAGTTCCTCCGTCCTCTGGGCAGATGTCATGTATCTCAATTCTGGCAGCCGCAGACCTTGGCTTACCGGTGACCGGGTTCAGT
Organism: Streptomyces sp. NPDC051776; assembly: GCF_040681345.1. Lineage (NCBI taxonomy): Bacteria > Bacillati > Actinomycetota > Actinomycetes > Kitasatosporales > Streptomycetaceae > Streptomyces > Streptomyces sp. NPDC051776. Next base: position 171,904 of record NZ_JBFAYQ010000001.1, on the reverse strand, counting down.
TCGCAAACCGACACCCATACTGATGTCGCGGAGCTGATGACGCTCGGACCCCAATTGAGGCGCCTCTTGAAGTTGCCGGGGCCCAGCTCGACATTGAAGTGCTCGACGAACATCGGTACTTCCAGCGGTGTGTCGGCGGAGTCGGGCTCCACTGGGTGGACGAGCTCGACCGCCGGCTCGTCCACCCCCGTACCGTACGAAGAGGCCGTCCGGGTCGCCTTCGGGCCGCCGTCCGGGGTCGACTTATGAGTAGTCATCGATTCCCTCCTGCATTCCTTGCATCCGTGTCGAGCCCTCGCTCCGGGGCCGATGGGTTGCGTCAACAGTTCTGAGGTCGATGCATTCGGAAAGGTGGACGCACAGCGGTGTGAGCCCGGGAATAGCGCCATTTTGATCTTGACTCCAGCTTACTCCCGGCATTGGGAGGGCGCAGGGCGAAAACGTCGGATAGGCAGAGCCAGGCGCTGACCGTGAGCGGGGAGGGTGTGACTCAGCGGGCGGCGGAACGGCTTTGGCCGGAGCTGCTTTGGCGCGAGTGATCACGGCTCCGTAAGCTTCCGGCGCATCGGGCAGTCTGTGGATCTGCCCGCTATGGCACGACATTGGGGCCATGATCTTCGAGGCTCGCGTCGAAGTGGCTTCCTGAGAAGTCATCTCATTTTGATTGGTTCGATCAGGCTGCCGGGAGTTCGATCCGAGCCTGATCCGGCTGCTGTCGTCCACTGCTGCGAGGGCCGGACAGAGACGCTGGTGTACATCCCCGGCGTCGTCGATGTCACCAGTGGATGTCCGAAGCAAGCCGGCAGCACCCTGGTGGCATGCCTCGGTGTTCGGCAACCGCAAGCTGACATCGCCAGGCCCCCACGCCTGCTGAAGCTCGGCGGATGGGGATCGGCTTCCGGTCTCGGCTGAACGGCGATGAACCAAGCTGAAGGAGACGGAAAGTCAGACGGACGCGCTTGTCGTTGTCACTGAAGCCTTCCACGGGCCGCATTCGGCTGTTTGGCCAACGAAGCGAGATGCCGTGCCGGGCGTCGACGAGCGTCAAAGGTCTTCGGCCTGTGATCATGGAGCGTTCTTTGAAAGTGATCGACGAAGGGCTCCAAGTCGCGAGGGCCGATGATTCGCCATCGTGGGGCGCTCGTGGAAAGGGAAGCAGGTGATGTGGTGGACTGGTTGACATCGCTGCCGGCGGTGGTGCTGGTTGTGAGCGGTCTTTTGCTTGCATTGCTGGTCGCGGCCGGAGCGCGCATCGGCGTCCGGGCGCTCGTACCGGTCGAGGAACGGGACCGGGTGCCGCATATCGCCACGCCTCTGATGCCGACACTCGGTGCTGCCTTCGCGATCTTTGCGGCACTCTCACTGGCCAGCGAGGCCGGCTACCTGCGCACAGCAGAGGAGTTGGTGAGCGAGGAGGCTGCCGCGGCCTCCCGCCTGGCGTGGGCGGCGACAAGTCCGCGAGTCCAGTCGGAGCCGATTCACGCGGCACTGCTGGACTACCTGCAGACCACGCTTACCAAGGAATGGGAGGGCGCAGCCGCGGCGACCGGTGACGACCCGGCCACCAGTCACGCGATCGCTCAGCTGGAGCGGAGCGTCCGCGCCGAGGCGGCCAGGCCCGAGGTGGGAACCCCGGCAGGCTCGGAGTTGCTGGTCGCCCTGGACGGTGTCACCAATAGTCGTCGCGCACGCGTCGCGGCCGCCTCGCGCGACGTTCCGTCGCTCTACGTCGTCACGCTTGTGGTCAGCGGACTGGCCTTGATCGTGAACTCCGGCGCGCTGGTCTTCCGCAGCAGCCTGCGAACGTCACTGCTCATCGTAGGTATTGCGAGTGTGGTCGGCCTGAGCCTGGCGTTGCTCTTCGCACTCAGCGCGCCATGGAGTGGACCGTTCATCGTCAGTGGGCATCCACTCAACGCCGTCATCGGGGATCTGAAGTCCGGCTTCTTCGAGGGCAGGCCGTAGCGGCGAGCAGGCCCACCGTGGCGACGTCGGGGACGATGACGCCGCCCGCGACCGAACCCGACTCGGGCCCCCGGACCATGATCGGTCGGGGCCTGGCCCGGCCCGGCAGTATTCGAACCTGCGCACACGGCTCCGGAGGCCTTTGTTCTGTCTCGGGTCCTCGCAGGTCATGCGCTTGCTGCGCCCTGCCGAGGAAGTGGCTGTCCATAACTGGTCCATGTCCGAGCCGGGACCCGGGGACCCCTCGGGAGGAGGACCCCACGCGCTCGTAGTGGCACGCATGTGGCACGGAGCCGGAAACGGTGAAGGGCCAGCCTGGGAGGAAGACCCGCCTGAGCCGACCCTTCTGTCTGTGCCCCCGGCAGGATTCAAACCTGCCAAACCCGCTCCAAAGGAGTTCGATCCGGCGTGCGGCCCGGCCCCCGCCCGGCGGACTGCCTAGCGTTGCCGACTCCGCAGAAGGACGCCTGAGCCCGGCCCTGTACGACCTCGTAGGTGTCAGACGTGGATGTCAACCGGACTGCTGCCTGACCTCAACGATCACGACCTCCGGTGCACAGCGCACGCCTATCGCATGCATCGACGAGCTGGAACGATCGCGGGCGCTATCGTGGCCACGTGGATGAAAACCGAGCGCTTCGAGTCGTCGACGCGTTGCGGCAGCGCGGCATAAGCGCTCACCTGGCGCGCGAGGATGTCTACCAGATCGGCGTGCGCGTGGTCCTGGGCGACGGCCGCGAGGCCGTCTGGGACACCGATGACACCGCTGGCCTCGAAGCGCAGGTCATGCGGGACGGGATCCTGGTCGGCTTCGTGCCGTCCATCGAGGGCTCCGAGAGCTTCGACCTCAACCAGACCGTCGACGCGATCGCCCGGGTCGACTACGACCAGCCGATCGCCCGCGAGAGGCCCACCGCTCCACCACCGTCCGCACCGCTGACGCCGGAGGGCGGCGTCTTCCGCCGCTTCCTTGGTGGCTTCCGCGAGCGCTAAGTGCCATATATGTGCAGTAGACCGTCGCAATGGTGGTCAGAGTCTGTGAATCTGTGGGCTTACGCCAGCGCAAGTTCGAACCTTGCACCCGCCACCCTTTCGGGAACATGCCCCTGACCAGCACATCTGGTCAGGGGGCAATTCCATTCCGCTGACACCGCTGTGCAAAGCAGGTCGGCAGATCAGGCCGCCGTGGCGCTCGCACGCTTGGCGCGGACATCTTCGGCTGTCAGTGCATGGCCGCCGATGGCCCACTCGCCACTGGGTGTCTCGGTAATCACGACGTGCGTGGAAGGCCGCAGTCCTTCGCCTTCAATGGCGATGATTGCCTCCGAGACGTTCTCGACCATCCGTCGCTTCTCTTCGGGTGTGAATGCTCCGGCGATCACCTGGATGTCGATGAACGGCATGACTCGCTCCTCTCCCCTGTGGCATTGGGGTACCGGGTCCTACCGGTTCCCACATTAGCCCCATTCGCACAAGAAGGTGTAGATAAAGTCCGGTGGCCCTTGATTGGTCCGCCGATTCCTGTAACGGGCGGTGACCTAGGGTCAATCGGCCCATACAACCCTCCCCAACTCCCATCCCGTCCGCCGTCGACCCACACACCGTGGAGCGGGCGCGGTCCATGGCGTCCAGGTGGGGCGCGCCACTGTACGAACGGCCTGGACGCCATGGGCATGGGAGCTCCCCGCAGACACCACGACGGGCCCGCGGTCGTCGGGACGCCCCTCCATCCCGGTGCCGGCCGACCCCCCGGAGGCATTGCCCACCGCCTCAACCACGAAGCCTCCGCCAAGATGGCGTTCGGCGGCATCTTCCCCCTACGCCGTGCCGGCCACGGTGCAGATCCCCGAGGACCGACCCGCCACCGCCATCTCCGGTGATTCCAGCGGTGGTTGGGGTCGTACGGCCCCGTGCCCACCCGTTCCGCCAGGCTCTCGGAGTGGCTGCCCCACTGGCTGGACAATGTGATCATGCCTCGGCGCAAGCTCACCGCGGCGGGGTCGGGAGCCGAAGGCGGAGCGCGTACGACAAGTACGAGGCTCACGTCCGGCTGTACCTGGTTCCCATGATCGGCTCGAAACGGCTTGAGGCGCTGGGCGCTGCCGCGGTGCGCCGCTTCCTCGTCCAGCTGGATACCAAGTCGACCCCGGCCACCGACAAGAAACCGCATCGCGTCCTGCGGACAGCTCTCACCGCTGCTTGCCGCGAGGAGCTGGTGACCCGGAACGTGGCGAGCCTCGTCGAGCCGCCTCGGGCCAATCACGGGAGCTGAGCCCCTGGACGGTGGAAGAGGCGCTGGGCCTCCTCGCTGGACGAGGGGTACGTCTTCGCCACTCGCACCGGCCGCCCCGTCGAGCCGCGGAACGTCTACCGGTCCTTCACCCGCGTCGCCGAGACCGCCGGAATTCGCGTGATCCGGCTGCACGACGCCCGGCACGGCTGCGCGACACTCCTCACCTTGGCCGGGGTGGCTCCGCGCGTGGTGATGGAGATCCTCGGGCACAACCAGATCAGCATCACCATGGACGTGTACACGCACGTCGTGCAGGACACCCAGCGGGAGGCGATCAGCCACATGGACCGGCTGCTCAAACGCCGCCCGTCGGCCGCCTGAGAGGCGACTGCCGTCAAAGGTGCCGTCAAAGGTGCCGTCAAACGGCCCGGACCATGATCGGTCCGGGCCGTTTCCGCTGGTGCCCCCGGCAGGATTCGAACCTGCGACACCCGCTTTAGGAGTTCGATCCGAGCTCGCTGCGCTGGCTGTCGTCGACTGGTGCGACGGCCGGACATAGACGCTGGTGTACGCCTCCGTCCGGCGTCGTTGATGTCAGCCTTGGATGTCAGAGAACTTCTGATTCGTAGCTCTCCGAGCGCGGAACGGGCAACCGTCGGCTGCCGCTCAGGACTCGCGCCTGTTCGCCTCGCAGCGCTTGAAGAGGTAGTAGCCCACGGTTTCTCCCTTGATCGCGACGTTCTGACCAGATGACATGAACTTGTCGCGGCTCTGCTGGCCCTGCTCTACGAACACGAATGAGCCGTTCACCAGCTCCCACCCCTCTCGACACACGGCGTTGAGGACGACTACGGCATCCGCCGTTCGCTGCGTGGTCGTGCTACCAACCATCGCAACGATGATCGCTTGCTGGCTCATAATGTCGATTGAGCACTGATACACGAGGTCCCCCCGCTCAAAGCACTGGCGCGCTTGACCCACTGGTGTGGCCAGGAACGCCTGTCTCTCACGTTCAAGTCGCTCGGCCTGCTGCTTCTCTTCCGCCTCCTGCCGCTTGCGCTCCTTCTCCGCGGTTGCCTGGGCCTGTTGCTCTGGGCTCTTCTTCGACATGAATGCCATGCGGCTCCCCCTTCAGGTGTGACGGCCGTCACGCTATCTGGGGAGGTGCTCAATGGGGGGCCAGTTCCGACAACTGGACGCCAACGTGCGCGTTGTTCTTGAGGAGTCCCATGGGCTCGCGGACCAATGCCCCAACACGCTTTCCAACTGTGTTGGTGGGGTGGGGTGTGTGCAGGGGTGTTCACCTGGGTTCATGGGCGGCTGGCGACTGGGATGCATCGGCCTCCTGGTCCCCTCTGAACTGACGTGAACCTGCCTGAATGAGACGGAAACTGAGACGGCTGGGCCTGCGCCACAACGGCTGTGGAGAGCACTCAAGGCCTCCAAGTCGGCACGGTGGATAGCGAAGGTGCGTTCGGATAAGCGAAAGCGTCCGAGTACCTGACGCAGGAGGCCGGCGGGCGTGAGGATGTGGCCGTGTCCAGTGAACAGCTCGTCCGCTTCCAGATCTCGGACCTCGTCGCCAACGGCCTCGCGCCCGTCTCTCCGATGCCGACCCAACGAGGATCAGGCTTCACGACGCACCCCGTCGCCAGCACGGAGCAGGCGGTCAAGCAGCGCTCTTTCCGGAAACGACGTTCGAGGTAGCTAACCGACTCCGTGCTCACCTCCTCGACATGGCCCGGGACATCCGTGCAGGGCGGTACCGTTGCAGCGGTGTCACAGCTCAGAGTGTGCAACGCTGCGCCGATCAAGTCCGTTCTGGGACGTTCATCAGTAATGCGCGTCGCGGGCTACCAGGCACAGAAGGCATCGAAGACTACCTGGGCCTGCGCCGCGTCAAGGCACAAGTGTGAGAGAGCGTTCACCACTGCAGTACACCGCCCTACGGTGATGGCGTCTCATCGTCAAAGTACCCGAGCAGCTGACCGCAAGGAGTCCAACGGTCTCGCGGGATCACGCCGCGAGCCTCAGCATCGACGCAGACGCTCGGTGTGGGGAGATCTGACAGGTCGTCGTCTGTCGCGCTGTCGGGGATGCTGTCCGAGAGGTCCGGTTCCAGGGTGTGCGTCTCGGTCACAGTCACGGTCGGTGAGGGGCTCGCCTCGTCATCCAGATCGAACAGGAAGTTGATTCCACCCAGGAACATGACGATGGCGACAGCAGCGAGGAACAGCCACCAGATGGCCACGAGCAGGCTAGGTTCAGACGACGGCCGACGACTCATCACGACTCATCATGGCGCTCACCCGCCGCTCATGTGACGGATTTTGGCGACATCATGAAGCGATGTGGAAGCTGTCTTAACGCCTGTGCTCTGAGCTTGGGAATCACCGGCGTGAATCGGCTGGTTGCCCCCTGACTTGCGAAAAGTGTCGTGTTGCTGCAACGCGTGGTGATGCGACTAACCGTTGGTGACTGATATGCCTCGGTCGTTCTGGCATGGATCTGGCACGGCTGTCATGACCAACATTAGGAGTTCGCACACCGGCCCATACGAATGGCTTGCGTTCGGGCCCTGTGGGGCCGGAGTCCGACCGGGCTCGACGCGTCCATCGTCGTCGGCACCGTTGATGTCAATTGATGAAGTCGGGCTGTCCGACACCCCTCCCTCCCCTGGGAAGTCCTTGTTTCCTCGGGTTGAGGCGCCCGAGTCGCCCAGGCTGTCAGGGCCGGGCGCCGGCATCCTGGCGGTCATTGGGTAACCCGGGGGTGGTTGCGCTGTTGGAGTGGGAGATGAAGCGGGGCCATGACGGGCAGGGACCAGCCGGCGTTGAGGAAGGGAAAGGGCTTGGCTGGGTTCACGCGACGCGAGGAGGCTCCGATGCGAGGGCAGAGGATCGCAACGGCCACCATGGTGGTTCTGGCGGTGGGCGGATGGGCAGCACTGGGCTCCGGGACGGCATTCGCCGAAGTCGGTCCCGACGGGGCGAGGGTGAAAGCGCGGGCGACTGGTGGGTCTTCCACGGGCGGGGCTGTCTTCCAGCAGAACGTTGCGCAGTCCGCTCGGCAGAACAACAACTGCAACAACCCCAACATGCAGGACGAGGAGATCTCGCTCACCGATAGCCGGGCCACAGGCCGGTGTGTGACCAGCGACGGCTCTTTCACCGCCTTCTCTCGCATCCAGGCCGGTCGCGCGGAGGCCGAAGGCGGCTCATCGACCGCAAGTTTGGTTCAGCAGAACACCGCGCAGCGCGGCGGGCAGAACAACAACTGCAACAACCCCAACGAGACGGAAATCTCCCTGGAGGGCGGCCGGGCGGAGGACCGCTGCACAGACCAGGACTTCTCCTTCAGTAGACACACTCTGATCAGGAGCGGCGGGGCCCGAGCTGAAGGCGGCTCCGGCACAGTCGAAACCGTGAGCCAGCAGAACATCGCCCAGGAGGGGCGGCAGAACAACAACTGCAACAACCCCAACTTCACGGATAACATCGAGGTGACCGGGGGGCGGACGGAGAACCGGTGCCACAACCGGGATCACTCCTTCAGCAAGCACACCTTGATCAAGGGCGGCGGCGCCCGAGCGGAAGGCGGCTCCGGCACAGAGGCGTCCGTGAGCCAGCAGAGCATCGCGCAGGAGGGGCGGCAGAACAACGCCTGCAACAATCCAAACGACAACTCCGGAATCCCGGTGGCGGGGAGCCGGGTGGGTTGCGGGAACAAGGACGGCTCGTTCAGCAAGCACACCTTGATCAAGGGCGGCGGGGCTCGTACTGAAGGTGGCTCCAGCACAGTGGCCGGCGTGAGCCATATGGACATCGCGCAGGAGGGGCGCCAAAACAACGTCTGCGCCAACCCCAACCGCTCGGGCCTATTCGAGCTCTCCGAGTCGCGGACGCAGGACCGGTGTCACAACCGGGACCACTCGCTCAGCAAGCACACCTTGATCAAGGGCGGCGGGGCTCGTGCCGAAGGCGGCTCCAGCACCGGCGGCAACGTGCGACAGCAGAACATCGCGCAGGAGGGGCGGCAGAACAACAGCTGCGCCAACCTCGGCAACTCAGGCAACATCGAGGTGACCGGTGGGCGGACGGAGGATCGGTGCCTCAACCGGGACCTCTCGTTCAGCAAGCACACCCTGGTCAAGGGCGGCGGGGCTCGTGCCGAAGGCGGCTCCAGCACAGCCGACACCGTGAGCCAGCAGAACGTCGCGCAAGAAGGACGGCAGAACAACAACTGCGCCAACCCCAACGCCTCGGGCAGCATCAATGTGACCGGTGGGCGGACGGAGGATCGGTGCCTCAACCGGGACCTCTCGTTCAGCAAGCACACCCTGGTCAAGGGCGGCGGGGCTCGTGCCGAAGGCGGCTCCAGCACAGTCGACACAGTGCAACAGCAGAACCTTGCGCAAGAGGGGCGGCAGAACAACAACTGCGCCGACCCCAACTCCTCGGGCGACATCGAGGTGACCGGGGGCGGGCGGACGCAGGTCCAGTGCCTCAACCGGGACCACTCCTTCAGCAAGCACACCCTGATCAAGGGCGGCGGAGCCCGCGCCGAAGGCGGCTCCAGCACAGGTGGCGAGGTGGAGCAGCAGAACATCGCGCAAGAGGGACGGCAGAACAACAACTGCAACAACCTCAACGACACGGAATTCATCGTGACCGGGGGGCGTACGGTCGGCCGGTGCGGGAACCAAGACATCTCGTTCAACAAGCACGCCCTGGCCAAGGGTGGCGGGGCTCGTGCCGAAAGTGGATCCAGCACCGGCGGCAGCGTCTTCCAGCAGAACGTTGCCCAGGAGGGCCGGCAGAACACTAGCTGCAACAACCACAACAGCGGGGACTTCGGTCTGACCGGAACCCGGTACGAGGTGGGCTGTAAGACGGTGGACGGCTCCGCCAACGTCCACACTGCGGATATCGGTGGAGGAGCCAAGGCCGAGGGCGGTTCAGCTACGGCCGACCTGTTCCAGCAGAACATCGCGCAGGAGGGCAGGCAGAACAACAACTGCGGTAACACCAACAACCTCACCTTCACCGCCACCGACAGCCGCACACAGGCCCACTGCGTCGCTGTCGACCGTTCCACCAACATCGGCACGGTCAACCGGTGAGTCGGACCAGCCCGTACCCGAAGCCGCAACCCATGCGAACGCCGGTGAGCCCGTCGCTGAGGTCCTTTTGGCCGGTCAGCCGTGATGCCTCGCGTGTCTGCGCTGGCCTCTGATCAGTGTCGCTGGCCGTTGGCTCAGCCCGAGGTCGGCGGAGCGGCTTTGGCCGGTGGCCTGCCTGGTTTGGGGTCGAGCATGATCAGGGGGCCGTACGCTGACCGGCAACTCGGGCAGGCTTGTCCCCTGCCCGGAATGTGAACGAGTGGCCCCCTGGTCTTGCTCGACGCGGGACCCGGACCGGGGAGGTGGGTAAAGCCGTGGAGCCGACCGTCCCCACCCCCGGCCTGGTATTTCGCCCCCCTTTGTGGGCGCGGGCGGGCGACGACGCGCGGCCCCGTTGGCGTAGACATTGAGGGGCAAGCGCGGCGGCGTCCGGCCGGCGCCGCCGCGCTGTGCGCGGCACCTCTGATCTCAGCATCAGACTGCTACCGCAGTTCAGGAGGCCGGGAAAGCAGACGCCCGAGCGTCAACTGTGGTGCTCTCCCTAGCTCCCGCCTCTTCCTCCACGGCCTGGTGCTACCGGTGTCCTTGAAGCCTTCTGGAGCCACTCGGTGCATGGCGGCATGGGACGGGCGCTGACCTAATGTGGGCTGGTCTGTGGTGGGGTGCCCAGGGCAGGCAGCGAGCGAAGCGAGCCCTTGATGAAGTAGGGAAAGTTTGACCGCGCTTGCTCGCGTACCGTGTGTCCGATCCCGGGTGATGCTTGACAGTTCGGTCCCAGCTGATGGTTGACAGTGGCCGTGATCGGCTTTTCTGTGCGCGTCGTTGCGGCGTGTGTGGGGAGGCCGGGATTGGCGCTGGTGGAGTTGTCGGTTGTCGAGCAGAGATACCGGGCTGTCCTGGCGGTGCTGGCGGGTGCGAGCGTGACGGAGGTCGCCGCCCAGCTAGGGGTGTCCCGGCAGACGGTCAGCGGTTGGAAGTCGCGGTATGCCGCCTCCGGTTTGGCGGGTCTGGCGGACCGTTCACGCAGGCCGGTCTCATGTCCACATCAGGTGGCTGCCGAGGTGGAAACGGCGGTGTGCGAGTTGCGGCGCAGCCATCCTCGGTGGGGTCCGCGGCGGATCGCTCATGTTCTGGAGCGGTCCGGGGCGGTGGCGCCGGTGCCGTCGCGGATGACGGTGTATCGGATCCTGGTCCGCCATGGGCTGGTGGAACCGGGAATCCGGCGCCGGAAGCGGTCGGATTACAAGCGCTGGCAGCGGGATCGGCCGATGCAGTTGTGGCAGATGGACATCGTCGGCGGCGTGATGCTGGTCGACCCGATCACCGGGGAGCTGTCCGAGGCCAAGGTCGTGACCGGCGTGGATGACCATTCGCGGTACTGCGTGATCGCGTCGGTGGTGGAGCGGGCGACCGGGCGGGCGGTCTGCGCGGCGTTCGCCCGGGCCTTGCAGAGGTTCGGGGTGCCGGAGGAGGTGCTGACGGATAACGGCAAGCAGTTCACCGACCGGTTCGGGCAGGGCGGGGAGGTGTTGTTCGACCGGGTCTGCCGGGAGAACGGGATCGCGCACCGTCTCACTCAGCCGGCGTCGCCGACCACGACGGGCAAGGTCGAGCGGTTCCATCAGACGCTGCGGCGTGAACTCCTCGATGACTGCGGGGCGTTCGAGAGTATCGGGGCTGCTCAGGCGGCGCTGGATGCGTGGGTACAGGAGTACAACTCCGTGCGGCCCCATCAGGCGCTGGACATGCAGTCTCCAGCCGACCGGTTCACCCCGGTGCCCGAGCAGGAGCGGGACGTACTGGGCCTGAGGGTGCCTGGAGTGCTCGCGCTGGTGCCGCAGCAGCGGACACCTCCTGCGGAACCGGATCCGGCCATAGTGGCGTCCGTGCCGGACGGCCTGCCTGAGCTGGTGCCGGCAGTGGTGCCGGTGGAGCCCGGTGGGCCGGTGGAGTTCGAGCGGGTGGTGCCGGCGAGTGGGAATCTGCAGGTCGCGGGCAAGCAGTTCTGGCTCGGACCGGCCCGCTCAGGTCTGATGGTGACCTTCTGGGCCGACACCTCGGTGATCCATCTGCTGATCGCGGGGGCACGGATCAAGACCGTGCGGTCGCATCTGTCGGTGGCGGATCTGGGACGGCTGGCGGCCCGGGGTGGACGTGCGGCCGGACCGGCGCCGCTTCCGGGCGCTGATGGGGCGGCATTCGAGGTGGACCGGGTCGTGAACAACAGCGGCCTGGTGAGCCTGGGCGGGCACCAGGTGCTGGCAGCGGAAATTCTCGCAGGCCGCCAGGTGAGCATCCGGATCCACGACGAGACATTGTCGTTCTTCGACCCGTCCTCGCGGGAACTGCTGCGGGTGCGGCCCAACTCGCTGACCAGTGAGGAGGTCCGCAGGCTGCGGGGCCTGCGTCCGGCCGGACCGCCGCCGCGTCCGGGTATCGAGCCCGTGCGGGTGCAGCGGCGGGTCAGCGCGGTCGGCACCGTCATGGTCTGCCGCCAGGTCGTCTCCCTCGGCCGCCCCTACGCAGGCCAGACCGTGACCGTCCACGTGTCCGACACGACGATCAGCGTTGAGCTGGACGACCAGGTCCGGATGATCCGGCGCACGACCGACGTCCCGGTCCGTAACGTGAAAGCCAACAAGCCCCACGGGGCTCCCTATGTTGTCTAGGCCCACCGTCAAGCATCACCTGGGACCACAACGTCAGGCATCAGCTGGGATCCGACATGCTCGCGTACCGTGCGCCCTTGTCGGCCAGGAGTGCAGGCTGATGGCATGTCTCCATGGATGTGAGGTCACGTGGGGGTGCAGCTTGAGTGGGTTACGGGTCACGCCGTGGAAGCGGTTCGGGCATGATCGGCTCTACGTGAGCCTCCCCGATGGTGGCAACGCCGCGTGGTACGACCGGAAGACCGGCGAGATCCACGTCTTCATGGAAGACCACAGGGACGCAGTGCTCGATGTGCTTGCTCCCTACCTCACTGGTACGTCAGCTCCGACGAAGGCCGATGCGCCACCGGGAGCCCAACCGGGGTCTCCCCCACCGCCGCCGGAGGATGATCTGGCGCTGAACCGCCCTGGTGATGCTGTGCGCGCCAGGGCCAACGAACTCGCCCCGAGCCGCGTTCGCTACGCCTTGGGGAAGCTTGTAGGGCGGCAGTCCGAAGCTGATAGCTGGATGAAGGGGCTCAAGGGTGAGAAGACGATTGGCGGCGAACTGGAGCGCCTGACCCGAAGAGGTTGGCGAGTGCTGCACTCAATACCCCTCCCGGGCGAGGTGGACATCGATCACTTGCTCCTCGGGCCCGGAGGCGTCTTCTCCATCAACACCAAACGGCACCCCGGGGCGCAGGTTTGGGTGGGGGACGAATCAGTGAAAATCGGCAACAAGCCGTATCCGTACGTGCGGAAGAGCCGTCATGAGGCTCGACGGGCCGCAAAGGCGCTCACACGGGCCTGCGGGTTTGAGGTCGTCGTACATCCGGTATTGGCCTTCGTCGGCACCGCCAAGGTGACTGTGGTCCCGTCGTTAGACGACGTGCGGGTTCTCCGGGATCGTGAGTTTGCGGCACTGGGGCCGATGACTGGCGTCCTGCACCCGTCCACTTTGGATGCGATCTACGCCATGGCACGCAGCCGGCGCACCTGGCTCAGTGCGTGATCGACCCCTGTAGGAGCTCAATTGAGGCGGCTAAGCTGGTGCGAACCAGTCGATGAGTCGGGAGAGTGCTGAGGGGATGGTCACGAAGAAGGCGCAGCTTGAGGACACGATCCGCGGGTGGATTGCGTCTGGCGAACTGGCGCCGGGGGACAAGCTGCCGTCGGAGCGAACCTTGGAGGAAGAGCAAGGCGTCGGACGTACGACCGTGCGCATCGTCCTGGCAAAACTTGCCGCCGAGGGGCTTGTCATGCCCCACCATGGCAAGGGCTACTTCGTGGCCAGTACCGCCAAGACCACTGGGGGGTGAGCGCCGACGTGTCGAATGCTCTGGAGCCATGGCAGATTCACGGCGAGCGGACGCTCTATGACAATCGCTGGGTGAAGCTGGACCTCGTCGATGTCGAGCCACCAGGAGTCAAGCGCTTCGAGCACCATGTCGTGCGCCTCCAACACGTCTCAATAGCCGCTGTCCTGGACGATCAGGACAGAGTGCTGATGCTGTGGCGCTATCGATTCGTACCGCAGACGTGGGGCTGGGAGCTCCCAGGCGGCATCGTCGATGAGGGCGAGGACGCTCACTCGACCGCGCTGCGGGAGGTCGAAGAGGAGACCGGCTGGAGGCCAGACTCCCTGAAGCACGTCGTCACCTATCAGCCCATGGTTGGGATGGTCGACTCCCCGCACGAGATCTTCGTTGGGTGTGGTGCAACGCAGGTTGGGGAGCCAACTGACCTGGAAGAGGCCGGCCGCATTGAATGGGTGCCGCTCGCCGACATTCCAGCGATGATGGCCCGCGGCGAGCTGATGGGCTCGGGCACGTTGGTCGCCCTCCTGCATCTGCTCGCCTCCCGAGGGAAGAGCGCTGCGCCTACAGCATCTGCGTGAGCTGTTCGATGCGCCGTCGGCGCCGAACCGAGCCAGTGCGATTGGCCAGCAGGCGGGCTTGTCGCAGGTGCTCTTGAGCTTGGTCGTACTCTTCGCGGGCCAGATGCGCCTGTGCCAGATCGCAGCGGAGACCCGACTCGGCGCGGATGAACGTCGGGTCGAGCACATCAATCGCCCGGTAGAGGCTGTTCACCGCATCGTCGTCACCTATCAACGCCAGAGCATTTCCGCGCCATCGGGCAAGGTGGCCGCTGTTCAGGAAGATGCTCAACATGTCGGGGTCGCGCGCGTCTTCACCGTCCGGCAAGCATGCCTGCGCCTGTTCCATGGCTCGACGGCAGTCGTCGGGCAGGCCGGCCTTGGCACATAGCTCGGCCTCGGCCGCGTACAGCCAGGAGCGCAGGCGTGGCGACATCCTCTTGCCTCCAGATCGCTGCGCGTCTCGGACGAGATCCACTGCGAGCTGCGGGCGCCCGGCGTCGCAGAGCACGTACGCCTGTTCTGCCATGGCATGGACGAGATACATCGGCTCTTCGGCCTCTTGAGCCGCGCGTTTGCCCAGTTCGTAGTGCCTCCAGGCTCGCTCGACGGCGCCCACATCAAGGGCCTGCCAAGCCGCGAGAGTGGCTGCTCCCGCCAGAGCAAGTGCAACGGGGCGACGGGTCTCCGGGAGCACCGCAAATGTGAGTGCGTCCTCCAGCGTGGCAAGGTGCCCGGTCATCTGGTCCACGAGGCTCGCGGCGCCCATCTGTCGGTCGACGGTTCGCAGTAGCTCGGTTTGATCCATGAACGTCTTCACCATGGTGAGGCTGACGTTGCGGGCTGAATCAATGCGGTTCACCAGCTCGTCGTAGCCACCGACGAAGGCCGGCGGCCCGGGGTCCGTGGGTTCTCCTGTCAGCTCATCATCCGTGACGCCGAGAAGGGCCCTGAGGATCACGGCATATCGCTCGCTGATCGGTCGCCGCCCGTTCTCCCACTCAGAGACGTAGACACGCAGACTCGCTGTCGATGCAACGCCGAGCATGTGCTGTCGGGCATGTCGCTCGATCTCGCGTACCAGCCGCTCCTGTGACCACTCTCGCCGGGTTCGTGCTTCTCGAAGTCCGTTGGTCACCTGTACCGCCCCGCCCGGTAGGTCGCCTGCCCTCCACATCAACGATGCCCGTCGTCCCAGGTCAGGCGGGGTTAACAGTGAGCGAGTTAACCCCTGTTGGCTACCGGGGAGTTGGGAATCGCTGTTCTCTAGAAGTGTCGCAGACAGGCGAGTTGAAGCGCCAAGGATGCGACAGGACTTGACACTGGTGCGCACCAGTTGCACAGTACTGGTGCGCACCAGTTGGGAAACGCAAAAGCCCCGACGGTTCAACCGCCAGGGCTCAGACACCTCAACGCAGGGAGCGGCGCCCTACCGCCAAGCAAGTCGCCGCTCCCGCCCCTCAGACAAGGGAGCTCAATTATGCGTCAGATTCCCGTTGACACGGCGTCGGCGATGGTGATGGTGGCCGTGCCGCCGCAGGACAAGGTGATCAACAAGAAGACCGGTGAGGTCGCTGCCGACCGGGAGACCGGGGAGACGTTGAAGACGGTGGACGTGATGTTCGCCGCGAACGGCAGCGCTGAGGTCATCACGGTGACGGTGCCCGCCTCGGGCGTCTCCGACGAGCTGGCCATGGGCACGCCAGTGGCTCTGACCGGGCTGGTGGCTCGTCCGTGGGAGAACGAGTTCAACGGGCAGAAGCGGCACGGGATCAGCTTCCGCGCGGTCGCAGTAACCTCGCTGGCCGAGGCTCCTGCGAAGGCGGCCTGATCATGACCGAGTTCACGGTCGCGCTCCTGGTGGTCGTCGCTGCCGCAGTGATCCTGCGGTGGCGGCGCCCCGCCTGGTACTGGATGACCTTCGGCGTCACCCTCGCATCCTTACGGGTCCTGGTCCGCTACACCTCCGTCATGGACGCCTGCGGGCTCACCGTCCCGCCTTCCCGCTGGCGTCTGACGCTTGCCCGGCTGACCGGTCGCCCTGTGCCGGAGTGGCGTGCCCCGCGCATCCTGCGTCTACGGCCGACCCGGACCGGCCTGGCCCTGCGGCTCAAGGTCCGGCCCGGGCAGGACGCGTTCGACTTCTCGGCCGCCACGGACCGGCTGCGGCACTCCTTCGGGATGTACGGCGTCACCTCACGTGAACTGCGCTCAGGTGTCGTTGAGTTGCGGATGACCGGCTACGACGTCCTGGCCCGGGTCCAGATGCCCACCAACACCGACCGCGCCCCCATGCGCGTGCCCGTCGCCCTGCGGGAAGACGGCTCCGTTCACTACCGGGACTACCGCACGGTCCCCCACGGGCTCACCCTCGGCGCCACGGAGTCGGGCAAGTCGGTCTACCAGCGGAACCTGGTGGCTGGCCTCGCGCCGCAGGATGTCGCCCTGGTGGGGATCGACTGCAAGCAGGGGGTGGAACTCTTCCCGCTCGCCCGCCGGTTCTCCGCGCTGGCGGACAACCCGGATACCGCGCTGGAGCTGCTGGAGGCGCTGGTGTCCCGGATGGAGGGCGTCTACCAGGTCATCCGATCCGAGCAGCGCATCAGTGCCAGCGTGGATGATGCCGAGATCGCCGCCGACATCTGGGACCTTCCCGAGGACCTGCGCCCGGTCCCGGTCGTCCTCCTGGTCGACGAGGTCGCTGAACTCGCCCTGTTCGCCAGCAAGGAGGAGGAGAAGCGGCGGGACCGGATCATCACCGCGCTCGTCCGCCTTGCCCAGCTCGGCCGCGCCGCGGGGATCTATCTGGAGATCTGCGGGCAGCGCTTCGGCTCCGAGCTCGGCAAGGGCATCACGATGCTCCGCGCCCAGCTCACCGGCCGCACCGCCCACCGCGTGAATGACGAGACCAGCGCGAACATGGCCTTCGGCGACATCGCCCCCGACGCCGTCCTGGCTGCGGTCCAGATCCCGAGCGAGACCCCCGGTATCGCTGTCGCCGGTGACTCCACGGGGGGTTGGGCCCGCATCCGCGCTCCGCACACCTCGATGCGGCAGGCCGTGAACATCTGCAACAAGCACGCTGGCATCACGCCGGAGCTGCCTGAGTTGGCGCCCTTCCGCCCCGCCGTGGCGCCGCTGCCCTCGGCCCGGGTGCCTCTATCCAAGGCCGCTCCCGCTACGGCCTGACCTTCCCCGCACAACGGTCGGCGTGACCGCCTTCGCGCCAGGTCCCTACCCGACCCATGCCTGAACCTGGAGGTGAACTCGTGGACGCTCACGAGGACTTCGAACGCACCGTGCGCCTCCTCAGCGCCCTGGCCCTGTACGCGCACCTGCTCGGCGCCGATCAGGACTTCGTCGCCATGGTGGGCCCGGCCCTGGCCGCGTCCCTGCCCTGCGGCATCGTCCCGCACGGCTACGACCCGGCCAACGACCCCGAAGAGGACGCGTGATGGCCCGGCCCGCCATCCGGCTGGAAGCCGTCCTGGTCCAGGCCGTCATCGCCGGTGCCCTGTCCTTCGCCCACCTGCACGACCTGGCCGCCGCTGCCGGACAGGACGGCTGGAAGGCGTGGGCCTACCCGGTCAGCGTCGACCTGCTCCTGGTCGCTGCCTGGAGGCGCCTCCGCAGCGATGGGCCCTCCCGGCTGGCCTGGTGCTGGTTCGTCATCGCCCTGGTGGCCTCGCTCGGCGCCAACGTCGCCACGGCCGGGTTCCTCGACCTGCAACACTCCCCGGCCTGGCTCCGGTTCGGCGTCGCCGGGTGGCCGGCCCTCGCCTTCCTCGGCGGAACCCTCCTCGCCCACACCAACCACACAGGCCAGGAGCCTGTGGCGGAACCGGTGCCCGCGGCTGCTGAACCGCGCCACGACGAGGTGGAGCCGGTGGCAATGGAGGTCTCGGAGCCTGCGGCAACTCTTCCGGAGCCTGTCGAGATCCCCGCTGCCGAGGAAGTCCCAGAACTTCCCGCCGCTGATCCGGCTCCGCCGGTCCCGGCCGCTCTGGTCGAGCACGCCCGGAAGGTCGCCGACGCCCACCAGGCCCGCACCGGCTCCCGGATCGACATCGACACCCTGCGGGCCCGGCTCGGTGTCCCGCCCCAGCTCGCCGACGCCGTCGCAGCCCAACTCACCTGACAGAAAAGGAGACTCGACTATGCCCCGTCGTGACCACTTCCACTCCGTGATGCGGATCGGCCCGGTGCAGATCGGCACCCACCGCGACCGCCACGGCCGCACCAAGCACGCCGCCGTGTGCACCGCCGACCGCTGCGGCTGGTCCTCGGACTTCACCAGCCAGTCCGCGGCACAGCTCGCCGCCCGCACCCACCGCTGCACCGTCCGCTGAGGAGCAACGACACATGGATGTCCCGCTCTGGCTCGCCCTGATCGCCGTCGGCTACCTCGGCATCAAACTCATCCGCCCGCCCTGGTGGCTCGTCGCCGTGCTCCTCCTCGGCGGCTTCCTCCTGGCCGACAGCCTGCTCGCCCCCGTCATCAACACCGCCATCAAGTAACCCGCATCGAAAGGAGAACCCTCATGCTCCGGCCCAAGGTGCCCACCAACCCGGCCCCGACCGGCATCGTCACCCGGACCGCTGTCGTGCAGCACACGCCCGTACCGACACCGGTAGCGCCGGCGCCGGTCACCGCACTGCCCTCGCGGCCGACGGTTCAGCTCACCCCGGGCGCCCTGGTCGCGCTCGTCGGTGGAGGTACTGCCGTGGTCCTGGTCGTCGGGGCCGTCCTGGTCTCGATGCTCCTCGCGGTCGCCATCACCGCCGCATCGCTCACGATCTGCTCGCTCGTCATCCGCTCGCTCATGAACGCCCAGCAGCAGCGTTGACCGGCTCCCGGGCGGCCTCAACCGCCAAGTCTCCGCCGCCCGGGAGCCGTGCCCTGTCCGAACCACAGATCCGGAAGGAACCACCATCATGACCCAGCCCCGCCCCAGCCGCGGCTCGCGCATGTGCCCGGCCTGTGAAGGCTTCGCTTCCGCCGCGATCACGCTCGGCGGCCGCGACCGCCACGGCAAGCTGCGCACCATCACCGCCCACTGCCCGGACTGCCAGGGCACCGGCACTACCCGCCGCCGCACCCCCGCGCAGGTGGGCGCTCGTGCCTGACACGCTGCTCGACCCGACCACCCTCAGCGACCTGCTGAGGGTGGCCTCGGCGTCCGACTTCCACCGCTGGGAAGAACAGATCCACCGCACCGGCGGCTGCGCCGACCCCATCCACCTCACCGGCTGGACCCTCACCAAAGACCGCACGACCGGCGAGACGCTGCACCACTACTCCACCGGGTCCGAGCCCGGCGGACGCCTCCGGGTCGCCTGCGGCAACCGCCGCGCCTCCCGCTGCCCCTCCT
The DNA here is from genome assembly GCF_040681345.1 of Streptomyces sp. NPDC051776. Taxonomy (NCBI): domain Bacteria; kingdom Bacillati; phylum Actinomycetota; class Actinomycetes; order Kitasatosporales; family Streptomycetaceae; genus Streptomyces; species Streptomyces sp. NPDC051776. Next base: position 152,688 of record NZ_JBFAYQ010000001.1, on the reverse strand, counting down.
GCGCCTTCACCTACGCCGGGGACACCTACCACCTCATCCGCGCAGGCCTGGCCGGAGACGACCGCCGCAACATCCCCACCACCGTCCGCGACCACCCCCGCGTCTTCGCCACCCTCACCGCCCCGTCCTTCGGACCGGTCCACAACCGGCCTGAGACCGGCCGCTGCCGCTGCGGGACCCGCCACCAGGCCGACGACCCCGCACTGGGCACCCCACTGGACCCCGAGACCTACGACTACGCCGCCGCGGTGCTCTTCAACAACCACGCAGGCGAACTGTGGCAGCGCTTCGCCAACCGGCTCCGCCGCGAGATCGCCGCCCGCGCCGGACTCACCCAACGCGCTCTGACGGAGTCGGCCCGCATCTCCTACGGCAAGGTCGCGGAGTTCCAAAAGCGCGGAGCCCTGCACTTCCACGCCGTGATCCGCATCGACGGACCCGACGGCCCAGACACCCCGCCGCCCTCCTGGGCCACCGTCCAGCTCCTCACAGACGCCATCCACGCAGCAGCGGCCCACGCCTACACCTCGGTGGCCGTGCCCGCGGCCGAGGGGCAGCCGGCCCGCACCTTCCGCTGGGGCACACAGCTCGACGTCCGCCCCGTGAAGGCCTTCGGTGACAGCTCAGACATCACCGAACAGGCCGTCGCCGCCTACGTCGCCAAGTACGCCACCAAAGCGGCCGAGACCACCGGCACCCTCGACCGCCGCATCGTCGAACTCGCCGACCTCGACCGCCACCAGGTCCCCGAGCATGCCCAGCGCCTCATCCGTGCCTGCTGGGACCTCGACCCCCTCTACCCCGACCGGCGGCTGAAGGCGTGGGCTCACATGATGGGCTTCCGCGGCCATTTCTCCACCAAGTCCCGCCGCTACTCCACCACTCTCGGCGAACTCCGCCAGACCCGCGCCGACTACCGCGCCGCCCAAGAACAGCAAGCGCTCGGCTTGGACGCCCGCGAACCGGACACCGTCCTCGTCCTCGCCGACTGGCAGTACGCCGGACACGGCCACACCCCCGGCGAATCCGCCCTCGCCGCATCCATCGCCCAAGACATCCGCACCAACCGAGAAACCGCCCGCGAAGCCCTGCGCGACCAACTCGCCCTGGAAGGAGCCGCAGCATGACCACCGCAACCGCTGAGCTGCTGACCGTCAAGGAAGTCATGGCACGGCTCAAGCTCGGACGCTCCAAGGTCTACGACCTGATCCGCTCCCACCGTCTGGTCTCGATCAAGATCGACGGCTCGCGCCGCATCCCTGCGGACGCCGTCCGAGACTTCATCCTCGGCCAGATCGAGGAGGCCGCCTGATGGCACAGCAGCGCAAACGCAACCCCAACGGCGCCGGCACCATCACCAAGCGCAAGGACGGCCGATACCAGTGCGCCGTGTACGCGCTCCAGCCCGACGGCACCCGCGCCCGCAAGTTCGCCTACGGCAAGACCTGGGCAGACTGCGACGCCAAGCGCCGCGAGTTGCTCGACAAGGTCGACCAGGGCGTCCCCGTGCCCACCCGCTCGGCCAGGCTCTCGGAGTGGCTGCCCTACTGGCTGGACAACGTAATCAAGCCTCGGCGCAAGCTCAGCACGTACGACAAGTACGAGGCTCACGTCCGGCTGTATCTGGTCCCCATGATCGGCGCGAAGCGGCTTGAGTCGCTGGCGGTTGCCGATGTGCGCCGCTTCCTCGTCCAGCTGGAGAACAAGACGACCGCTGCCACCGCCAAGGAGTCTCATCGCGTCCTGCGGACGGCTCTCGCCGCTGCCTGCCGTGAGGAGCTGGTGACCCGGAACGTGGCGAGCCTGGTCGAGCCGCCTCGGGCCAAGTCTCGGGAGTTGAGCCCCTGGACGCTGGAGGAGACGTTGGACTTCCTCGCTGCCGCCCGTAAGGACCCGCTCTACGGCGCCTTCGTTCTCGCAGTCGCCATGGGACTCCGACGGGGTGAGATCGTCGGCCTTCGCTGGACCGACGTCGACCTGGACCAGCGCGTGCTCTACGTCCGGCAGCAGACACAAAGGCGCCGCGGCGTCCTCTACGACGACGACCCGAAAGGCCGGCGCCGTCGGGCCGTGCCGCTCCCGGCCATGTGCATCGCCCCGCTTCGCTGGCATCGGATGCGCCAGGCCGAGGCGAAGCAGCGAGCGGGTGACACATGGAAGGACGAGGGGTACGTCTTCGCCACGCGCACCGGTCGCCCCGTCGAGCCGCGGAACGTCTACCGGTCATTCACCCGCGTCGCCGACTCCGCCGGCCTTCGCGTGATCCGGCTGCACGACGCCCGGCACGGCTGCGCGACACTCCTCACCGCGGCCGGGGTGGCTCCGCGCGTGGTGATGGAGATCCTCGGGCACAGCCAGATCAGCATCACCATGGACGTGTACACGCACGTCGTCCAGGACACCCAGCGGGAGGCCATCAGCCACATGGACCGGCTGCTCAAGAGGCGCCCCGGTCGTGAGTGATCACCGCCGTTGATGTCAGATCTGGATGTCAAAGACCCCCAGCCAAGATCGGCTGGGGGTCTTTCCGCTGGTGCCCCCGGCAGGATTCGAACCTGCGACACCCGCTTTAGGAGAGCGGTGCTCTATCCCCTGAGCTACGGAGGCCGGACGCGGTGGTGGTCGCCACACGTCGCCAGTGCCGGTTCCTGGCTTGCGGGCAGGCGTGCCTGTGGCAGGCCGGGATGGGCACCGGGGACAGCCTAGCGGACCATGGTCGCTCCTTGCTCATGACTCATGGCCGCATGCGCCGATCGCCTGGCTGCCGGGGATCGTCGAGGCTGCTCGCCCGACGGCCGGGCCGCCAAAGATCGTGCCGGAGCGGGAGGTCCGTGGTCATATGGGCATGGGCACGGCAACGATTGAGACTTGCCGCGCCTCATCGGCACAAGCCCCGCGGCGCCTACGGCCGGCACGCCCCGGTCGAGACCTCGGCGGGCCTCGGGGTGCCCCTGCCCCCCGCGCGCCGCCGAAGCGGGATCGTCCGAAACGCGCCGCGGCCTCGCCGTGCTGAAGGGGATCCATCGCGCGGCATTGACCGGTTGCGGAGTCTCTGACTACGGTCAGAGAGTGGATGAGACGCTGATCGCACAGGTGCGGCGATTCAACCGGACGGTCACCGAACGGGTGGGCGCCCTCAACGATCGCTTTCTTGGCCGGGGCCGCCCGATCGGCGAGGCGCGTCTGCTGTGGGAGATCGGGGAAGAAGGGCGCGACGTACGGCAGTTGCGGGCCCAGCTCGGGCTCGACTCCGGTTATCTCAGCCGTCTGCTGCGCTCCCTTCTGGCCGACGGTCTGGTGACCGTCGAGCCGCTGCCGCGCGACAAGCGGGTGCGGACCGTACGGCTCACCACCGCCGGGCAGGAGGAACGCGAAGCGCTCGACCGCAACAGCAACGAGCTGGCCGCCTCGCTCCTCGAACCGCTCACCGAGGCCCAGCGCGACCGGCTCGTCTCCGCCATGGGTGAGGTCGACCGGCTGCTGACCGCGTCGATGGTCTCCGTCGCCGCGACCGACCCCGAGACCCCCGAGGCGCAGTACTGCATGCAGGAGTACTTCGCCGAACTCGGGCGCCGCTTCGACAGCGGCTTCGACCCGGTCCGGAGCATCCCCGCCGACCCCGATGAACTCCGGCCCCCGGCCGGGCTCCTCCTCGTCGCCCATCTCCACACACAGCCCGTCGGCTGCGGAGCCCTGAAGTTCCGCGGTGACGAGCCCACCGAGATCAAGCGCATGTGGGTGGCCCCATCCGCGCGGGGCCTCGGCCTCGGCCGCCGACTGCTCACCGAACTCGAGGCGCACGCCGCCCGCCACGGCCGCAGCCGCGTCCTGCGCCTGGAGACGAACGGTGCGCTGACCGAGGCGATCGGCCTGTACCGTTCGGCCGGGTACGCGGAGGCCGACGCGTTCAACGACGAGCCGTACGCACACCATTGGTTCGAGAAGCGGGTCACCCCGGAGCCGTCGGCGGGCATTAGACCGGGGACTGGTCGCCCTGTTCGGGCCGTTGGGACGCCAGCGGGTCCGCGGCGCTCCGGCCGGTGAGACGGGCGAGTACGTACGCGCCGGCCAGGCAGGACGCCGAGAACCCGCGCCCCCCGTACGCGCTGGCCAGGCAGGACGCCGACAACCCGCGCCCCCCGTACACACCGGCCGGGCAGGACGCCGACAACCCGCGCCCCCCGTACACGCCGGCCGGGCAGGACGCCGAGAACCCGCCCCCCCGTACACGCCGGCCGGTCTCCGGGCGGGGCCCAACGCGTAGGGCATGGCCCGTACATGCGGATGGCGACTACGGCCGTTCGGTTCTCCTCCCCACGTCTCTTTCTCCGTAGGCCCCGAGTCGTACAAAGCGTGGCCCGTAGAGGGATTCGCCTCGATGTCCGCACACGAAAGGGTCGTTCCGTCCCGAGAGTTGACCGGAAGGAACGGCTATCGTGCGGATACGACGCACAGCGCCCCTGCTCGCGGTGGGGATCACGGCGACCCTGATCCCCGCGCTCGCCCCGGCGCAAGCGACCGCGGCGGACTCCCTGGAGCGATTTCGGACCCAGAAGCCCGCGTGGCACCGGTGTGCCGACTCGCTGCCGGCCTCCTATCAGTGCGCGAAGATCAAGGTCCCGCTCGACTACAAGCACCCCACGGGCAAGACGATCAAGGTCGCGATCTCCCGTATCAAGACCAGCGATCCCGGCAAGCGGCACGGCGTGATGCTCTTCAACCCCGGTGGCCCTGGCGGCGAGGGGCTGTCGATGCCGCTGATGATGAAGGAGACGATGCCGAAGAAGCTCCGCGAGAAGTACGACCTCGTGGGCTTCGATCCGCGTGGTGTCGCGCAGTCCAGCCCGGTGGGCTGCGGTCTGTCCGAGAGGGAGCAGAACGTCGAACGCCCCTACAAGTCCGAGACGTTCGACCGTGACGTCTCCTGGGCGCGCAAGGTGGCGGACAAGTGCCGCGCCAAGGCAGGCGACAAGCTTCCGCACATCACCACCCGCAACACCGCCCGCGACATGGACGTGATCCGCAGCGTCCTGGGTGAGAAGAAGATCTCCTACCTCGGCTACTCGTACGGCACCTACCTGGGCGCCGTCTACGCGCAGATGTTCCCGCAGCGGACCGACCGCTTCGTGCTCGACAGCGCCGTCGATCCCGCCCGGATCTGGCGCGGCATGATCCAGGTGTGGGCCGAGGGCACCGAGCCGGCGTTCGACCGGTGGACCCGGTGGGCCGCCCGCCGTAACAGCACCTACAAGCTCGGCGCCACCCCCGCCGATGTACGGAAGACCTTCTTCGCCCTGGTCGAACGGGCGGAGGACGAGCCGATCGAGTACGACGGCGACAAGGTCGACGGCGACACGATCCGCGCCATGACGCGGCCTCAGTTCTTCAGCCCCAAGGAAGCCGCCACCACGGTGCGCGACCTGAAGAAGGCGGCAGACGGGGCGCACGTGCGGCGCGCCGCCCCGGAGCCCGAGGGACCGGCCGACAACGGCAACGCGTCCTTCCTCGCCGTGGTCTGCGGTGACACCGCCGCTTGGCCGCGCGACCCCGAGCAGTACCGCCGGGACGCCGTTCGCGAGAAGGCCAAGTACCCGCTGTACGGCGACTTCGGCTCCAACATCATGCCGTGCGCGTTCTGGGACAAGCCCGCCGAGCCGGTCACCCCCATCGACACCACCGAGGGCGTGATGGTCGTCCAGAACCAGTGGGACTCCCAGACGCCCCTGACCAGCGGCCTCGGAATGCACCACGCCCTGAAGGGCTCGCGGCTGGTGTACGTGAAGGGCGGCGAGGGCCACGGAGTGTACTCCGGGGACCCGGCCATCTGCGCGAACCGCGCGGTCAACGCCTATCTGGGCACCGGCAAGCTCCCGGCGGAGAATGTGACCTGCAAGGCGACGAGCGCGCAGAACCGTGAGGCGGCCGAGCGTCCGGGCCCGGCGCCGAAGCGCGTTCCGGCTGTGCCGGGCCGCTTCTGAGGTCCGGCGCGGCTCGACGAGTCACCGCGCCGAGCCGGCGCACCGCTCCACAGCGGCGTGGGTCTCCGTCACCGGCGGAGGCCCACGCCGTACGTGTGCCGGTACGCGAACCGCGCACGGTACGTGTGCCCGTACGGCCTTCCGTGCACCGTACGTGGCGCAGTGGTCGTCCGGCTCCCGGTTCCCGTACGGCCGTTGGCGGGGGCGATGGGCGAGGAGTGACAGAGCGAGGAGTCACGACGCCAGGAGTCACGACGCCAGGAGTCACAGGGCCAGAAGTCACGGGTCAGGAGTCACGGGGTCAGGGCCGGGTGACCTTCACGCGGTAGTTGCCCGAGGTGTCCCGGCGCAGGACTTCGACCGTGACACCGCTCGCCCGGTCGGACATCCTCTGTCCCGCCGCGAACGTCGCGTCCGTCAGCTCGGCGTTGATGTTCGGCTGCTGCGCGCAGCCGCCGCTCGACGGGTTGCCGTCCTTGACCGAGACCGGACCGTCACCGCTGCCGACGCCCGTGTCCAGCCAGTAGACCAGGACCCCGGGGCGGCAGACCGCGGCGTCGTTGCCTCCTTGTGTCCGGACCTCGATGCCGTAGCCGGTGCGCTCGGAGACCGGCACGTAGAGCAGTTTCGTGCCCCCCGTGCGGGCCAGGGGCGTGAGGGTGTGCTCGGTGCTGCCGCTGCCCGTGGCGCAGGCCACCTGGCCGGCGCGGAGCCAGCCGAGCTTGTGCTTGTGCCAGGCCAGGAAGTCGTTGTTGGCGCCCCAGTCCTCGGACATGATGTCCCAATGCCCGGCTCTCCCACCGCCGTTGGAGGTGTAGAGGTCGGGAAGGCCGAGGGCGTGGGCGTTCTCGTGCGGCAGGACGCGGTAGGCATTCTCCAGCCCGATCGTCGAGCCGTCGTCCTGGCGGCTGTAGACGAAGGACATCTGGCGCAGCGGGACACCGTCCGCCTTCGGCGCGTCCTGGAGTCCGGCGAAGGTCACGGACAGCACGGTGTCCAGCGCGGAGGGCCCGGCGTTGGGGGTGACGAGGATGTTGACCAGGTCGTACGCGGCGAAGTCCACCCGGCTGTCGGCGGCCTTGGCGATGTCCCGGACGAGGTTGCGGTAGCCCGGCTCGTAGCTGACCCCGCGGTCGATGCCGTACGCGCTGAACGGCCGCGGCATACGGAGCCAGTCCCGGACCGGGGCGTGCGCCTCGTACGACAGGGCGCCGTACGAGCTGGTCCTGTACCAGTCGGCGGTCTCCGGGAAGAACTCGGCCAGACGCTCCTTGGCTGTGCCCTCGCCCGGCGCGTCGGAGAAGTCGATCATGAGGTTGAGGGCCCGGAGCCGTCCGGTGGAGGGCACGTGCCTGGGCGGGGTGGGGATGCCCTCCGACATCTGGACACCGGAGACGGCGGCCGGGGAGCAGGGCGCCCCTGGCGCCGCACGGGATACGGGGGTGGGGCCGGAGGCGCCGAGGGAGGCGGTGGCCGTACCGGCGGCCGGCGCGGTGAGGGCGAGGGCGCTGACGGCGAAGAGCGCGGTACCGCGGCGTGGTCTGCGCAGCCGGCGGCCCGGGCGTATGTGGGGCCGGGTGGTACCGCTCGATGCGGCGCGGTGGGTGGTGCGCGAGCGGGTCTCGCGTATTCGGGGGCGGGTGGGCTTCATGGCTGTCCGCCTTCCGGTCCGGGCAGCCGTCCTCCCCGACTGCGCCTGTCCGATCACGGTGCGGCGCCGACCGGGCCGGTGGCGCGCGGGGTGCCGCCGGACGGGGGGAGTGCCTGCGCCGTTCGGGCGGCTTGCGACTCCGTATGGTTACGAGTCGCGTGCGGAGGGTTATGGCGCGGCGCCCGCACAGATCGCGTGAGGGACGTCACAAGGCTTGTCGAAATATCCGGGGAGTTCTTCCCCGTTTGGATCAGTGTCCGTACGAACCGGGGAGGCTTTCCCCGGTTCCGTTCCGGACGCCCAGGAGTGCGCGACCGAGCGGCTACGAGGGGCCGAGACCCGGAACACCTCGTACACCGCAGAGCCGCACCGCCCCGAGCCGTACGACCCCCAAGCCGTACGACCCCCGAGACCGTAGACACCACACACCGCGACACCACCCAGACCGCAGACCACCCAGACCACAGACACCACCCAGACCACAGACACCACCCAGACCGCAGACACCACCCAGACCGCAGACACCACCCAGACCGCACTCACCACCCAGACCGAAAGGAGCGTCATCGTGGGCCGCACCACCGTGAAGAGCCACGAGCCCCGACTGCGGGCGGACGCTCTGCGCAACCGGGAGCGGATCATCTCCGCCGCCCGCGAGATGTTCGTCGAGCAGGGGGCGGACGTGCCGATGGATGAGGTTGCTCGCCGCGCAGGCGTCGGCAACGCCACGCTCTACCGGCACTTCCCGGACCGCCGCGAACTGATCCACCGCGTGGCCCTGCACGTGATGGAACGGATCACCGGCCAGGCGGACTCGGCGCTCACCGAGGGGGCCGACGCGTTCGAGGCGCTCCGGCGCTTCGTGCACGCGGCCGCCGACGAGCGCATCGGCGCTCTGTGCCCGCTGATCTCGCAGGCGGGGGACACCGGGGACCACCCCGAGACCGTGGAGGCCGGTGAGCGCTTGGAGCGGGCCATCAACTCCCTGATGGAGCGGGCGCGTTCGTCCGGACAGCTCCGACCCGACATCGCCGTCGGCGATCTGATCGTCGCGGTCACCCAGCTCACCCGGCCGCTGCCCGGCGACGGTTGCGCGCATTTCGACGGGTTCGTTCACCGCCATCTGCAACTGCTGCTGGACGGACTGCGCGCCCCGGCGCGTTCCGAACTGCCCGGCTCCGCCGCCACATTGGAGGACCTCCGGCAGCGTCCATGAATCCTGCGCCGCTCCCGCGGCGCAGTCCCTCTCCCCCGTCCGCGGCCCCGCCCCTTCCGGCCCCGACCCCTTTCACATCCCTTATTTTCACGTCCCTTTTTGATCTTTCCTCATCACGAGACAGGCACCGTCATGCCAGAAACAGCCAGTTCCGCCTCTCCCTCCGCGCCCGCCGCAGTCGCCCCGCCCGATCCCGGGCGCTGGAAAGCTCTGGCCTTCATCGCGATCGCCCAGCTCATGGTCGTCCTCGACGCGACCATCGTGAATATCGCCCTGCCCTCCGCCCAGGCCGACCTCGGCATATCCGACGGCAACCGGCAGTGGGTCATCACCGCCTACGCCCTCGCCTTCGGCGGACTCCTGCTCTTCGGCGGACGCGTCGCCGATCTGTGGGGCCGCAAGCGGGCCTTCGTGGTGGGACTCCTCGGCTTCGCCGCCGCCTCCGCCCTGGGCGGCGCCGCGGCGAACCCGGCGATGCTGCTCGGTTCCCGCGCCCTCCAGGGCGCCTTCGGCGCTCTGCTCGCACCCGCCGCCCTCTCCCTGCTCGCGGTGATGTTCACCGAGGCGAAGGAGCGGGCCAAGGCATTCGGCATCTACGGCGCCATCGCGGGCGGTGGCGGCGCCGTCGGGCTGATCCTCGGCGGGGTGCTCACCGAGTACATGGACTGGCGCTGGACCTTCTTCGTCAACATCCCGTTCGCCGTGGTCGCCGCGACCGGCGCGTACTTCGTCATCCGCGAGCCCGAGGGCGGCCGCAACCGTTCCCGGCTCGACGTCCCCGGCGTCGTCCTGGCCACGCTGGGCCTGGTCTCACTGGTCTACGGCTTCACCCGCGCCGAGTCCGACGGCTGGACCGACTCCCTGACGGTCGGCCTGTTCGTGGCGTCCGCCGTGCTGCTCGCGTCTTTCGCCCTCGTGGAGTCCCGCGTGAAGGCCCCGCTGCTGCCGCCGCGCGTGGTGACCGAGCGGAACCGCGGCGGCGTGTACGCCTCGCTGGGCCTGGCCGTCATCGCAATGTTCGGTCTGTTCCTCTTCCTCACCTACTACCTGCAGGTCGTGAAGGGATACACGCCGGTGACCACCGGCTTCGCCTTCCTCCCCATGATCGCTGGCATGATCACCGGCTCCACGCAGATCGGCGCCCGGTTGATGAACCGCGTCCCGCCCCGCCTCCTCATGGCGCCCGGCTTCCTGGCCGCCGCCACCGGCATGCTGATGCTGACCGGGCTCGAGGTCGGCAGCTCGTACGCCTCGCTCATCCTGCCCGCGCAGCTTCTGTTGGGTCTCGGCATGGGCACGGCGTTCATGCCGGCGATGAGCATGGCCACCTACGGGGTCCAGCCGCGCGACGCGGGTGTGGCCTCCGCGATGGTCAACACCTCGCAGCAGGTGGGCGGCGCGATCGGTACGGCACTGCTGAACACCATCGCGGCGAGCGCCACCACCGCGTACGCCGCTTCGCACGCCGCGGGCGCGACGAGCCGGGCGGCCGCGGAGGCCCTGGAGCTCCAGTCGATGGTGCACGGCTACACCGCGGCGATCCGGTGGGCGGTCGGCATCCTGGCCCTGTCCGCGATGATCGCCTTCGCCTTCGTCAACACCCGCGGCCAGGGCGGCACTGGGCCGGTCACGGGATCGGCGGAGGATACGGACGCGGAGGCCGACGAGGATGCGGGGGTGCCCGCACCGGTTCTGGCGCACTGAGCATGCGCCGGCCCGCGCGCGGCACCCGGTCATGGGTCACCCGCGCTGAGCTGTGCATCCCGCCCCGGTGCGCGCCCGGTCAACCGGGCGTCCCCGGGGCGGAGTTCGCCGCGCGCGCCACGGCGCGCGCGGCGTCCGTACGCGGTCGCTCATAGCACGGGCACGGCGCCAGCGGGCACGATCCGTGACGAATGAGCCAGTTGTGGGAAGCGCTGCGAAGAACCGGGGCGATGAGCACACTGAGTACATGACTCATGACGCTGGGCGAGTGCCGCCCGTACCCGAGCATCTGGTCATCAAGGTGACACACCGGGACGACCCAGTATCGGCCGTGACCGAACACGACGCGTGGGAGGCAGTCGATGCCTTCCCGTATGTGGCGGGCATCGGGCCGGTGTTCGGCTGCGCCGAGGAGTTCCGGGGGCGTTGGAGGATTTTGACGCTGGGCGACGGCTTCCCGCAGACGGCGCGGGATTCCCTGGGCGCGCACTTCCGCTTGCTGGCCAAGGAGGCCGACGAGTCGGGAGACGGCGGCACGGCGGCCGAGCTGATGGCGGCGGCCCTGCGGCTGGACTGGGAGGTCGTGAACGAACTGACGGTCGCCAGGCGGCGGTTCCGGATCATCCGGGCCGACCAGTTCACGCGGATGGGAGACGACGGACCCGAACCGCCGCGCCCCACCGACCCGGACACGGAGCCTGCGGGCGGGAGCCGTCCGTCCTCACGCCGTACGAAGGGGTTCCTCATCGATCCCGCGGCCGCGACGGGCGTCAGCGACGGACTGCTGCGGCTCGAACTGCTGCCGCTGGTCTACACGTCCGCGACCGTCCCGCCCGCGGTCCGCGCCGATTCGCTGCGGGCCCTCGACACCCATCCGGGCGGTGTCCTGCTGCCGACCGAGTTCGCCGTGGCCGAGGAGGTCGGGGGCCGCTGGCAGCCGATGGCCGCGGCCGGCCCGGCACCGCAGACCGCCCGCGACACGCTCGCCTTCTACTTCCGTGAAATGGGCCCGCGCATTCTGCGGCTGGACGATGCGGAGCAGGCCAAGTTCGCGCGGGCGGCCGACCGGCTCGACGCCGACCGCACCGACGAGGTCGCCGTGCTGGGCCGGCGGTTCCGTGTGGTCCGCGTCCAGCAGTTGGTCCGGGTGGGCCCCGACGGGCCGGAGCCGCCCCGTCCGTCCGACTACGACCCCTACCCGCCGGCGGAGGTGCAGGCGCAGCACCTCCGGGAGGAGGGGGCTCTCGACGCGGATGACGAGTGAGTCGAGCGGCGGCCGTGCGCAACGGACCACTGGGATCCGTCCCGATTGCGGTCCTGACGGGCACCAACAGCGGCCGCGCGCCCAGGAGTCCGGGCGC
>NZ_JBFAYQ010000001.1:59325-140680 GCF_040681345.1 Streptomyces sp. NPDC051776 | reverse complement strand
GCTCCCCAACACGGCCCATGACCTGAGCAACAACGGCAGCCGCGCGCCCCGAAGTCCAGGCGCTCCCCAACACGGCCCATGACCTGAGCAACAACGGCAGCCGCGCGCCCCGAAGTCCAGGCGCTCCCCAACACGGCCCATGACCTGAGCAACAACAGCGGCCGCGCGCCCCGAAGTCCAGGCGCTCCCCAACACGGCCCATGACCTGAGCAACAACGGCAGCCGCGCGCCCAGGAGTCGGGGCGGTGTCAGGCGGCCCGGCAGGTGACCTGCATCTGAGCCGCCGCATGATGGGCGTACGTCGGTCCGTCGTCGTTCCAGTCCACGCCCCGGTCGAGCATCGTCACCCCGATCCGCCCGTCCCGCACCGGATAGGTGCCAGCATCGACCAGGCGCCCGCGGTTGCCGGTCTGGTCCACCGCGAACACCCCGTAGGTGGAGGAGCGGTCGCCCGGCTCGGTGCCCACCTCGTACACCGTCGGGGCGCCGCCCACATCGCGGCTGCCGGAGCCTGCGGGCACGTACACCCCGATCGTGCACTGCCGCGACGCGCTTCCGACCGTCCACCACCACTCCACACGGGCATCGTGGTCCTCCGTCGCGCTGCCCGACATGGGGACGGCGGTGAAGGAGCCGTCGCAGGACCCGCCGTCGTAGCCGCCCGAGCCGACGGTGTACCAGCCCTCGATGCCGTCCGAGTAGCGGCCGGTCTCCCGGTAGCCGCCGCCCGGCGGGCCGTCGCAGCCCTGCCCGGCCCACGCCGAGTACGGACGTCACGGTCACTGGGCTTCTCCACCGGACCCGAGCTCGGGCTCGGGGTGCGCCGGGTGGGTTTCTTCGACGGCTCGGGGGACGAGGTGGTGCTGATGGTCGGCTCGCGCTCGCCCGCGCCGGTCGGAAGGATCAGGCTCGGCTTCGGCGCCTCCCTGATCTCCGTACCCGTGCCGTGGGGCGGCGTTGCGGGTGCCGGTGGAGAGGGCCGAGGTGGCGAGCAGGGCCACGACTCCGGCCAGTCCGGTGACCGCGAGGAGCCCACCTGCGGCGACGGCCGCCTTGCGGCGTCCCGACAGAGTGGTCCAACGTCCGTACAGCGTCTCGCGGATGACCCATGGAGCCGGTTGGTGTCGCGGAGTCGCCGTGACGAAACGGCACGTACACGGCCGTCCCGACAACGAGTGCTCCTGGCCGCCACACCGTCGACACGTCATCGAAGCTTCCTCTGTCCGTGCTCACAAGTCGTTCCGTGGATCAAGTGGGCCCACTATGCAGCACGTCGCTACCCAGAGGTAGAGGTGCGGTGTGAAGATCCGCAGCGGAGTGGATCAGTGGCCCTTCACCACTTCGCTCAGCTCACGGTGGAGCGCCGCGGCGACCGAACCGCTGTCACCGCGGTCCTCCAGCATCTGGTGGACCTTCGTCTGCACCAGCTCCGTGAACGCCGCGTAGTACGGAGTCACCGGCCGTGAGCGGGCGGCGGACAGGGCCTCCTTCAACGGCTCGGTGTATACGGGCAGTCCACTGCTGTCCTGCCGGGACGTCTCCGCCTTCTCTTCGCCGGATCCGGACGTCCCGCTGCCGTCGGCGTCCTCTTCGCCCGCTCCCGGCGACTGCGCCTCGGGCAGCGAGCACGCAGGCCCTCCCGGGTCGTACGACGCCCGCAGCACCGGCGCGAAGCCCGCGGTCAGCAGGCAGGCCTGCTGCTCGGGCCGCACGAGATGGCGCAACAGCCGCTCCGCGTCGTCCGGATGGGCGCTGTTCGCGGCGATCGCCAGGTTCTGGCCGCCCAGCACCGACTTCTCGCGCGCCCCCAGCCGTCCGGGCAGCGGGGCGACCGCGAACTTGTCCTTGACCTTCGAGCCGTCCGCCGACAGCACGTTGTAGACGTACGGCCAGTTGCGCATGAAAGGTACTTTTCCGTCCCGGAACATCTCCAGGCTGTCGCGTTCGTCGGCGAACCGCGTCTCGGGAGGCATGAACTTCTCGTAGCGGTCGACGAGTTCGTTCAGCCCGTCCTGGGTCTCGGGTGTGCCGGCGCGCACCGTGCCCTGGTCGTCGAGGAGTTCGCCGCCCTCCGCCCATACCGACTCCTGGGCGTTGACCGTGAGCCCCTCGTACGCGTCGAGCTGGGTCGCGAAACCGTGGTCGAAGGTCTCCTTCACCTGACTCGGCTTCCGTGCGTCCTCGGCGTAGGACTCCAGCTCGGCCCAGGTGACCGGGGGGTGCCAGTGCTCGTCCTTCCAGATGTCCGTGCGGTAGTAGAGCAGACCGGCGTCGGTGTTGAAGGGAACGGCCCACGTTCTGCCGTCGTACCGCGCCGTCTTCTTCACCTGGTCCCACATGCCACGGAGCAGAGACGTATCCAGCGGCCTGATGAGCCCGCCGGCCGCGAACTCGGCGGTGTAGACGACGTCGATGTTGACCACGTCGTAGTCCGCGCTGCCGGACTGCAGGGCGGCGACGAGCTGGCTGCGCGCATCGTCCGAAGAGCTCGGCAGTTCGACGATCTCGACCCGGACATCGCGCTCCTTGCGGTCCCAGGCATCGATCAGGGCCTGGCGCACCGGGCCCTGGGACACGTCCGAGGCCGTCGCCACCCGCAGCACCCGCACCTTCCCCGCCGACGGCCCCGGCTCGGGCCCGCCGCCACCTCCCGAAGTGCAGGCCGCGCACAGCACGGCCAGCACGGCCGCCGCCCCCGCGAACCGGCGGCTCAGGACCGGCGTACGGCTCAGGACCGGCGTACGGCTACGGACCGGCGTACGGCTACGGACCGGCGTACGGCCACGGCCACGGCCACGGCCACGGCCACGGCCACGGCCACGGCTACGGCGCTTCGTCACGCGTGCCCCCTCGCACCTCGTTCGCCACCTGCTCGGCCAGGTCCTCCGCGGCGCGGTCGGGCCGCCCCGAGAAGCAGCCGGCGCGCGGGGGGTTCCGGAACTGGCTGACATCCGTCGTGCAGCCGTCCGGGCCGACATAGAGGACGAGCACCTTCGCGCTTCCCTCCCGCGCCTGCTCATCGCGCATCGCCGCCTGTGCCGCCGTGCCGTCGTCGCCCTCGGGCCGGTTGTCCCCGTCCGTGATGAGCACGATGAGGGGACGGTCCTCGCCGTGCGTGTCGCGAAGGCTCCGCTCCAGCACCTCGTACACGGCGGCGCCACTGCTGCTCATCGGCTTCTCGGTCAGCGCGTCGGCCCAGGCAAGCGCCTTCGCCCGCACGTTGCCCGGCGTGCCCGGTTCGACGACCGTACGGGCCCGGTCCGGGTGCCCGGCCGACTTCGGGTAGGAGCGGACGCCGTACGTGTCCTGGGGCCCGAGCCGGCGGATGGACTCGCTGAGTGCCGCCGCGGCCAGCGCCCGCTTCCCGTCCTCCGCCATCGAACCGGAGACGTCGACGAGGAAGAGGACCTGGCCCGGTGTGCGGGTCCGGGTGTACTGGGCGACCACGTCGTCCGCGGTCGACCCGCCGACAGAGGCCGTCCCGACGGGGACGTCCCGCAGTACCCCGCTGCCCGCCGTGTCGTCCCATGCCTGACCGTGCGGCGGAAGCGGGGTGCCGTCCTCACGGGCGCCCCGCACGAGGCCGTCGAGGAACGTCCCGCGCCCCTCCTCGCCCATGAGCCAGTCGTGGAAGTGCTCGATCGCTGCCGTGCGCCGCGAGCGGTCGCGGGCGCCGCCCCAGCGCACCTCCGACAGCGTCATGTCGAGCGCGGGCACGCCCTTCGGGTAGTACGCGAGGAGCCGGGACCTGGCGTCCACGGGCCTGCTGTTGTCACAGGCCGATCCGGGCCGCCTGCCGAGGTTGAAGTCCGCGACCGACTTCTCCGACACCAGGGCAGCGGCCGAGCCCAGCCGCCGCTTCTTTCCCGGCCCGTCGTCGTCCAGCGCGCAGAGCAGGCTGTCGGCGTCCGGCGCGGGCAGCGTGTCCCCCCGATGCGCCCGCAGCCGGGTCTCCACGCCGTCGGCGTCCTGCCCGGTGCCGCCGGTCAACTGCCCGTCGTACGCCTCGTACAGCCCGATGGTCTGCAGGAGCCCGGTGCCGGAGGTGTCGGGATCGGGACGCAGCACGGGCAGGCCGGGGTCGGCGCGATCGAGGGCGTCCAGCAGCTCCTCCCAGGTGCTGCCGGTGCGGCCGACGCCTTCGGCGTGCAGCTTCTTCTCCAGGGACGCGGGTACGGCGAGCACCAGCGGGGAATAGCCGATCCTGCCCAGGGCGCGGAGTTCCGCCGGGCCGGGGCTCCGTTCCATCTGCCCCTGGATGCGGCCGAGTTCGGCCGCGGATCCGGAGAGCAGGAGGTCCGGCTGCGGCCCCACGTGCTGAAGCGGATCGACGCACAGCTCGCCCGCGGGGGGCGCACCGGTGGCTGCCGACTCCCGCGGGCAGGGGCCGGCCGCACGGTCGGCCGAGGAGGAGATCAGGGGCGACGGGCCGCCTTCGGCGCCTGCACGGCCCGCCCAGGCGTCGGTCGCCCCGAAGGCTTCGACGGTCTCGCCCGCTCCGGCGTCGAAGACGGTGAAGTTGGCGCGGCGGCAGCCGGTGGGCGCTCGGTCGTCCTCCCCGAGGCGCTCGCGGTTGGCGGGGTCCTTCGCGTAGGCGGTCACCGCGCGCTGTGCCGCGGCCCGCGTCTCGGTGCCGCTCATCAGGCGCAGTTCGAGGGGCGGGGGGCAGAAGGCCGCGGGGTTGCCGCGACCGTGGCCGATCGCGTACACGCCGAAGCCGATGGCGAGGATCAGTGCGAGGCCGGCTGCCAGGAGGGTCTTCCACCGGTCGGCCGCCCACTGCCAGGGGGTCACGGGCCCACCGTGGCCCGTGCCGTCTCCGTCGCCCGCGCTGTCTCCGTCGCCCGTGCCGTCCGAGTCGCCTCTGCCGTCTCCGCCGACTGGCGGCCGCGGCGGGCGCGGTGGCGGCTTGGGGCCCGGGCCCGGGCCGGCAGGCTCCCATCCCGGGAGTTCCCGCCCCGCCGGCGTCCGCACCGCATCGATCGCGATCACGATGCCCGGACCGTCCCCGCTGCTGCCGCCCTTGGGCCCCCATCCGTCGCCGAATCCGACCGGCCACTGTCCGGTCACGGCCCGCAGATGGTCGTAGAGATGCTGCATCGTCAGGTGGGGAGAGCCGGGGCCGACCGACTCCATGGCGGTGATGACCTCGTGCGTGAAGCGGCTCCGGCCGCTCTCGACGCTGTCCGAGGGCTGGGTCCGCGTGGGCAGCGCCGAGCTGAGGATGTAGTGCTCGCTGCTGCCGACGTGCCCGCCGCTGACGGCCGCGAGCCCGGAGTTGCAGCAGTCCAGGATGAGGACCGCGCGGCGGAAGGTCATGCCCTCGAGCGTCCTGAGGACGCGGGTCCACTCAACGGCCGTGCCTTCGAGGTTGACGTCGAGATTCGCCTCCGGGGTCATCAGGTAGAGGCGGTTGTCGAACGGATCGCGGTAGCCGTGCCCGGCGAAGTAGAAGAACAGCAGGTCGGTGGTCTCCTGACCGGCCCGGTGCAGGGCGGTCAGCCAGGTGTTGCTGTCGGGCGACGTCAGGACCGTGATGGCCTTCCTCGGCAGGATCCCCCGCCTGGGGTGGGACAGCGCGGCCCGCAGGTCCTCCAGGTTGCGTGCGACGTAGTCCAGCCGCTCGAAGCGGCCCTCCACCACCTCGGGCACGCCGACGAGGACGGCCCGGGACCCGTCCGGGTCGGGCACATGCAGGGTCATGGCCTATTCACCGCCGCGGGTGCCGGCCTCCAGCTCCGCCCTGATCCGCCGGACGAGTTCGGGGACGTGGTCCGCGGTGAGGTCCCGCTCGCTGATGCGGAACCGCCGCCGCCCGGGGATGTCGATGACGATGCTCGTGAGGTTGCCCCGGTTGAGCCGCACACGGCTGCGCAGCCAGCCCATCAGCGCGCTGACCATGGCCCTGATGGGCTCGTCGAGCGCGGATCCGGCCACATGCGCGGCGAGGGCAACCACCAGGTCCTCGAAGGCGCCCGCCCTGCCGGGGGCCGGGACCGCGGCGAAGGTCCAGTGCTGGGTGAAGGACTCCTCGTCCTTGAGCCACCCCGAGATGCCCTGCAGCTCTCTTCCCTGGTCCGGCGTTCCCTCAACGCTGATCCGGATGTCCACTGCCGCGCTGCCCCCGTCTCTCGGCCCCGCCCGCCCGGCGCGGGCGCACACCATGCGTCATCCCTTCATGACGCACAGCCAAGTGTGTTGGTTCTGCAATCAGTTGGCCAGACGTCCGGGCAGGACGGCGAGGCGGCCGGACGCCCGCAGAGCCGACGGCACCGCGTGGAGCGTGGGGTGGGGGGTCAGCCGACGTCCGGGCAGGGCGTCCCGCGCGGGAGCTGGTACGGCGCGGCGATCCGGTACTGGCCCGGCCGCGGCGCGTGCAGTACCGTCCACTCGTCCTGCGGCTCGCCCTCCACGGCCTCCATCGGGTGCCGGGTCAGACAGCCGTTCCGGTTCACGTAGTCCGCGCCGTTCTCCGGCGTTCTGGGCGGCTCGACCCCTTGGCCCTCGCTGTCGACGAGCCCGAGCCAGGGCGAGTACGGGATGCGGATGAGGACCGGACCGGCGGACCGCACGGTGACGACCAGTTCGCCGGCGTCCGCGCGGGTGACGCTGGCCGGCGGATCGGCCATCGGGGTCGGGTTCTTGACCCCGTAGACCTTCCAGTTGTCGTCCGACCACACCTTCTTCAGGTAGGGCAGGCCCGACTTGACCAGCTCGGCCTCGTTCTCGCCCCAGGTGTCCGGCACATCGTTGGGCAGCACGACGTAATGCACGGCCCAGCGGTACAGCCAGCGATGATAGCGGTCCTTGTCGAGCTTCCCCTCCTCGTAGAAGAGGGGGTTGCGCTCCATGTCCGCCTGCCGGTTCCATCCGCGGGCGAGGTTGACGTACGGCGCCAGCGCGGACGCCTCGCGGTGGCTGCGCACGGGCACGACCTCGACCCGGCCGCGTTCGGCGTCGAGTCGCTCCAGCCGGTCGACCAGCGGTGCGAGTTCGCGGGCCCAGGACGCGGCGGGGGTGGTGTGGACCATGTCGTCGACGGTCTTGACCAACTGCCACCCGGTGACGACGAGGAACGCGAGCACCAGCGCGTACCAGCGCCGCGACCGGCGGGCGGCGAAGGGCAGCGCCGCAACGAAGACCACCCCGGCGAAGATCAGCGCGAGACGGGTGACGTTGCTGCCGATCTGGGAGTCGACGATCCAGGCGATCACGGTGCCGACGGCGTAGACCGCGGAGGCGATGCGTACCGTGCGCCAGCGCCGGGGCACCAGCAGCAGCGCCGCCGCGCCGCAGAGGAAGGGCAGGACCACGCTGCCGAAGCCCATGGGCTGCGTGCCGGAGAAGGGGAACAGGAGCGCGGACAGGGCGACGACGACGGTGGGCGTGACGCCGAGGCTGTACGCGGCGAGCCGCCGTTTGTCGAGGAACAGGGCCACGGCCAGGACCCCGAGGAAGAGTCCGGCGACAGGACTGGCCGCGGTCGCCAGCGCGGCCAGCAGGGCGGCGGCCGCGGCCCGCACATACATCAGCGGCCGGGTGCGCCAGTCGTCGTCCCGCGGCCAGGAGAAGATCACGGCGACGGCGCCGAGCGCGAACATCGTGCCGAGACCGAAGGTGACGCGCCCGGAGATGGCATTGCAGGTGAACGCGAACGCACCGGCGAGGGCGGGCGGCAGGGGACGCCGGATCCCCGGGCTGTGGACGAGGATCAGCGCGAGCAGGCCGCTGGAGACCGTGCCGGCGATCATCATCGTCGTCCGCACGCCCAGGACATGCATGAGGTACGGCGAGATGACGCTGTACGAGACGGGGTGCATCCCGCCGTACCACGCCAGGTTGTAGGCCGAGTCCGGATGGCGGCCGACGAACTCCGCCCACGCGTCCTGGGCCGCCAGGTCGCCACCGCTGTTGGCGAGGAGCTCCACCCAGACGACATGGAGGAGCGCGGCCACGACGAGCGTGACAAGGACGGGGTGCAGGGAGACGAGGCGGCGCAGGTTGCCGCGGAGGTCTCGCGGATGCTCGGGGGTCCCAGGGCCGGCGGGACTGCCGCTGTGCGCGCGGCTGTTCGCGAGAGCGGTTCTGCCGCCGCCCCGACGCTGACCGGGCACGGGTATGTGCCCCTCGGCGGCACCACCGCCGTCGTCGGCGCGCGTCGGCTCCACGGTGGTCACTGAAGACGTCTCCCCGTTCGTTCGGCGTGCTTCCCCGAGCGCACGCCGTTCGGCGACGCTAGCACGGGAGATCAGCCGCGACCCCGCCCGGCACGGCGCCCGGCGCGTATCAAGGTACGCGCCTGACTTCTTGGTAGACGCCGTCCGGGGCGGGGAGGTTGCCGCGGGGTGCGCGCGGGAGTCTTCCGCACACCCCGGG
The DNA here is from genome assembly GCF_040681345.1 of Streptomyces sp. NPDC051776. Taxonomy (NCBI): domain Bacteria; kingdom Bacillati; phylum Actinomycetota; class Actinomycetes; order Kitasatosporales; family Streptomycetaceae; genus Streptomyces; species Streptomyces sp. NPDC051776. The sequence continues at coordinate 132,304 of NZ_JBFAYQ010000001.1, read as the reverse complement.
GGCCCATGACCAGGCCCGGCCGAGCGGGGCTCGGCCGGACCGGGACGATTCGGCTCAGGTGCCGTGGAGTTCGGGGCTCAGGCGCCGTGGAGTTCGGGGCTCAGATGCCGAGCGTTCCGGCTCAGGTGCCGGGCTTGCGCCCGTAGACGTGGACGTCGTCGCCGTTCTTCAGCATGCTCCAGTACTTCTTGGCGTCACCGGTGCGCATGTTGACGCAGCCGTGCGAGCCGGGCGGCGACCAGACGCTACCGGTGATGGAGTGGAACGCCTGCCCGCCGTCGAAGAACTGGCTGTACGGCATGGGGACGTCGTAGAGCGTCGACCAGTGGTCGATGTGCCGCCAGTAGATCTTCTTGGCGCCTGTGCGGGTCTCGTGCCCGTTGCGCCCCGTGCGGACCGGTACCGGGCCGTACTTGAGGGTCTTGCCGTCCTGGATCCAGCTCAGTTGCCGGGTCAGGTCGACGCAGGCGATGCGGCCCTTGCTGGTGGGGCACTTGCCGGCCTTGTTCGGGTTGCTGCCCGCGGCCTTCTGCTTGTTCATCAGGTCCATCACGCCCCAGGTGATGGGTCCCGCATAGCCGATGTTGGGGGATATGCCGTGCTTGGTCTGGAAGGCACGGATCGCCTTACAGTCGGCCGGGGACTGCCTGCCGTCCACCGGCCGGCCGAGGAACTTCTCGACCTGCTTCTGATGCGGTCCGGTCGAGGTCGTGCACGACGCGGCCTGCGCGGGCGCGGTGCCGAGCGCGATCGACAGCGGGACCACCATTCCGGCGATGCCCAGCGCCACACCGGCTCTGCGGCGCACGGTTCCCAGTACTGCTCTCATCTGCTCTCCCCACTTTGGTCCTGACGTTTATAGGACTGGGGTGGAGAAGGGGAGGTTGCAGCGGGAAATGTCGCGGGATCGCAACAGAACGGCCCCGGCGCACACGCGGTGCGCCGGGGCTCCTCTGCCGAGGCTCGCCCGCCGCCGGTGGTGAACTCCGCCGACGGACCGAGCGATGAGCGAGGTATCAGGTGATACGTGCCAGCTTGTCGCCGAAGCCGGGCTCCACCAGGTCCTTCTGGAGCGCGATCGGCACCTTGACCTGGCCCAGGCCGCTGCCGACCGTCATCGTCCCGACCTTGGCGCCCGCCTTGGCCTCGTGCGGCACGACCTTGCCGTTGTCGGTCAGGGCGATGTCCACCGTCAGACCGGTCCAGCCGACGGCCGAGACGTCCCTGGTGGCCACGACCGGTGTCGTACCGCCGAGACCGTCGTCGACGTGTCCGACCACATCGCCTTTCTTGACGACCTTGCGAGTGGTGAGGGCCCCGCCCGCCGCATCGATCAGCGGCTTGCTCGCCTCGACGGCGCCGGTCAGGATCGAGTTGTCGGAGGCGTCCGGGGGTTGGCGCAGCACGGCTCCGATGATGAGCTGCGTCGTACCGCGGACCTTCTTCTGCGCCGCGAAGAGCAGGTTGCCCTGGGCGGCGGTGCTCGTACCGGTCTTGATGCCCACGCCGTGGAAGGGGACCAGGCGGTTCCAGTTGTCCTGCTTCTTGCCGTTTCGGTCCTTGTACGAGGGCTTGGCCACGACCTCGCGGAACACCGGGTCCTGCATCACCTTCCGGCCAAGCTTGACCTGGTCCTCGGCGGTGCTGACGGTCGTCGCCTCCAGGCCGCTGGGATCGGTGTAGTTGGTGTTCTTCATGCCGAGGTCCTTGGCGGCATGGTTCATCTTCTTGACGAACGCCTTCTCCGAACCCGCGTCCCAACGGGCAAGCAGGCGGGCCACGTTGTTCGCGGAGGCGATCATTATCGCGTTGAGGGCCTCGTACTCGGTGAGCTTCTCGCCCTCCTCGGTCTCGACGACCGACTCGTTCTGCGCGCCCAGCCCGGCGTCCTCCTCCGCCTTACGGTCGACCGGGATCCTGGCACCCTGGCTGCCCGGCTTGAGCGGGTGCTCCTTGAGGATGACGTAGGCGGTCATCGTCTTGGCCACGCTGGCGATCGGAACGGGCTTCTGCTCGCCGAACGTGCCGAAGCTGCCGAGGCCGTCCACGCCGACCGCAGCCTGACCGCTCTTCGGCCACGGCATGGACGGCTTGGCGCCGTCGAACTCGTAGACATTGCTCGCGGTCAGGGCGAGGGTCGGCTCCGGGAGCGGTCGGACAGCCTGTGCGATCGCGAAGACAATCGCGAGCAGGACGACGAGCGGTGTCCAGATCTTGATCCGCCGCACGACGTTGCGCAGCGGAGTCTCCGGCGGCGGCGGGGTGTTGGTGAGCTGGGCGAGCAGCTCCAAGGGAGCCGGGTCGGGAACCGGCTCCTGCTTGGTGCGCTCGGACTCGGGCAGCGCAGGTGGTTCGGCGGCCCGCGGAGGGGCGGAGGGCTTTGCGGGTGCGGAGCCGGGTGGCGAGGGCGGGGCGGGGGCGTCGGAAGCGGTCGCCCCCTTCGCCTCGGACGCGGCCGCCGCCTTCGCCTCGGAAGCGCTCGCCGCCTTCGCCTCGGAAGCGGTCGTCCCCTTCGCCTCGGAAGCGGTCGCCGCCTTCGCCTCGGACGCCGCACCGGCTTCCGGCTCGGCCGGCTCGGCCGGCTCGGCCGGCTCGGTGGTGCTGACCGCTGACCGCGGCTTGCGGGGCGCGTCGTCGGCCGACTTCAGCGGGACGAACCGGCTGGTCCGCTCGGACGCGGAGGCCGCAGGCCCGTCCGCGCCGCTCCCGCCAGGGGCGTCGGCACCGCCACTGCCCGCGCCGCCACCGTTGCCGCCGGAGTCGGAGTCACCGGATGTGGGGCGTACGGCCTTGAACGCCGTGCTCGCCTGGTCCACGGGTCCCGCCGAAGCGCTGCCCGCGGGCCGGTCGTCGTCCCGGGCGACCCTGTCGACCTCTCTGGATTTTTCGGACATTTTAGACTTTTCGCCCCGACTGGGCTGCCGGTTCGACGACTTCACGGACCCGTCGTCTTCCGCGGACGGCGCATTCTCGGCGGCTGAGCGCCCCTCTCGGGCGCTGTGAGGGGTCTCGGACGCCTTGTCGCGCTCCTGAAGCCGCGGGGCCTTGAAAACGGCCGTGGGCTGATCCACGGGTCGCTCCGGTACGTCGGCGGCCTGCTCGGAGTGCTCGGCGGCGCCGTCCACGTCGGACGCCTTGTCTCGCTCCGGCGGCGACAGGGCGCGGAACACGGACGTGGTCCGGTCCACGGGTCCGCGGGCCGTGGCGGGTCCGGCGGAGCCCGCCGGCGATTCCGCGGCTGCCCCGCCGTCCCCGGTCGTCGCCTCGTCCTTGCCGGCCGTTCCACCCTCCCCGGTCGTCGCGTCGCCGCCACCGGTTGCGCCGTTCCGGCTCTCGGACCTCTCGGCACGGGCCATCGTTTCGCCCCCGGACTGCGGCGCGGACCTGGCCGCTTCGCTCTCCGCTGGCTCGCCGTCCGCCGCCGCGGCCTCGCCGTCCGTGGATCGGCCTGCCACGGACGCCTCCGCGCGCTTCGCAGGCCGTTGGGTCCTGAACACCGACGTGGGCCGGTCCACGGCCTCGTCACCCGCGCCGTCCCGCGCCGCCTCGTCCCCCGCGCCGTCCCGCGCCGCCTCGCTGTCCGCCCCATCGGCGGACTCACCGACGTCCGCCTTCTCCGGCCGCCGGGGCAGCGCGGAGAGCGATGCCGTCGGCCGGTCGACCGAGCGCCTGGGCAGGTCGGAGCGGGCGCTCCCATCGCGATCGCCTTCCGGCTGCCCGTCCGCCGCAGCGCCCTCCGGCCGGTCGTCGGACGTCTCGCCCGTCACCGCGCCGTCCGCGCCATCGGCACCGTCCGTACCGTCCCCGTCCCCGTCGCCCGCGCTCTCGTCACCGGCGCCCTCGTCGTTCGCGTCCGCGCTCGCCACCCAGGCGGCGACCGCCGCGCGCAGGCGGGCATCCCCGTGGTCCGTGGGGGAGCCGACGCCGGAGTCCGGGCCGGAGTCGTGCTCGGAGTCCTCGGCGGACTCACCCGCTGCCTCGCGGTCCGTCTCCGCCGCGAGAGCCCCGTCGGCCGCCCCCTCCGTCAACTCCCCGTCCGCCGGGCCCTCCTCGGCGGACGACGGGCCGCCGAGGGCAAGCCTCGGATCGCGCCCACGTTCACGCCCGTCTTCCCGTCGAGCCGTCTCCCCCGACGACTTCCCCTGCTCCGACCTGTCGGGGGACTCGCCCGCCACCGGTGCCTCCTTCGTATGTCCCCGCAGGACGCCGTCGCCGTCCACGCCGCCGTCCCGCTGCCGCTACCGCAGCCCATCCGCTCTACCAGTTTCCAGCCCGGCAGTGGGTGCCCCACGCCGTCACGCCGCCGCCCTCCCGCCCGGCTCCCGCCCCGGGCGTCGCGACCCCCTGCTTTCGTGCTAGACGGGAACGACATACCTACCGGTTCCCGTACGAACCACCCACGCACTCTCGACAGATAAGTGTGAGAGGGGTCACCCTGTCATTCATCCACGCGGGGAGGCATGGATGGGCAGGAGCCGCAGAACAATTCCGGAGGAGCTTCTGCTGCTCGCCTTGGACCCGACCACGGGAACCACGGCGCAGCCGCAGTCGCTCGACCTCGGCCTGGCCGGGGCACAGCTAGTGGAGCTGGCCCTGGCGGGACGGATAGCCCCAGACGGGGATCGTATCGCCGTGGTCCTACCACGGCCGACAGGAGATCCGACGCTGGACTCGGCACTCGAGCTGTTGCGCCGACGCGGCAGCCCGGTGCGCGCGGTCCACTGGATCGGCGGGCCCCGCCTGGGGCTGCGCCAGACGTACCTCACGCATCTCGAACGCTGCGGCATGGTGCACGCAGTGGCCGGCCAGATGTGCGGGGTACTGCCGACGACTCGCTACCAGGCGACGGACACGGCGATCAGCCGGGAGATCAGGGCCCGGCTGGACAGCGCGATCCGCACCGGTGTACCGCCGGACCCGCGGACCGCGGCGCTCGCCGCCCTGGCCCACGCGGTCGGGCTCGGCAAGCACCTCTACCCCGGTAACGAGGGGCGGTCCTCCCGCTCCCGGCTCCGGGACCTGATCAGGCACGACCCGATGGGCGGCCTGGTCGCGCACGCCGTGATGGACGTGCAGAACGGCGTGGCCGCGCAGCCGCGGCGCACACCGGCACGAGGACGCGCGGGCGAGCCCGGCGGTGTCCCGATGCCGACGCGTCGCGGGGGTATGGCCCGCGCCGTGGCTCACTGAGACCTCCTCCGGGGATTCCTCCCGGAAGAGTCCGGACGCGTCACGGAACGACAACGGATCCACAGCAGTACCGGAGCACCAACTCCACCTGACCGCACCGCAGTCCCACGACCCGGTTCGGGAGCCGCTGATGCGCGCGGGGTGGCAGGGAGGCCGTTCGGACCGGCCTCCCGCCGCCTCGCGCGCACGCTTGCGTCCGGGACCGGCGCATGCGCCCGGGTGCGGCCGAAGCCCGGGGCACGGCGGCACGTTCCGCCGAAAGCCCCGCGCGCAGCACGTCCCGCGGCACGGGCTCTGCCGGGGCCCTCGGCTGCTTCTCGATGCGCTCGGGCGAGTTGCGTGACGGCATGTGCCCGCGTCACGGCATGGACGTGTTGCGCCCCGCAGCCGGGCGAACGCCCGTACACCCACGAGCAATTGCGCCTTGTGCTCGAACCGGGACCCTCTGTTGCGGTTTTCCAGCGGGGCCATGGCCAGAAGTGGCAGGCTGCTGGACAAACAGCGGTACAAGTCGGAGGTGCAGTTTCCGTGGCGTCCCATGTCAATCCCACGGTCAGACGGCGCCGGCTGGGTCAGGAGCTGCGCAGGCTCCGCGAGCTCAAGGGCATGACGGCCGAGGAGGTGGCGGAGCGTCTGCTGGTCTCCCAGTCGAAGATCAGCAGGCTGGAGAACGGCCGCCGCAGCATCAGCCAGCGCGATGTCCGAGATCTGTGCGGGGTCTACGAGGTCGAGGACCGCCGGATCGTCGACTCGCTGATGCAGATGGCCAAGGATTCACGCCAGCAGGGCTGGTGGCATGCGTTCGGCGACATCCCGTACAGCGTCTACATCGGACTGGAGACGGACGCGGCCTCGTTGCGCGTCTACGAATCGCTCATCGTCCCCGGCCTGCTGCAGACGCGGGAGTACGCCCAGGCGGTCATCGAGGGCATGTGGCCAGAGGCCACGCCCAGCGAGATCGACAAGCGGATCCAGATCCGCCTCAAGCGGCAGGACCGTCTGACGGATCCCATCAACCCCCTGCGCTTCTGGGCGGTGATCGACGAGGCGCTGCTGCGCCGCGTGGTGGGCAATCCGCGGATCATGGCCCAGCAGCTCGAACATCTCGCGCAGCTCAGCGAGCAACCCCACGTCACCCTGCAGGTGTTGCCGTACGACGTGGGCGCCCATCCGGGCATGTACGGGAAATTCGCGATTCTCGAGTTCCAGGACGCGATGGACGCCAGCGTCGTCTATCTCGAAGGGGTCACCAGCGACCTGTACTTGGAGAAGGCGAACGACGTGCAGAGCTATGCGGTGATGTACGAGCACTTGCGTGCGCAGGCGCTGAGTGCCGAGCAGTCGCGCGATTTCATCCACAAGGTGGTGATGAGCTACAGCAACTGACCGAGGAAGGGCCGGCGGATGCCCCGGAGGGAACTACGGACAGAGCTGAGGGCTCGCACCGTACACCCGTGGGACAGCCCCGGAAAGATCCCGTTGGAATATGCCACTCGGTTGAGTGAACACGGCCTGCTGACACCGGTGTTGCGGCGGTAGCGTCGATCGCAGAGCCGCTGAAAGCGGCTGGGTGCCAAGCCCAATCAACCGGCACGACCATCGGAGTCATCATGCTGAGTCGGCAACCATCGCTGACGGAATGGACCAAGTCCTCGTACTCGGCCGTCAATGGGGACTGCGTGGAAGTCAAGGAGACTTCCCGCGCGGTTTCGGTCCGCGACTCGAAGGATCCGCAGGGGCCCGTCCTCGACTTCGCTCCGGAGATGTGGACGGACTTCATCCTCGAGGTCGGTCGAGGCTCGTTCGGCGCCGTCTGACGAAAGCGCCGACACGCAACACCGGCAACACCCCGTAGTACGCGCACCACGCGCAACCCGAGAAGCCCTCTCGACTGGTCGCCGTCCCGGCCGAGGGGGCTGGTTGCCGTCCGGGGCGAGTTCTTCCCCCCTCTCGTCGTGCGCACCGATGCGCCTGCCGCTCAGCGAAGTTCGTCCACGTAGCGATCCGTTCCTGGCACGGTCGGGATGAACGGCGCGACGAGTTCGACACGTCCGAGTCCCGAGGCCGCGACGTCGGCGTCGAGACCCGTGCACCACTGCTCGAAGCACCCCCGCGGGTCCCGCTCCAGGAACCACAGCAGTGTCAGGCGGGTGTCGACGCCCTCCACCTGCTTCACGTACGACATCCGGTCCAGCGGGAGGGGCGTCGGCCGGAAGACCGTGACCATGGCGGCCGGTGAGCCCTTGAGCCGCTTCGGCAGGTGCACGGCGCGCAGCCACTCCAGGAGGCCTGCGCGCTGCTCCGGGCTCTCGGTGTCGATGACTTCGACGACGAGGCCCACGTACGGGTGGTCGAGCGCATGGAAGTCGCGCGGGCCCGCGGCGCCGTCGCGATAGACGGTCGCCTCGTGGTCCTGGAAGGCCGTGAAGATGTGCGTACGGGCCTGGTGGACCCGGCTGTCGCGGCCCAGGCGCTTGTTGATGGCGACGGTCCAGCGCATGTGGTCGCCGTAGCGCCCCTCGGTGATCCAGTAGACGGAGATGTAGCAGCCCGCGGTGACGGGGTCGGCAACGGCCGACTTCCCCGGGTAGCGCAGAAGTCGGAGCTCGCGGGTGGCGACCCAGCGCCGTCCCGCGTAGATCCACGGCATGGCCATCGCGCCCGCGATGAAGTGGTCGTCCTCGTACCAGCGGTTGTAGGCGTACTCGTGGCCGGGGTGCGGCTCGACCATGGTGATGAGCGCGTGGCCCGGGCGGACCCCGTACGGTCCGACGGAAGCCAGTTCCGCGTAGATCTCGCTGCGGGTGTCCTCGTTCGCGCCGGCGGTGGTGTGGGGGGTCGTGCCGCCGGTGGTGTGGTCGCTCGGCTCATGAGTCATGCCGGAGGTTCTAGCTGACATGACGTCAGATGGGGAGAGGCGCGGACGCTCCCGACGGAAACGGCCGGCACGACGCCGTGCGCGCGGGGCAACCACTGTTGCGGTTCTGTCGCCGCCCGCCGATCGGCCGGCGAACCACGGCTTCTAGGGTGTCCGCCATGTCATGGCCACAGAATCAGCAACCGCCCCGGAATCCTCCGCAGCAGCCGGGCTTCGGACCACCGCCCGGCCCCTGGCACCCGGGGCCACCCGGTTCCCCGCCCGGCCCCTGGCAGGCGGGGCCCGCCGGTTCCCCGCCCCAACCGCCACCCCTGTCCAAGTGGTTGCTGTTCGGTGCAATCGTGGGTGTCCTGGCCCTCTCCGGGCTCGGCATCGGGATATCCGTCCTGGTGGACGGGGACGAGGGCGGCTCCGGCAAGGCGAAGGGATCCACGGCGTCCCCGAAGTCCTCGACCTCGAAGGCCACGCCCCCGGCCGCCGCCGACGGCCCGATGATCCCCGGCTGGCAGACCCAGACGCGGGACGAGCACCATTTCCGCTACGACGTACCGGGCAAGGCAGAGAAGTGGCAGATCCTCGACGAGGACACCGCCGTCTCGTACAACGACGACAACGGCAAGCCGATCGTCGTGATGACGGGTGCGGGCAACTACCGTGAGGGCGGCTGCGCTTCGGCGCCCAACCCCAACAGCATCGGCGAGGCCGGCAAGGGACAGCTCGCCACGGTCGGCACGACGGGCGGCGGGACCGAGGGCACCCTGCAGGAGAACGCCCGGAACTGGGCGGGGAACTGGGGGTACGTCGCCTACGGCGGCGACGAGCACAAGCCGAGGATGGAGGTCGGCCGGGCGAAGCCGTGGAAGCTCAACGGCATCGACGGCTACACCGCGACCGCCAAGGTCACCGTCACCCACCGGCCCAGCCCGTGCGTCCCGTCGAAGGCCATCGTGCACAGCATCGCCCGGAAGCTTCCGGACGGAACCATGCACGGCTGGGTCATCTACGCGGACCAGGGTGTTCCGCACGCACTGACCACCGCGCAGATCGAGAAGATCATGAAGACGGTCAGGCCTGCCGCCGGAGAGAACTGACCCCCGGGGCCCCTCCCCGTGCACCCCGGACCGGACGCGGGCGTCCCTCCCGGCGACCCGGCCCGCCGCAGGCCATGGCAGCGGCTTGACCACCGGACCGGATTGGATCGTCCCCGGGTCGATTACAGTGCTGAGCCAGTTCAGGGGCCGAGCACGGACAGGGAAGGGGCGCCCCCGTGACCGCATCCGCGACCGCCGTATGGGGCCGCGCCGAGCAGCAGGACTTCCGCAGCCGCGTGCGCGGCTGCCTGCTCGGCGGTGCGATGGGGGACGCACTGGGCGCGGGGATCGAATTCGACTCGCTGGAGGAGATCCGTACCAAGTACGGACAGGACGGCGTCACCGACTTCGTGCCCGCGTACGGGCGGCGCGGCGCCGTCACCGACGACACCCAGATGACCCTGTTCACCGTCGACGGGCTCATACGGGCCCAGGTCCGCCGGGACACCGGCGCCTGGCACCCGCCCACCGACATCTACCGCGCCCATGTTCGCTGGGCCGCCACCCAGAACAACTGGGGCCCTGACGAGCGCCGCAAGGACGACGGATGGCTCGCCCGCGAGGAGTGGCTCTACGCGCGACGCGAGCCGGGCCGCGCCTGCCTCACCGGCCTCGGTGACGACGTTATGGGAACCCTGGAGCGGCCCAAGAACCCCGACTCCAAGGGCTGCGGCGCGATCACGCGCTCGGCGCCCTTCGGCCTGCTCGTGGGCTGGGAGCCGCAGCTCGTCTTCCAGCTCGCCGTGGAATGCGCCGCCCACACGCACGGACACCCCACCGGCTACCTCGCGGCCGGCGCCTTCGCCGTCATCATCCACAGCCTCGCCCGCGGCGACGACCTCGACAGCGCTGTCCAGCACGCGCTGCGCCGCCTCGCGCTGCACCGCGGCCACGAGGAGACCACCGACGCGTTGCGACATGCCCTCGGCGCCGTACGCCAGGGGTTGCCGTCCCCGGCCCGCGTCGAGTCGCTCGGCAGGGGCTGGACGGCCGAGGAGTCGCTGGCCATCGCGGTCTACTGCGCCCTGGTCGCCGAGGACATCCGGCACGGCCTCCTGCTCGCGGTCAACCATGGCGGCGACTCCGACTCCACCGGCTCCATCTGCGGGAACATGCTCGGCACGCTGCACGGCGAGACGGCACTTCCGCCGGGCTGGCTGGCCGAACTGGAAGGCCGCTCCACGATCCTGGAGATCGCGGACGACTTCGCGATGGAGATGACGCAGGGGCCGGCGCTGCACAGCCCCGCGTCCAGTGCCCCGGGCTGGCTCGCCCGCTACCCCCGCGCGTAGGCGGGGCTGCCCCCGCGCGGAGGACGGCCTACCCCCGCGCGGAGGACGGAGTGCGGTCGCGCTGCCGCGAGAGGTCGACGGACTCCGGGTGCGAGGGCGGCGTACGCCAGGCCCGGAAGGCGAGCCCCGTGGCGACGGCGAGGAAGGCGAGGCCGAGGAGCGGATACGCACCCGACAGCACCATCTGCCCTGGATTCTGCCGCAATTCGGGCCTATCGGGTGTGGCATGCGGAACGCACCAGATCATGAACGAGCAGAACGCGAGGCCGGTCAGCACCGTCCAGGCGGTCCACCGGGCGTCGCGGCGGCGCAGCGCCTCGGCGCCGAGCAGCAGTACCAAGGGGACGGACCACACCCAGTGGTGCGACCAGGAGACGGGGCTGACCAGGAGGGCGGTGACGGCACACACGACGGCCGCCCATGCCCGGCCGTTCGGCATCCGGTCCTCCGCGAGCTGGGCGGCCACGGCCGTGGCCAGTCCCGCGCCGGCGACCAGGGCCACCGCGACGACCCACCACGCGCCGGGTTCGGGGGTGTGCAGGGCACGGGCGAGGACTCCGAGCAGATTCTGGTTGCCCGTGCCCTCGACGTATCCGGGCCGGTCCGTCGCGACCAGGACCTCCGTCCAGAACCGCCGGGTGTCCCGCGGGAGCAGGACGGCGGCAGCCGCGACGGTGGCGGCGAAGGCGGCGGATCCGACGGAGGCGCGGCGCAGGTGCTCGTTCCAGGGGCCGCGCCCGGCCCGCATCCGCCGCCCGGCCTCGACCAGGCCGGCTGTCGCGAAGAAGGCGACGAAGAGGGCCGGGGTCACCTTGATCCCGGCGGCGATGCCCATACCGGCCCCCGCCCAGCGGTGCCCCTTCCCCCGGGTCAGGTCCCACAGCACGAGGACGGCGAGGAGCAGGTTGATCTGCCCCCACCGAAACGTCGTCCATACCGGTTCGCACCAGACCGCGAGCGCGGAGAGCGCCAGAACCGCGGCCGGCCGGGGCACCGTGAGCGGGCGGCCGACGAGGCGCAGCGCCAGATGCGCCAGGGCGACCACCAGGCCAAGGTTGACCGCGACGGCCAGGGCCTTCAGCGTGCCGGGGTCCACGAGGGTCAGCGGGGTGAAGGCGAGGGCGGCGAAGGGCGGGTAGGTGTTGGGCAGCTCGTAGACGGTGGCGCGCAGGCCGTACAGGTCCCCGCCGGTGCGCGCGGCCCAGCCCTCCGCCCGGTAGACCAGCAGGTCGACCATCGACACCTCCGCGGCGCGCTGAGCGATCACGTGGCCCGCGAAGGACAGCAGGCACAGGATGGCCGCACCGAGGGTGGGGCGGCGCAGCACGGCGGCGCGCGCCGCCCCGGGTAGGGAGGCGGGGCTCGTCCGTAGCGTGGTCACGGGGTGCGGCTCCAGAGGTCGGCGTCGAACATTCCAGAACACGCATTTTTTCTGGTGCGCGGTTCAGCGATCCAGTGGGGTGCCGCGGCTCATCGGCCGGCAGTCCGCGCGTGTGCCGGTTCCAGCGGGCCCGTACGGTCGCCTCGGCCTCACCGCATCAGTTCGCCCGCGTTGACCAGGAGTGACTGGCCGGTGATCGAGCGCGCCCGGTCGGAGGCCAGGAAGACCGCGGCCTCCGCCACGTCCGTGTCGGTCGCGAGCTCGGGCAGCGCCATGCGCTCGGTGAGACCTGCCAGGACCTCGTTCTCCGGTACGCCGGACGTCTCCGCCGTGAACCGTACGTACGCCTGCACCGGCGGGCCCCACATCCAGCCCGGCTGGACGGTGTTCACCCGGATCCGGTGCGGCCCCAGTTCGCGGGCGAGCGAGTACATGGCGGAGACCAGCGCTCCTTTGGAGGCCGCGTACGCCGCCTGCCGGACCTGGGAGGGGGCGGCGACCGAGGACTGCGTGCCGATGAGGATGACCGAACCGCCGCCCCGCTCCTTCATGGAGGGCAGACAGGCGCGTGTCATCCGCAGCGTGCCGAGCAGATTGACGTCGAGTACCTTCGCCCAGGTGGCGAAGTCGGCGTCCTCCAGCCCGCCGAAGTACGCGTCGAGCGCGGCGACGTGCACGACGGCGTCCACGCCGCCGAATCGCTCGGCGGCCAGGGCCGCCAGCGCTTCGCACTGCCGCTCGTCGCCGATGTCGGTCGCGCGCCATGCCGTGCGCCGGCCGGAGGGGTCGGCCTCGGCGGCGGACTTGGCGAGATTCGCCTCGGTACGGGCACCGAGCACGGCGTTCGCACCGTCGCGTACGCATGCGGCCGCGACCTGGTGGCCGAGTCCCGCGCCGACGCCGGACACGATCACGGTCTTCCCCTGCAGCAGCATGGTCGCCTCCCGGGCCGCCGTTCCTGACGGTCCGTCAGGGTAGGGCGGCGGGCCGGGGAAGACCAGAGGCGCGGCACGGCTGCCCCTTCCGGCTCCGCGTCCGGAGAGCGCGGTGGTGGGGGTGACACCGTCCGCCTCGGGGGCGGCGCTAGGGTGCTGTGTGCGTGCGACTGCCGCGGTCGTGGCCGGATTCGGCTCCTCGCCCGTTGCGGGCAGGGCCAACCGACCGCATTCACCGACCAGGACCGACGCGGTCCCGACGACGAGGGGGACACCGTGCGGTACGCCGACGGTCCGCAAGTGCAGTGCGAGATCCATGTCGAGGCGGCTCCGGCACGCGTCTGGGATCTGGTGACCGACATCGACCTGTCCGCCCGTCTCAGCCCCGAACTGCAGCATGTGGAATGGATCGGCAATGCCACTGGCACGGCCGCTGCCGGGGCGATGTTCGTGGGCTACAACCACAACCGGTTGCTCGGCGCCTGGCAGACGGTGTCCCGCATCGTGGAGTTCGAGGTGGAGCGCGTCTTCGGATGGGTGGTCGTGTCACCGGACGGGCGGTTCGGCGACCCGGAACCGGATCCGGAGAAGCCGATGGCCACCTGGCGTTTCGAGTTGGAGCCCGACGAGTCCGGCACGACCGTGCTCCGTCACTCGGTGCGGATCGGCCCCGCCCGTTCCGGACTGAGCCTGGCGATCGACTCCATGCCGGAACGGGAGGAGGAGGTCGTGGCGTTCCGGATGGACGTCCTCCGCGCCAACATGGACGCGACGCTGGAGGGCGTCAGGCAGCTCGCCGAAGAACCGGCCGCAGAATCGCGTTGACGCCGCGGTGGGCACCGCTCGTGCTGCGGCCCATCGACGCCCTCCGTCAGTCGCTCCCCAGCACCGGCAGCAACTCGGGAAGGTGCCCGTCGGACGCCAGAGCCGCCTCCCTCCGCTCCGCGGGGACCTCACCGTACGTCGTGGTGCGCGGGCGGGACGGGCGCCCGGCCGCTTCTGCGATGGCGACCAGATCCTTGATCGAGCGGTACGAGCCGTAACCCGAGCCCGCCATACGGGAGATGGTCTCCTCCATCAGTGTGCCGCCCAGGTCGTTGGCCCCCGAGCGCAGCATCTCCGCGGCGCCCTCCGTACCGAGCTTCACCCAGCTCGTCTGGATGTTGCGGATGTACGGGTGGAGGAGGAGCCGGGCCATGGCGGTGACGGCGCGGTTGTCCCGGGTGGTCGGGCCGGGGCGGGCGATCCCCGCCAGATACACCGGCGCATTCGTGTGCACGAAGGGCAGGGTGACGAACTCGGTGAAGCCGCCCATCTCCTGCTGGATCTCGGCCAGCAGCCGGAGGTGGCCGAGCCAGTGCCGGGGCTGGTCCACATGCCCGTACATCATCGTCGATGAGGACCGGATGCCCAGCGTGTGCGCCGTCTTGACGACCTCGACCCACGTGGCGGCGGGCAGCTTGCCCTTGGTCAGGACCCAGCGGACCTCGTCGTCGAGGATCTCGGCGGCGGTGCCGGGGATGGTGTCGAGTCCTGCCTCCCGGGCGGCGCTCAGCCAGTCCTTGACGGACATCCCCGTGCGCGTGGCGCCGTTGACGACCTCCATCGGCGAGAAGGCGTGCACATGCATGCCCGGCACCCGCTCCTTCACGGCCCGCGCGATGTCGAAGTACGCGGTGCCGGGCAGGTCCGGGTGGATGCCGCCCTGCATGCACACCTCGACGGCGCCCACGTCCCATGCCTGCTCGGCGCGGTCGGCGACCTGGGAGAGGGAGAGGGTATAGGCGTCGGCGTCGGTACGGCGCTGGGCGAAGGCGCAGAAACGGCAGCCGGTGTAGCAGACGTTGGTGAAGTTGATGTTGCGCGTGACGATGTACGTCACCTCGTCGCCCACGGCCGCGCGCCGCACGTCGTCGGCGATCCCGCACAGCGCGTCCAGCGCCGGCCCGTCGGCGTGCAGGAGCACGAGCGCCTCGTCGTCGGTCAGGCGCGTCGGGTCGTCGGCCGCCACAGAGAGCGCCGACTTCACATCGCCGTCTATCCGGGAGGGGACCATCCCGGGGCCGGCCGCCTCGCGCAGCGCCTCCCAGTCCCCGTACACCGCGTCGAAATCGTCCCGCCGGTCGGAGGTGCGGCCCTCTGTGTCGATCGTGCGGTGCAGATCGGTGCGGCCCGAGGCGGTGAAGCCCTCTTCGGGCTCCTGCCAGGGAATCCCGCATGGGGCGGTCTCCTCGTCGGCGAGACCCGTCTCCGGGTCGGCGAGGGCGTTCACGTGCGGCATGATGCGCGGATCCAGCCACGGCTCGCCGCGGCGTACGAACTCCGGGTAGACGGGCAGCCGTTCCCGCAGGGTGAAGCCCTCCGCGGCAGTGCGCTCGGTGAGTTCGTCGATCTTGGGCCAGGGCCGCTCGGGGTTGACGTGGTCGGGCGTCACGGGCGAGACGCCGCCCCAGTCGTCGATGCCCGCACCGATGAGCAGGGCGTACTCGGACTCGATGAGGTTCGGCGGCGCCTGGAGGCGGGCGGAGGGGCCCATCACATGCCGGGCGACGGCGATGGTCGCGGCCAGTTCGTTCAGCTCGGCGTCCGGCATCCCGCGCATCGCCGTGCCCGGCTTGGCACGGAAGTTCTGGATGATCAGCTCCTGGATGCCGTGGTAGGCGCGGGCGATGCGACGGAGCGCGAAGAGGGATTCCGCTCGCTCCTCGTACGTCTCGCCGATGCCGATCAGGATCCCGGACGTGAAGGGGATGTTGGAGCGGCCCGCGTCCTCGAGGACCCGCAGGCGTACGGCCGGTTCCTTGTCGGGCGAGCCGTGGTGGGGGCCGCCGGGTTCACTCCACAGCCGGGTCGCCGTCGTCTCCAGCATCATGCCCATGGAGGCGGCGACCGGCTTGAGCCGCTGCAGTTCGGTCCACGACATGACGCCGGGGTTGAGGTGCGGGAGGAGTCCGGTCTCCTCCAGGACCCGGATGGCCATGGCACGCACGTAGGCGAGGGTGTCGTCGTAGCCGTGCGCGTCCAGCCACTCACGGGCCTCGGGCCAGCGGTCCTCAGGGCGGTCCCCGAGCGTGAACAGGGCCTCCTTGCACCCCATTTCGGCGCCGCGGCGGGCGATGTCAAGCACCTCGTCCGGCGACAGGTACATGTCGTGGCCCGCTCGCCGCAGTTTGCCCGGGACGGTGACGAAGGTGCAGTAATGGCACTTGTCCCGGCAGAGCCGGGTGAGGGGGATGAAGACCCCGCGCGAGTAGGTGATGACTCCGGCGCGGCCCTCGGCCGCCAGCCCGGCGTCCCGCACACGGGCCGCGGAGGCGCACAGGTCCGTCAAGTCGTCGCCGCGGGCCCGGAGGAGGACGGCGGCCTCGGAGACGTCCAGCGCGACGCCGTCACGGGCGCGGCGCAACGCCCGGCGCATGGCGTTGGCGGTGGGTGCGGAGCGGTCGGCCCCGGGGGCGCTCGTCGTCATTCCCCGAGCATACGAGCGCCTTCGGACAGTGCCCCGGCTCCGTCCACCGCGCGGTGTGTGCACATGGTCACGGTGCTCCGACCTCTTTGCCGGGAATACACCCGAGTGCCGGTCGGAGGACCGGCCCTCGGGGACGCGGAGTCGTCGGTGGCGTCATCCGCCGCACCAGGGACGAAGTCCCCATGTGCGGCCACGGGGTTCGCGTCGGGCTTCGAACTCCGCGCAGCACAGCCTTGCTGTGTTCGGGGGAGCGCGGGTCTACAGGTACTGGGCGTAGTCGTCCAGGGTGCGCAGGACCTCGGCATCGTCCGCGGCGGGCAGTTGGAGCACGACCTCGTCGAGCGGCAGGTCGCGGTAGTGGCTCATCTTCCCGGGCGAGGGCCGCACCGCATACGGCACGACCTGAGGGGCCGACGGACCGCGCCCGGCCCGCTCCCACGCCTCGCGGAGCCGGGGGATGGTCTCGCTCAGGCCTCGGCCGCCGATCGGCAGCCACCCGTCAGCGTACTCGGTGACGTGCGCGAAGAGCTTGGGTCCCGCGCCGCCGCCGATGAGCGTGCGCGGTCCGGTGAGCGGTGTCGTACCGGCGCGCTCGCGCGGCTTCTGGACCGGCTTGGGATGGGCGTGACTGGCGCTGACGGAGCCGAACTCTCCCTCGTACGGCGTCGGATCGTCCGACCACAGGGCCCGCATCATGGCCAGCCGGTCGCGCACGATGTCGCGCCGGCGGGCCCAGTCGACTCCGTGGTCGGCGGCCTCCTCGACGTTCCAGCCGAAGCCGACGCCGAGGGTGAGCCGGCCCCGGGAGAGGTGGTCGAGGGTGGCGACCTGTTTGGCGAGGCCGATGGGGTCGTGCTGCGCGACGAGTGTGATGCCCGTGCCGAGGATGAGCCGTTCGGTGACGGCCGCGGCCTGGGCGAGGGCGACGAACGGGTCGAGGGTACGGCCGTATTCGCGAGGCAGCCGGCCACCGGAAGGGCTCGGCGTCTCGCGGCTCACGGGGATGTGGGTGTGCTCGGGGACGTAGAGCCCGGCGAATCCGCGCTGCTCCAGCTCGCGCGCGAGTCGGACGGGGGTGATGGTCTCGTCGGTGAAGAAGATGGTCGTCGAGATCCGCATCTGCGTATGTTCTCCCACGGCGGGTGCGGGGAGAAGGACGCGCGGTCGCGGATTCCCCGATCCGGCGAAGCCGCCTCCCGGACCGCGCCCTTATGGACGGGGAGCCGAATGCCGTGTCAGGAGCCGCTGTCCGGTCAGGCCCGTGACGAGCAGCCCGGTGACCATGACCGTCAGGGACAGCCCGGGCCCCGAGGTCCAGTCGACGTCACCGGCACGGACACCCAGCACCACGGCCAGGGCCACGGCGACACCGGGAACGGCGAGCAGGGCCGGGCGCGTACGGGTCAGGTCGTCCTCGGCCAGGGCGCCCAGGACACCGACACCGAGGGCCAGGGCCCATACGCCGAGGGCCTGCGCGTCGGGCCGGTCGACGCTCCACGGGACGAAGTCCGCCCAGAATCCCGGGACGGCGAGCAGGCCCGTGCCGATCCCGAACCAGGACGAGCCCAGGACGGCCAGGAACGGCTTCGACCATCCCGGCAGCGGCGCGATCCGCTCCTGGGGCGGCTGCCGGGTCTTGAGGTACTGCCCTCCGACGCACGCGACCGCGCAGACCGCCAGCAGTCCCAGGACGAAGACCCAGCCGAGGCTGAACAGCACGAGGACCACCGGACCACCCCGGGCGACCTGGAGTTCACCCGCGTTGAGCAGGGTCACGGCGAACAGGCCGACGAGTACGACGGCGAGCGGGAGGGCGAGTGTACGGACCTCCTCCCAGACCTGGGCTCGGCCGATCCTGAACAGACCGGGGGTGACGCCGAGCATGGCCGCGCCCAGGAGGCCAGGGCTCAGCGGTTCCGGGGAGGTCCAGGCACCGAACACCTCACCGGCGAGGCTTGCGCCCGCCATGACGGCGCCGACCAGGATGCCGACCACGGCCACGGCGACGGCCAGCATCGGCACCGCAGCAGTCAGTTCGCGGCCCCCGGCGAAGTCCGAGGCCGCGGCGCGGAGCTCGGCCCCGGGCCCTGTGGGGTCGGTCCCGGGCCCTGGGGGGTCGGCCACCGGCTCGGCGCGCGCCCCGTCGGTACCAGGCAGGCCCAGTCCCTCACCGCCCGGCGCGCCCGCTCCCCCACCGCCGGGCGTGTCCGTTGCGTCGGTCATCCGCTCCTCACCCACCCCTCATCTCCGTCCCGTCCGTCTCGGCATCTCTGTGGCTCGGTGTCCCGCGTCGCGGCCTCCGTCAGGCGACCCGTGACAGCCGGCGTGCGCGGCGTGCCGCGGCGACCCCCTCCCGCTTGACCACCGCGCGCCCGTACATCACGCGCAGGCTGACCACGGTCGTCGCCGCGAACGCGAGTACACCGCAGCCGATCGTCACTCCCGCGGACAGCGCGGCCTGCCGGTCCAGGCCCAGGGCGTGCTCGAACGGCAGCGCAGCGCCGGCCGAGAGCACGGGCGCCAGGCAGAGGGCGGTGACATGGAGCCGCCACTCCTCGCGCGCCCAGCTCCTGCCCTCGCGGCCCGCCCGCCGCCCGCGGACGGCTATGACGGCGTACATGGCGGCGTACGGCAGCAGATAGGCCACCAGCAGGCGCTGACCGGTCGTTCCCCAGCCCCAGTAGGACCAGGCGATCCAGGCCAGGGCACCCGCACCGGCGAGGTGTGCGGCGGCGAGTACGGGGGTCGGCGCCCATGTCCCCGTCACACCGCGCACGTCTGTACGCCGGTCCATCGCGCGCGAGGCGAGCAGTGCCCCGAAGGTGACGAGGGAGCCGAGGTGCATGATGGCCACCCGGTTGACGCTCTCCATGGAGTGCCCGGGCATGACCCACGGGAGCACCCCCCACTCCAGGCGCAGCAGCGGCGCCGTCATGAGGAAGGCGTAGCAGAGGAGCATCCACCGCTGGTGCAGGTCGGGGAATCCACCGACGGCGGCGAGGATGCCGAAGGTCACGCTCAGCACCGTGCCGACCAGGATGGTGGCGAGCACGATCCAGAAGGCCGGGCCGCTGAACGCGTCCTCGGGTGCCGTACGCGCCAGGTAGATCGCGGCGCCCGCCATAGAGACGTACACCGTCACCGCGAACACCACGCCCACGGCGCGGTGGAGGCGGATGCGCCGGCGGACAGCCGTGAGCAGCTGGGCGGGCCCGAGCAGCATCAGCACGCCGCCCAGGACCGAGTGGACGATCATCGGGACGAGATTGCGGCGGTAGGGCTCGATCCGCGTCGCGAGGGCGTCGGTGACGTACTGCGCCGAGACCACGCGGGAGAGGACCCACTCGCCGAACCGTGGTGCGCTCGGGTTCGTGTACGGCCACAGCTCGGTCATCGCGAGCGGCGCATAGGTGACGCAGACGAACACCACGGCCACAGTGGCCACGCGGCGCCAGTCGATCCGCTTCGGACGGTGCACGGCGACTCCTCGGATCGCTGGCCCTCAATAGTCCTTTTTGGACTATCGAGAAGGTAGCGCCGACAGGCGGTGTGGTCAACGCCACGTATGCCTGCGCTTTTTCGCGGCCTCCTGCGTGCGCCCCGGCCGCCGGCCGGCTCCTTACGAGCCGCGCTGCTCCACCCACTGCCAGAAGTCGAGCATCATCCGCTCGTACCGGATCCCGAACTCGAGCGCCTCGCGCTGACCGCGGGTCAGCAAGGGGCCGACATCCTCGGCGAGTTCCTCGTAGCCCTCCAGCAGACCGCGGTGTTCGGCGAACTGCACCGGGGCGAGCACCTCCGGCCTGGCGCCGAACCAGAGCTTCAGGATGCCGTGCTCACGCGCCTCGACGGGGACGAACGACGGGTCGGCGAGCCATGCGGCGAGCGCTTCCCGGCCCGCCTCGGTCAGCTTCATCAGCCGCCGGTTCCGGCCGCTGGTCTGGCGGACCTCCGAGAGCAGGCCCCCGTCCACGAGGCGGTCGCACTGCGCGTACACCTGTGCGTGCGGCATCGCCCAGAACGGTGCGACCGTGCGGGCGGCCTCGACCTTCACGTCGTACGGGGTGGCCTCGCCGAGCGTGTCGATGATGCCGAGCACGAGGTACGAGGGCGTGGTCAACCGAACGTCAGGCATGCCGCGACGGTATCGCGGTGAACGGGCCGCAGAGCCCGGCCCTGGACGGGCCGCAGAACCGGCCGCGACAGGGGCGGGGGCCGGACCGCCGCGGCGCGCCGGAGCGCCGCGCGTCGGCCGCCTGGTTGTCCACAGGCCTTCTCGTCGTCGCCCGGGACGCGTAGAACAGTGTCACGCGGTGTGACACATCAGTTCCCGACTGTGGGGGGATCCCGGATGGAACGACGTGACGTCCTCAGGCTGTCGGCTGTCGCCGGTGCGGCCGGCGCGCTTACGCTCGGGACCGTGACCTTCGCCCGTGCCGACGAGCGCGACGGCGGCGGTGAGGAGACGAGAAAGGTCACCGGTCACCTGCCGACCGGTTGTCCGGACTTCGTGTACCTCCCCGTCGAAGTCCCGCGCGGCGTCCGGGAGATCGCCGTCTCCTACACATACGACAAACCCGCGGTTCCGCCGGGCACGCAGGGCAACGCCTGCGACATCGGAATCTTCGACGAGCGCGGCACGGAGCTGGGCGGCCGGGGCTTCCGCGGCTGGTCGGGCGGGGCGCGCTCGGAGTTCACCATCGCGGCGGAGCGGGCCACGCCCGGCTATCTCGCCGGGCCGGTCCGGGCCGGCACCTGGCATGTCGTCCTCGGCCCGTACACGGTGGCGCCGCAGGGCATGGACTACGAGGTCACCATCACCCTGCGGTTCGGCGAGCAGCGCCCCACGCCGGAGCCCGTCTATCCGCCACAGCGTGCGAAGGGCCGCGGCCGCGCCTGGTACCGCGGCGACTGCCATCTGCACTCCGTCCACTCCGACGGCCGCCGCACCCCGGCGGAGGTGGCCGCCGCTGCGCGGGCCGCCGGGCTGGACTTCATCACCACGACCGAGCACAACACCGTGTCGGGCCACGGCGCGTGGGAGGGGCTGTGGGGTGACGACCTGCTGATCCTCACCGGCGAGGAGGTCACGACGCGCAACGGCCACGTGGTGGCGCTGGGCATCGACGGCGGCACGTTCATCGACTGGCGTTACCGGGCCCGGGACAACGCGTTCGGCCGCTTCTCCCGGAAGATCCGCGCGGCGGGCGGTCTGGTCGTCCCCGCGCATCCGCACGCCACCTGCGTCGGCTGCAACTGGAAGTTCGGTCTCAACGAGGCGGACGCGGTGGAGGTGTGGAACGGCCCGTTCACCCCGGACGACGAGGTGACGATCGCCGAGTGGGACAACACCCTGGTGGCCGCCGCCCGGGGGCGCGGCCGCTGGCTGCCCGCGATGGGCAACAGCGACGCGCACCGCGATCCGGACCTCGTGGGTCATCCGCAGACGGTCGTCCTCGCCGACGACCTCTCCCGTCAGGCGATCCAGGAGGGCATCAGAGCGGGGCGGAGCTGGATCGCCGCGTCGTCCAAGGTCGAGCTGGCGTTCCGGGTGACAGCGGGCCCGGGGAGACACGCGGGAATCGGCGAACGCCTCGCGGTGACCAGCGGGACCGAGGTGACGGTCCGCCTGGAGGTCTCGGGCGTCCCCGGCTGCTCTGCCCGCTTCGTCACCGATCAGGGCCAGCTCTACGCCACCCAGCTCCCCGCCTCCGGCACGGGCACGGTCGAGTGGCGCACGACGCCCGCGAACGCGGCGTACGTACGGGCCGAGGTGCGGCATCCCCCGGCGGACGGCGGCGCCTCGGGCCTGCCGGGCGCGCCGGCCGCCCTGACGAACCCGGTGTTCCTGGGGAGGGATTGAGTACCGCACTCTGCCGGGCCGGACGCCGAACGCCCCGGGAGCTGGAGCGCTCCCGGGGCGAAGGGGGGCGTGGCGTGGAAGGGCGCGGCGCCGAAGGGACGGAGGACCGAGGTGGCCGGGGAGCGTGAACAGGCCACGCCCACAGCCTTGTTGGGCCCAGCGGATCAGTGCGCGGTGACGACCGTGCACGTGTCACGGCCCGAACGCAGCACCGTGCCCGGCACCTTGCCCGTCACCGCGTCGTCCCGGACGGTCTCGACACCGTTCACGCGCACGCTGACGACACCGAGAGCCTGCGAGTCCAGCCGCGGGCTGCCCCCCGGCAGGTCGTGGACGAGCCGGGCCGGGCCCGCGTCGATCCGTTCCGGATCGAAGAGCACCAGGTCCGCGTGCCAGCCCTCGGCGATACGGCCGCGCTCGCGCAGACCGAAGAGCTGCGCCGGGTCGTCCGTCAGCATCTTCACGGCCCGCTCGAGGCCGACCAGCCGGCGTCCGCGCAGGCAGTCGCCGAGGAAGCGAGTGGTGTACGGCGCCCCGCACATCCGGTCGAGGTGGGCCCCGGCGTCCGAGCCGCCCAGCATCACATCCTCGTGTTCCCAGGTCTGCCGCCGCAGCTCCCAGCTCGCCGGGTCGTTGTCGGTCGGCATCGGCCACAGCACCGTCCGCAGGTCGTCCGCGACGCAGATCTCCACGAGGCAGGCGAAGGGATCCTGACCGCGCTGCGCGGCGATGTCGGCGACGACCCGGCCGCTGAGACCCTCGTTCGCGGCGGAGTAGGTGTCACCGATGACATAGCGGCCGAAGTTCGTCAGCCTGCGGAAGACGCCCGCCTCCTTGCTGCCGGCGCGGCGCAGCATCTCGGCCCGTACGGCGGGTTTGCGCAGCTCGGCGATCCGTTCCGGCACCGGCAGACCGAGGATGTCCCCCCAGCCGGGGATGAGGTTGAGCGCACAGAACGTGCCGAGCGACATGTTCATGGGCGTCAGGATCGGCATGGTGAGCGCGACGATCCGGCCGCCCGCCTTGCGGGCCCGCTCGGAGGCGAGGAGCTGGCGCGGTACGCGCTCGGGCACGGCCGCGTCGATGGTGAGGACGTTCCAGTTGAGGGGCCGGCCCGCAGCGGCGGACATCTCGACGAAGAGGTCGATCTCCTCGTCGGCGAACTGGTCGAGACAGCCGGCCACGATCGCCTCGATCTGGGTGCCCTCGTGCTCGCCGACCGCGCGGGAGAGGGCGAGCAGTTCCTCGGGGCGCGCGTGCCGGGAGGCGACCGGTCGGCCGTCCCCGTCGGAGTGCGTGGAGGACTGCGTCGTGGACAGGCCCCACGCCCCCTGCTCCATCGATGAATGAAGGAGCCGGAGCATGCGGTCCATCTGATCCGGCATGGGCTGTCCGCCGATCGCGTCCGGCCCCATCACGTGGCGGCGCAGCGCGCAATGTCCCACCATGAAGCCCGCGTTGACGGCGATCCGCCCCTCCAGGGCGTCGAGGTAGTCGCCGAAGGAATGCCAGTTCCAGGGCGCGCCCTCTTCGAGCGCGACCAGGGACATGCCCTCGACCTTGCACATCATGCGACGCGTGTAGTCGGCGTCCTCGGGGCGGTCGGGGTTCAGTGGGGCGAGTGTGAAGCCGCAATTGCCGCCCGCGACCGTGGTCACGCCATGGTTCATCGAGGGGGTGGCATACGGGTCCCAGAAGAGCTGGGCGTCGTAGTGCGTGTGCGGGTCGACGAAGCCGGGCGTGAGGACGAGCCCGCTCGCGTCCTCGGTGGTCCTGGCCGCTTCCGTGACGTTTCCGGCCTCGGTGACGACCGTGATCCGCCCGCCGCGGATCCCGACGTCCGCTATGCGCGCGGGCGCACCCGTCCCGTCCACGACGGTCGCTCCGCGTATGAGGTGGTCGAGCATGCTCAGGTCCCTTCTCGGGTGTGACGGTCAGTGGCGGGCGCAGGGGGAAGCGGCGCAGCGGGGCGGTTCGTCGGTCCCGGCCGGGGCCGCCGCGGAGGGGCCTCCGGCCGGGACCTCGTCCGGGGCGGCGGGCCGGGATGCCGCCGCCCCGCCGGGCGACCGGTGCGTCCTGCGGGCCGAACCCGCGGAACGTGCCGGCAGCCCGCGTCCGTACGCCCGCGGCCGCCACGGCTTCGCGGGCCCCGTCACGCGGAAGCCATGTGGTGCCCGGGCGTGCGCGGCCCGGCGAACTCCGAAGGGGCACGCTGCCGGGCCCCCGCGCAAAGCCTTCCCGCGCCGGGCCTCCCCGCGCCGGGCCTCCCCGCGCCGGGCCTCCCCGCGCCGGGCCTCCCCGCGCCGGGCCTCCCCGCGCCGGGCCTCCCCGCGCCGGGCGTTCCCGCGCCGGGCCTCCCCCGCGCCGGGCGTTCCCGCGCCGGGCCTTCCCGCGCAAAGCCTTCCCGCGCCAGGCCTCCCCGCGCCGGGCATTGCCGAAGCGGGCGGGGTCAGAGGCTCGCTGCCTGGCGAAAGCGGGTGGTGCGGTGCACCGGGTCCGTGTCGATCTTGGGTATGACGTGCTCGCCGATGAGCCGGATCGATTGGAGAGTGTCCTCGCGCGAGATGCCGATGGGCATACCGAACGAGAGCTGGTCCGCCCCGGCCTGCTCCCACCGCTTGCACTGCCGGAAGACCTCGTCCGGGTCGCCGCAGATCAGCAGTTCCTCCGCGATGAGCAGCTCGATGATCTCCTCGTTGAAGTCGGGCAGCGTCTCCGGCCACACCGGGAAGCCCTCGGGGCGCGGAAAGGTGTCGTGGTAGCGGAAGACCAGCGACTGCAGGTAGTTGAGACCGCCGTCGGCCGCGATCCGCACGGCCTCCTCGTGCGTCGGCGCGCAGATCGCCGTCGAGGTCACCATCACGTTGTCGTTGACGAAGTCGCCGACCGGCTCGGCCTCCTGAATGGCGGTCTTGTACTGCTCCAGCACCCACTCCATGTCGGAGACCTTCTGCACGCTGAAGCCGAGGACTCCGAGCCCCTTCCTGGCGGCCATGGCGTACGAGGGCGGGGATCCGGCCGCGTACCACATCGCCGGGTGCGAGGCCCCGTACGGCTTGGGGAGGACCTTCCTCGGCGGAAGCGACCAGTGCTTGCCCTGGAACCCCTGGTACTCCTCCTGGAGCCACATCTTGGGGAACTCGGCGATCGTCTCCTCCCAGATCTCCTTGGTGAAGTTCATGTCCGTGACCCCCGGGATGAACCCGAGGATCTCGTGGCTGCCCGCACCGCGCCCCGAGCCGAACTCGAACCGCCCCTCGGAGAGGTGGTCGAGCATGGCCACCTTCTCGGCGACCTTCACCGGGTGGTTGACCTGGGCGAGCGGGTTGAAGATCCCGGAGCCGAGGTGGATCCGCTCGGTGGCGTGAGCGAGGTAGCCGAGGAAGACGTCGTTGGCGGAGAGGTGCGAGTACTCCTCCAGGAAGTGGTGCTCGGAGGCCCAGGCGTACTTGAAGCCGGAACGGTCGGCCTGGATGACGTACTCGGTCTCCTCCATCAGCGCCTTGTGCTCGGCTTCAGGGTCGGTCTCGGCCCGCTTGCCCACGTATCCCTGTACAAAGAGCCCGAATTCCAAGGCGGTTCACTCCCTACGAGGATTCTGACGGTTCGTCAGATGCGGAACTGGCTCGACTGTGGCACCGGGCACCGGCACCGTCAATAGCTGATGGTCCATCAGCCAATCGGCACAGGCACACGCCGCCGTTCCGGTTCACCTCTCCCGTACGTCGGATGGCAGGCTCCACGCCTCAGAGCACGGAGACGCCCGCCAGCCAGCCGCCGTCGATGACGAACGGCTGCCCTGTGATGTACGAGGAGTCGTCGCACGAGAGGAACAGCGCCAGCCTGGCGACCTCCTCCGGCCGCCCGATGCGCCCCATCGGCACGAGCTTCCGGTACACCTCCTCCACCGCCTGCGCCACCTCGGCGGGGTCCACGTCCGGGTCGAGCCGGGCAGGGTTGGTCATCGGGGTGTCGATGGCCCCGGGGCAGACGGCGTTGACCCGGACGCCCCGTCCGGCCAGTTCCATCGCGGCGACCCGCGTCATCCCGACGATCGCCGCCTTGCTCGCGGCGTACGAGGTCAGCAGGGCCATACCGGTCAGTGCCGTGTAGGAGGCGGTGTTGACCACGGTGCCGCCGCCCGCCGCCTCCAGCTCGGGCACGACCGTCTTCATCCCCAGAAAGGCGCCGACCTGATTGACCTGCACCACCTGCTGGAACTCTTCGAGCGGTGTGCTCACCAGCTCGTTGAACCGCAGGATCCCGGCGTTGTTGACCAGGCCGTCGATCTTCCCGAACGCCCGCTTCGCGGCGGTGACGGCGGCGTTCCAGTCGTCCTCCCGGCTCACGTCCAGGTGGACGTAGCGTGCCGTGTCCTCGCCCAACTCCTCGGCCAGCGCCGCGCCCTGTTCGTCGAGGACGTCGCCGAGCACCACCCGTGCGCCCTCGGCGGCGAAGAGCCGCGCCTCCTGCTCTCCCTGTCCGCGCGCCGCGCCGGTGATCACGACGACGCGCCCGTCGAGCTTGCCCATACGACCTCTCTCTCCGCGTAAGTGCCTCCGCCGATCCGTGCCACCACGGAGCGAAGCACAGCGCCGTGCACATGGGCGCAGCGCAGCGCCGCGCACCGCCCCGACGACCGGAACCGCGAGCATCGCACCGCGCGGTCCGCCCTTCGGGCGGACGCCGCTACTGCGAGTCGGGGGACCGGTCGCCGAGGTGCGGGGCCACGTCGGAGGCGAAGGCCTCCATCTGTTCGATCAGTTCTTCCCTGCTCCGGCTCCGGAACCGGACCTGGATCTGGTGCACACCCATGGCCGCGTACTCGCGCAGTGACTCGGCCAGCCGCCCGGCCTTCCCCGACAGTGTTCTTCTGCCGACGTGCCATCCGGGTTCACCCACGTACAGCGGTTCGGTGATCGCGCCGATCTCGATCGGCGCCTCGATCCCCGCCTGCTCCCGCAGCGTGCGCAGACGCGTGATCTGCCGTGGAAGCTCCTCTCGGGGGTCCCCCTGCGGCAGCCAGCCGTCCCCCCGTACGGCAGCGCGCCGCACGGCCGCCGCCGAGGAGCCGCCGATCCAGACCGGCGGCCGCGGTGTCTGCGCCGGGCGCGGGCGCTGGCCGAGCCCGTTGAACGCGAAGCGCCGCCCGGCGAAGTCCGGGAACTCCTCCGGCCCCAGCGCGGCCTTGAGCGCGTCGACCGCCTCGTCGAGCACGGGCCCGCGGTCGGCGAAGTCGGCGCCGAGCGCCTCGAACTCCTCCCGTACGTGTCCGGCGCCGACCCCGAGGATCAGCCGGCCGCCGGAGAGGTGGTCCAGGGTCGCGTACTGCTTGGCCGTGGCCAGCGGGTGCCGCAGCCCGACGACCGCGACATGGCTCAGCAGCCGTACGTGCCGGGTGAGGCCCGCGAGATACGCGAGCGTGGCCACCGGGTCGTACCACGTCGTGCCCATGGCGGCCGCCAGGCGCCTCGGGATCGCCACGTGGTCGCAGCATGCGATGTAGCAGAAGCCGAGGCGGTCCGCCGCAGCGGCGACCGCGGCGAGGTCGGCCGGACCGGCACCGGCCTCCCATGCCTCGGCGTAGAGGGTGCTCCGGGACTGGACCGGGAGCTGCATCCCGTACGCAAGACGCCCGGCGGGCAGGACCTGCACCACATCGCCTCCCAAGGATCGGTTCGCTCGGTCGGGGCCGGGGCGGAGCCCGTGGTTCAGGGGCCCGGCCACAGCCCGTCGGCGGTCAGGCGCAGCAGGTCGATGGCGTTGCCGCGGACTATCCGTTCCACGACATCGGGCGCCAGGTGCCCCATCTGGGCCTCGCCGACCTCCCGGGACTTCGGCCAGGTGGAGTCCGAGTGCGGATAGTCCGTCTCGTAGAGGACGTTGCCGACGGCGATCGCGTCGAGATTGCGCAGTCCGAAGGCGTCGTCGAAGAAGCAGCCGTACACATGCTCGGCGAAGAGCTCGGAGGGCGGGCACAGCACCTTGTCGGCGACCCCTCCCCAGCCGCGGTTCTCCTCCCACACCACGTCCGCGCGTTCGAGGATGTACGGGATCCAGCCGATCTGCCCCTCCGCGTACATGATCCGCAGGTTGGGGAAGCGGTCGAACTTTCCCGACATCAGCCAGTCGACCATCGAGAAGCAGCAGTTGGCGAACGTGATGGTGGAGCCGACGGCCGGCGGTGCGTCCGCCGATGTCGAGGGCATCTTCGAGGACGAGCCGATGTGCATGGCGATGACCGTGCCGGTCTCGTCACAGGCCCGCAGGAAGGGGTCCCAGTCGTCGGTGTGGATCGACGGCAGCCCCAGGTGCGGCGGGATCTCGCTGAAGCAGACGGCCGGGACGCCGCGCGCCGCGTTCCGCCGCACCTCCTCGGCCGCAAGCTCCGCGTCCCACAACGGTACGAGCGTCAGCGGGATGAGACGGCCGCGCGCCTGCGGACCGCACCACTCCTCCACCATCCAGTCGTTGTAGGCGCGTACGCACAGAAGCCCCAGTTCGCGGTCCTCGGCCTCGGTGAAGGTCTGCCCGCAGAAGCGGGGGAAGGTGGGGAAACAGAGAGCGGACTGGACGTGGTTGACGTCCATGTCGGCCAGGCGCTCGGGGACGGAGAAGGAACCGGGCCGCATCTGCTCGTAGGTGATGCCTTCGAGCCTGACGTCGTCACGGGCGCAGCCGACCGCCGTGTCGAGCCTGGTCAGCGGGCGGTGCAGGTCCTCGTACACCCACCAGTCGGCGATCGGGCCGTCGTCGCCCGGCGCACCCATCGTGGGCGCGAACCTGCCGCCGACGAAGGTCATCTCCGTAAGGGGCGCCCGGACGATGCGGGGACCGACGTCGTGGTACTTCGACGGGAGCCTGTCCCGCCAGACGTTGGGCGGCTCGACCGAGTGGTCGTCCACCGAGATTATCTTCGGGAAGCTCTCCATGCCCGATACCGTAGCGCCGATCTGACGGATCGTCAGCTATCTGTTGTGGAAGGGTTTTCGGCCACTTCTCGGACAACTTTGTGGAGAGTGGGGAGAGACGGGCCTCTTGGTGACGCGGGAGACGTGCACAAGGCAGACTGGCGTGTGCGACTTGACTTGAGCAGATCTGGGGGCAGCGATGGGACAGGATCCGGGGGGCCGCCCGACCCTGCACTTCTCCGTACTCGGTCCCGTACGGGCCTGGCGGGGCGAGCAGCAGCTCCCCATGGGATCACCGCAACAACGCGCCCTGCTCGCCGCCCTTCTGCTCCGCCGCGGCCGCACCGCAACCGCGCCCGAGCTGGTCGACGCACTGTGGGGCGAGGACCCGCCCGAGGCCGCCGTGGCGGCCCTTCGGACCTACGCGTCCCGGCTGCGCAAGGCGTTCGGGCCGGACGCCGACGCACTCGTCAGTGAATCCGGCGGCTATGCGATCCGGATCGCGCCCGACGGCCTGGACACGGAGCGGGCCGAGCGCTGCGCCGGCGAGGCCGAGAAGGCCCGCGGCCGCGGCGACCGCGCCCGCGCCCGCGAGCTGATCGACGAGGCGCTCGACCATTGGGACGGCGAACCCCTGGCCGGGCTCCCCGGCCCGTACGCCGAGACCCAGCGCACGCGTCTGGAGGAGTGGCGACTCCAACTCATCGAGACACGCCTCGACATCGACCTGGAGACGGGCCACCACGCGGAGGCGATTTCCGAGCTGACCGCCCTGACGGCCGCGCACCCCCTGCGCGAGCGGCTGCGCGGCCTGCTGATGCTCGCGCTCTACCGCAGCGGGCGGCAGGCCGAGGCGCTGGCGGTGTACGCGGACACCCGGCGGCTTCTCGCGGACGAGCTGGGCATCGACCCCGGTGCCGAGCTGGTGGAGCTCCACCAGGGCATCCTCCAGGCCGACTCCGACCTGGCCGCCGCACCGGCGGGCGGGCAGCGGGGCGACCCGGCGCGGGAGACCGCGTTCGTACGGCCCGCCCAACTCCCTGCCACCGTGGCCGACTTCACCGGCAGGACCGCGTTCGTCGGCGAAATCGGAGAGCAACTCGCGACAGCCGAGGGCCGCATCATGGCGGTCTCCGCCGTCGCCGGAATCGGTGGCGTCGGCAAGACGACGCTCGCCGTCCATGTCGCGCACGCGGCCCGTGACCGCTTCCCTGACGGGCAGTTGTACGTGGACCTGCAGGGCGCGGGCGCGCGGGCCGCCGAACCCGAGGCCGTCCTCGGCGCGTTCCTGCGCGCACTCGGCACCCAGGACGCGGCGATCCCGGACGCGGTCGAGGAGCGCGCCGCGCTCTACCGCTCCACTCTCGACGGACGGCGGGTCCTCGTCCTGCTGGACAACGCCCGCGACGCCGCGCAGGTCCGGCCCCTCCTGCCGGGCACGGAGGGCTGCGCCGCACTCATCACCAGCCGTACGCGCATGGTCGACCTCGCCGGGGCGCATCTGCTCGATCTCGACGTGATGAGCCCGGAGGAAGCGCTCCAGCTGTTCACCAAGATCGTGAGCGAGGAACGGGTCGCGGGCGAGCGCGACGCCGCGCTCGACGTCGTCGCGGCCTGCGGCTTCCTGCCGCTCGCCATCCGCATCGCCGCGTCGCGGCTGGCCGCGCGCCGGACGTGGACGGTCTCCGTACTCGCGGCCAAGCTCGCCGACGAGCGCCGCCGCCTCGACGAACTCCAGGCGGGCGACCTCGCGGTGCGCGCCACCTTCGAACTCGGCTACGCCCAGCTCGAACCCCAGCAGGCCCGCGCCTTCCGCCTGCTGGGCCTTGCCGACGGCCCGGACATATCACTCGCGGCCGCTGCGGCCGTCCTGGACCTCGACGTCTTCGAGACGGAGGAACTGCTGGAGTCCCTGGTGGACACCTCCCTGCTGGAGTCCGCCGCCCCCGGCCGCTACCGCTACCACGACCTGGTCCGCCTCTACGCGCGTGCGTGCGCCGGGGCCACCCATGCCGGGGGCGCCACCCATGCCGGGGGCGCCACCCATGCCGGGGGCCGGAGGGACGAGCCGCCGCCCCAGGAGGCCGAGGGCCCCGATGAACGGGAAGCGGCGCTGTCGCGCCTGCTGGACTTCTACCTGGCGACGGCGGCGCGGGTGTACGCGCTGGAGCGGCCGGGCGATCGACTGGTCGAGCACGTGCATCACCCCAAGCACACGGGGCTCGACTTCGTGGACCGCAGCGAGGCCCTCGACTGGCTCTACCGCGAGGCGGAGTGTCTTCTGGCCTGCGTCCAGCAGTCGACCTCGCGCACCATGCTGGGGCGCGCGGGCGATCTCCTGCTCACCACAAAGGATTTGGCGGAGTCGGGCGCCAACTCGCGGCACTACGAGGAGGCGGCCGTCGCCGTCCGGTCCGCAGCCGCAGTCGCGGGCGAGGACAAGGTCGAGGGGCGGGCCCTGACGATCCTGACCCATGTGCACAGCATGGCGGGGAGATTCGACGAGGCCGATGACGCCGCACAGCGGGCCATGGCACTGGGACGCCTGACCGATGACCGGGTTCCGAGCTGCGAAGCCCCCAATGACCGGGGGATCATCGCGATCTATCAGAGCCGGCTGGAGGATGCGGAGACGTATCTGCTGCAGGCTTTGGACGCTTTCCGGGGGGACGCCAACGGTCCGGGCGAGGCGAGTGCCCTGTGCAACCTCTCTCGCGTGCATCTGGCCACGGGGCGGACGGAGAGCGCCATCGAGCTCGCCCAGCAAGGCATCGCCATCTACGACCGCATGGGGCTGGCCCTGCGTCTGGCCAATGGGCGATACGCCCTGGGCATGGCGCTGGGTCACGGCGGACAGACCTCGGAGGCCGTGGAGCGGCTCTCCGAGGCCCTGGTCGTCTTCCGCGAGAGCCGGCAGCGGCTCTGGGAGGGCATGACGCTGTTCCGGATGGCCGAAGTGCACCTGGCGGCACGGAAGTCCGCCCAGGCAGCCGCTCACGCCGAACTGGCGCTCGCCGTACTGCGAGACGTCGGTGGCGAATGGCGGCGCGCCAACGTCCTGCGTGTGCTCGGCGAGGCGCTCGAAGGGATCGGGCAGGCGGACCGCGCCCGCGCTTGCTGGCGGGACGCGCTCGTCGTCTTCGAGCGGCTCGGATCGCCGGAGGCCCAGGACGTGAGCCGGCTCCTGACGCCGGTCGTCGCTGCCTGACCGCGCGTCGGCCGGTTTCCGCCTCGCCATGCTGGCGTTGGGGCGCCGCCACGTGACGGGTCGGTCGGGCGGTGGGCCCGGCGGCGTCCACCCAGGCGCGTCGGGTCATGCGCCCAGCTTGCGCGATGGTGGCCCGGGTTGCCGCCCGCGCGACCCACGACTGCCGAACGTTCAGCGATCGTTTATCGCGCGGCGTCATGCTCATGGGTGTCGAGCCGCCACGGCGGGGGTGGGGCGGATCGACGGGGGTGCCGCACCACTAGGGTGAACGGCCCTGTTGTCCGACCGGCGACCGACGGGGGGTCGCCGGTCGGGCATCACCACCCGATGCCTTGCAGAAATTCACGGAGTTGACACCATGACCGCGGAACAGAAGCCCAAGACCGACGTCGGGCCGCTGGACAACCACGCCACGGACGCCGACATCTCCACCAAGGACAACCACGCCACCGTCGGCGACGTCCGGACCCTGGACAACCACGCCACCGGCCCCGGTAACGGCCGGGTCGGGCCGCTGGACAACCACGCGACCGACCCCGGTAACGGCCGGGTCGGGCCGCTGGACAACCACGCGACCGGGGCCGAGATCGCGCAGGACAACCACGCAACAATCAAGGACCCCAAGTAGTCCAAGGGTCCGACGGGGGATCGGCCGCGGCGGCGCGGAGGGGGAGCCGCCGCGGTCGTTTGCATGTTGTCATGTTTGCTATCGCGCCAACCTTCGTGCGTTTTGGGCCAGACCTCCCCGGACCTGAACCCTCCGCCCCCGGATTCCTGCTTCATCAGGGGATGGATACCCCAAACCCCACCAGCATCAGGAGTTGACCATGTCCCGCACAAAGAAGTTCGCCATAGCGTTTGCAATCACTGCGGCCGTCACCGCCGGATCCGCGGCCCCGGCTCTTGCCGACAACCACTCCACGGGTGGCACCCCTGTGGCCCCACAGGACAACCACTCGACGGTCGTGACGCCTCAGGACAACCACTCCACCATCGTCACGCCCCAGGACAACCACTCCACGGTGGTCACCCCGTAGCGGCAGGCGCCCCCGGGCCACGCCCCGCGGGCGCACCCTCCACGGCGCGTCACCGTGCACGCGAGCGAAGCTGGGTCTTGAGGACCTTGCCGCTCGCGTTGCGTGGGAGTTCGGTCACGAACTCGACCTCTCTGGGCACCTTGTAGTTGGCCATCTCACGTCGCGACCATGCGATGAGGTCGTCTGCCGTCACGGTCGCACCCCGGCGCCGTACCGCGTACGCCTTGCCCACCTCGCCCAGTCGGGGGTCGGGGACACCGACCACCGCCACCTCGCTGACATCCGGGTGACGGGCCATCAACTGCTCGATCTCCGCGGGATAGGCGTTGAAGCCGCCGACGATGAACATGTCCTTGATGCGGTCGGTGATCCGCAGGTTCCCGTCCTCGTCCAGCACGCCGATGTCGCCCGTCCGCAGCCAGCCCTGCGCGGTGATGGCCTTCCCCGTCTCCTCCGGCTCCTCGAAGTAGCCCTGCATGACGTTGTAGCCCCGTACGAGCACCTCGCCGGGGCGGCCCGGCGGCAGATCCTCCCCGGAAACTCCGACGACCTTCACCTCCGTACCGGGGATGGCCCGCCCCGATGTGCCGGAGACGACGTCGGGCGGATCGCTGCGGCGGCACATGGTCACCGTGCCGCCCGCTTCCGTGAGTCCGTACGCCGTGAGAACGGTGGCGATCCGCAGCTCCGAGCGCAGCCGCTCGACGAGTTCGAGCGGCACCACGGCCGCCCCCGTCACCACCAGCCGCAGCGCCGACAGGTCGTGCTTGGCGCGCGCCGGGTGGTCGAGGATCGACTGGTGGAGCGTCGGCGGGCCCGGCAGCACGCTGATGCGCTCTGCCGCGACGTTGGCGAGCGCGGTGTCCACGTTGAACACCGGTTGCGGCACCATCGTCGCGCCCCGCAGCAGACAGGCGATGATGCCCGCCTTGTAGCCGAAGGTGTGGAAGAACGGGTTGACGATCAGATAGCGATCCCCCTCGCCGAGTCCGGCGAGTTCGCTCCAGGTGTCGTAGATGCGTACCGTCTGGGCGTGCGTGACGACCGCCCCCTTGGGCCGGCCCGTCGTCCCCGACGTGAAGGTGATGTCGGAGGGATCGCCGGGCCGCACGGCGTCCGCCCGGGCCCGTACGGACGTGGCGGGTACGGCTTCGCCCGCCGCCAGGAAGTCCTTCCACGTACGGAACGCGGCGGGGGCGTCGTCCGCCAGGACGACCACCTCGCGCAGGTGCGGCAGCCCCGGAAGCGGCCCGTGCCCCGCCCCCTCCCCGGCCGCGCGCCGCAGCGACGCCACGTAGCTGGTACCGAGGAAGGTGCCGGTGATGAACAGCAGCTTGGCGCGCGTCCGTTCCAGCACGAAGGCCGCTTCGGTTCCCTTGAAGCGGGTGTTGACCGGTACGAGGACGGCGCCGGCCGTCACCGCGCCGAGCGCCGCGACGATCCAGTCGGCCGTGTTGGGCGCCCAGACGGCCACCCGGTCCCCCGGTTCGACACCGGCCGCCATGCAGCCGGCCGCCGCGCGCTCGACCCGCTCCCCCAGCTCTCCGTAGGTGATCCGGGTGCGGCCGTCGACGACCGCCTCGCGGTCCCGGTGACGTTCCGCCGCCGCGCGGACCAGCCCCGGGATGCTGCCGAACTCCACATCTGCGCGCCGCATCGCACACCCCTCCCGTACGGATCCCATACGCATCCCGGACGAACAACCTCCGCAACGCCTGATAGCTGACTGATCGTCAGATTACCGGTACCCTTCCCGGCTGTCAGCAGTGCGGCGGACGGCGGAGGTGGCGATGGCGGCAACCCTCAAGGACGCGACGGCGATAGCGGGCATCGGCCAGACCCCCTTCGCCAAACATCTCCCCGAGTCCGAGAAGACCCTGGCCTGCCGTGCGATCCTCGCCGCCCTCGACGACGCGGGCATCGCCCCGCACGAGGTCGACGCCTTCGCCTCCTACACGATGGAGGAGACCGACGAGGTCGAGATCGCCAAGGCGATCGGGGCGGGCGACGTCACCTTCTTCTCCAAGGTGGGCTACGGGGGCGGCGGTTCGTGCGCGACCGTAGGTCATCTCGCCGCGGCCATCGCCACCGGCCAGGCGTCCGTGGGCGTCGCCTGGCGGTCGCGCAAGCGCGGGAGCGGTCCCCGACCCTGGAAGAACACCGCGGTTCAGCTCCCGGCACCCGGCCAGTGGACGCGCCCGTTCGGGCTGCTGCGCCCCGCCGACGAGATCGCAATGCTCGCGCGCCGGTACATGCACGAGTACGGCGCGACCCGCGACCACTTGTTCAATGTCGCGCTGGCCTGCCGCAACCGGGCCAATCAGAACCCCGCCGCGATGATGTACGAGCGTCCGCTGACCCGCGAGATGTACATGACCGCACGCTGGATCAGCGAGCCGCTCTGCCTCTTCGACAACTGCCTGGAGACGGACGGCGCCCTCGCCTGCGTCCTCGTATCGGCCGAGCGCGCCCGCGACTGCCGCCGGCAGCCGGTCTACGTCCACTCCTCCGCCCAGGGACTGCCCGCGCAGCACCACGGGATGGTCAACTACTGGTGCGAGGACCCCCTGACCGGCCCGGCCTGGACGGCGGCGCGACACCTGTGGAAGTCAGCGGACTTCGGCCCGGCCGATGTCGACGTGGCCCAGATCTACGACGCGTTCACCCCGCTCATCCCGCTCTCCCTGGAGGGATACGGCTTCTGCGGACGCGGCGAGGGGGCGGCGTTCACCGAGGGCGGGGCCTTGGAGATCGGCGGACGGCTGCCGGTCAACACCGGCGGTGGCGGGCTCTCCGAGGCTTACGTCCACGGCTTCAACCTCATCACCGAGGGTGTGAAGCAACTGCGCGGCACCTCCACCGCCCAGGTCCCCGGCGCCGCCACCTGCCTCGTCACGGCGGGCGAGGGCGTGCCGACCTCCGCGCTGCTGCTGAGGAGTTGAGATGCGCGAGACGACGACCACCGAAGGCACCGGCCTGCTGGCCCCCACCGCCGACGAGGACGGCGCGCCCTTCTGGGAGTACGCGGCGCGGGGCGAACTGCACGTGCAGGCGTGCGCCGGCTGCGGCCGGCTGCGCTTCCCGCCACGGCCGTGCTGCCCGCACTGCCAGTCGTTCGACAGCTCCTGGCGCAGGATGAGCGGCCGCGGCCGGATCTGGTCCTTCGTGGTTCCGCACCCGCCGCTGCTGCCCGCCTACGCCGATCAGGCCCCGTACAACGTCATCCTCGTCGAGTTGGAGGAGGACCCGGCGATCCGCCTCGTCGGCAATCTCGTCACGGCGCCCGACGCACCGCTGGGCGCGGCCGACCCGTACGCGATACGGATCGGCACCCCGGTGCGGGCCGTCTTCGCGGAGATCGCGAACGGCGTGACCGGGCCGCGGTGGACGGCGGAGCGGCCGTGACCGTACGCACCGAGGTGAAGGACGGCGTCGCGCTGGTCACGCTCGACCGTCCCGAGCGCCACAACGCGATCGACCTGGCGACGGCCGCCGAACTCCGCTGTGTCTGGAAGGAGTTCCGGCGGAGCGACGACGTACGGGCCGTGGTGCTGACGGGCGCCGGTGACCGCGCCTTCTGCACGGGCCTCGACCGCTCCGCCGACGTCCCGCAGCCAGGCAGTCCGTACTCGATGGACGACCCGCTGCTGCACGTGGGCCCGAAGGCGTGCGACCTGTGGAAGCCGGTCGTCGCGGCGGTGGGCGGCATGGCGTGCGGCGGGGCCTTCTACCTGCTGGGCGAGGCCGAGTTCCTCATCGCCTCCACCACGGCGACCTTCTTCGACCCGCACACCACGTACGGGATGGTCAGCGCGTACGAGGCCATCGGCATGGCGCAGCGGATGCCGTTCGGCGAGGTGGCGCGGATGGCGCTGATGGGCACGGCCGAGCGGCTCTCGGCGTCCCGGGCCCACGAGATCGGACTGGTCTCGGAGGTCGTCGCACCGGAGGACCTGAGGGAGTCGGCCCTGCGGGCGGCCGGGGTGCTCGCCTCGTATCCGACGGAGGCGGTGCAGGGCACCGTGCGGGCCGTGTGGTCGGCCCGGGAGGCGGTGCGCACGCAGGCGCTCGCGGGTGCGCCGCACCTGATCGCGCTGGGGAATCTGCCGCCCGAACAGCAGGCGGGGCTCTTCGCGGACCGGAGCCGCGACTTCCGTACGCGATGAGCCCCGCTTCCGGACCGTGGAGCGGTCGTGCCATGCATGGACGGCCGCTCCCGGCCCGGCACTTGACGCCTGCCGCCTCGCTCCGGGACAGCGAGCCCCGGTCTCGCGTGGCGGACGCACGGCACCGGGCGTAGCGTCGGCAGGGGAAGCCTCCCTCGCCCGACTGCGGGAGAGAACCCGCTCGAAGGACCGAACGAGGTGGTCCGCGCGTATGGTCCGCAATCTGCTCGGTTCCGCGATCGCTCTCATCGGAGCGGCGGTGGCCGTCTGGAGCCCGTTCCACGACTGGTACGGCAATCGTGAGGGCCAGGACATCCGCGTCCAGGATCCCTTCACGGGGATCACGTCGGCGACGCCCTCGAACCTTTGGGTCTCGCTGCTGCTGCCGATGCTGGTCGCGGCGGTGCTGACGCTGTTCGGGGTGGTGTTCCGGTCTCGGGTGGGCGTGGCGGTCGCGGGCCTTCTGGTCCTCGGGATCACGTGCCTGTGGATGGCGCGGCAGGGCGTGGAGCTGGGCAGCCTGACCGCCGGCGACGGGGGCCTTGCCATCGGGGCCGGGCTGGCGGTCGCCGGGGGCGTGCTGTTGCTGCTGGGCGCACTGGTCATGCGGGGTCGACGACCTCGGGGACGGGCCCGGCGCGGGCCGGACGGCCCGGACGGGTCGGAGGACGACCTGTACGGGGGCCCGCCGACCGCGGCGACGGACTACGGCGACTACCGGCCGCGCCCGGACGACCCCTGGCCGCCGCAGGATCACCGCCGCTCCCCGTAGCGGGGCCCTCCTTCGGCCCGTCGCAACTAGTTCCGGCCCGAGGCGGACTGCCGGGCGAGTCCCGTCCCCTTCAGGGCGTCCAGCGCGTACACGCACCGGTCCTTGCTGCACGCATAGACCACCCCGCCCGACACCAGCGGCGCACCCGTGATCTCCCCGCCGGTGGCGAGTTTCCACCGGAGCTGGCCGCCGCCCGCGTCGAGCGTGTAGAGGCAGTGGTCCGCCGAACCGAAGTGCACGCGGCCGTCCGCGACCACGGGGGCGCCGATGACCTCGCCCTGAGCGGCGAAACGCCACTTCGGCGTGCCCGTGACCGCGTCGAGGGTGTAGAGCGCGCTGCCGCTGCCCACATGCACCGACCCGCCCGCGACGAGCACGGGTTCGGTGGACTGCCGGCTCTCGGTCGCGATGCGCCACCGGTCGCGGCCGTCCGCCGCGTCCAGGGCGTAGACGGTGCCGAGGTGGTCGGCGATGTAGATGCCGCCGCCCGTCACGGCGGGCCCGGGCGCGTAGGCCGGTGCGCTCAGGAACACCGCGGGCGCCTCGAAGCGCCACCGCACCTCGCCTCGCGCCACGTCGACGGCCAGAACGCGGGTCCCAGCCGCGATGTGCACGACCCCGTCCGGGGCGTGCAGCAGCCGCACCGGGACGCCGCCGCAGGAGGACGCGTCGCCGACCGGGTACGACCATCGCTCCAGGCCCGTACGGGCCTCCAGCGCGCGCAGCCGGCCGTCGGACCATACGTACACGACGCCGTCGTGGACGGACGGGCCCGCCTCGGGTGTCTCGAAGTCGGTCTGGGCGCCGGTGACTTCCCACAGCTTCTCGCCGCTCGCGGCCTCCCAGGCCTGGACGCCTCCGCCGCGGGTGCCGGTCACGACCGTGCCCCGCTCGACGTTCAGCGAGTAGACCCAGCCGTCGGTGCCCAGGCGCCAGCGCTCGGAACCGTCCGCAGCGTCCAGCGCGTACAGCGTCGGACCGTCCGAGGCATGGATCCGGCCGTCCGCGACGGCCATGGCCCACGCCACGTCGCGGGTCTTGAACTGCCGCCGCCCGGTGGCCACATCGAGCGCGTGCACCTCGAAGGAGGTGACGTAGATCAGTTCCCCGGCGACTTCCGGGGTCCCCCAGACGTCGTTGGACATCCGGAACCGCCACGGCCGCCAGCGCGCGGGCGCGCCCTGCGCCCCGGGCGGCTCAGCGGGCGCGGGCAGCGGCGCCGATGCGGGAGCGGGCGGCGCCTGCTGGTTGTCGACCGCGAGCGCGGGGCCCGGCACGGCCGCCATGCCCGCCGGCGGCCGGATCCAGCCGGTGGCTCCGGCGTCGTGCCTGGCGGCGTCGCGTCCGTCTGCCGCGGCGCGGGGCCCGGGCCCGATCGCGACGTGCGACCCCGGCAGGCGTACGGCGCCGTCCCAGCCCGCGGCGGGGCCGCCGGCGCCGTGGACCGGTGCGGGCGGCCGGTCGGGGGCCGGGCGTACGGCCGCCAGCGGGCCGGGCCCATTCTGCGCGGCGGCCCCCGTCCGCGGGTCTCCCGCGCCGTGGCCGGCTCCGTCGGGCCGCGGGCCGTCGGGGCCCTCGCCGTGCCGCGCGGCGGCGGCTGCTGCCCCGGCTCCGGCCGCGGCAGGAGCCTGCCCGTCCGGGGCCCCGCGGTGCCGGGCCGGTCCGCCGTGCGCATCCGCGGGGACGGGACCGTCGTGCGCGCCCTGCGGGCCGCCGCCCTGGCCTCCGCCGGGTGAGTACGAGGGCCGCGGCGGCTGTGCGGGGCGTGCCTTGGCGCCGCCCGTACCGCTGCTTCCCGAGGGGCGGCGGGACGAGGAGCGCCCGCCGCGGCGCTGCTCGATCATCGTGACGGCCCGGCCGGGGAGCCAGGCAGAGGCCGTGCCGCTGTCGTCCCCGCCTGAGGAGAACAGGTGGGGTGCCAGCTGGGACTGCAGATCCGCGGGGCTCGGCCGGTTCTCGGCGGCCATCTGCATACAGGACTCGATGAGGGGCCGCAGCTCGTCCGGCAGACCGGCCAGGTCGGGTCCTTCGCGGAGCAGCATGAAGACCGTCTCCACGGGGTTGGCGCCGTGGAAGGGCGCATGCCCCGTCGCCGCGAAGACGAGGGTCGAGCCGAGCGAGAAGATGTCGCTGGCGCCGGTGACGCTGCGGGAGTCGCGTGCCTGCTCCGGGGACATGTACGCGGGCGTGCCGACGGCCACATTCGTCATCGTCAGACGGGTGTTGGAGACTCCGCTCGCGATACCGAAGTCGATGACCCGCGGACCGTCCTCGACGACCAGGACATTGGACGGCTTCAAGTCCCGGTGGACCAGGCCTGCTCCGTGGATGGACTGCAGCGCCTCGGCGACACCGGCCGCCAGCCAGCGGACGGCCTGAGCGGGCAACGGGCCGCATTCATTGACTATTTCCTCGAGGGAGGGAGCAGGGACGTACGCCGTCGCCAGCCACGGCACCGCGGCCCGCGGATCGGCGTCCACGACCGCGGCGGTGTAGAAGCCGCTGACCGCGCGGGCCGCTTCCACCTCGCGTGTGAAGCGGACCCGGAAGAGCTGGTCCTCGGCGAGTTCGGTCCGCACCGTCTTGATGGCCACGCGCCGGCCGGACGCCGAGCGGGCGAGATAGACCAGCCCCATGCCGCCGGCACCGAGTCGGCCGAGCACCTCGAACGGCCCGATCCGCCTCGGGTCGTGCTGCGTCAGCTGCTCCACCACTTGCCTGCCACCTCCCCGTGGGGGCCTCGAAGGTTTTCAGCCCCGTGCAGCGTCTCACCGTGAACCGTCGCGGGGTACTCAACCTGATTCTTCCTGGCGAAGCCGGTGGTTGCGAACCCGGGGGCAAATCGGGGTGTCTCCCCGGACAATTAACGCAAATACCCAGGCTGGAGGGTGTTACTCATGAGTTGTCACAGCTTTGCGGCGGGTTGACAACGATCGACCGACGGATTCGGCAACGCGGCGCGCGCGTCTACCGAACCGCTCTGGAGAGGTCAATGACCGCAAAGTTTGCGCCTTGATTGTCGACCATGACCGCGAAGCGACCGTACGGCGTGTCTTCGGGATCGAGGATGACACGACCGCCGAGCCGGGTCGTGATCCGCACCGCCTCGTCGCATTCGGCCACCGCGAAGTACACCAGGAAGTGCGCGGGCATTTCGGCCGGAAAGCTGCTGTCGATCTCGGCGCGGCCCGCGACCGCGCTGTCGACCCCGGGCGGCCTGCCGGGCGGGGACCAGACCGCGAACGGCGCGCTGCCACCCGTGTCCAACTCCTGTGTGGTGTAACCGAATACGGTCTCGTAGAAGGGATCGACACGTTCAGGTGAGTGCGTGTAGAGCTCGGTCCAGGCGTACGAGACGGGCCGTCCCTGCTTCTCGAACCCGGCGGACGAGCCCGCCTCCCACAGCCCGAAGACCGCGCCGCCCGGATCGGCCGCCACCACCATCGTGCCGAAGTCGGCGACCGGCAGGGGGGCGGTGATGATCCGACCCCCCGCCTCCTCGATCCGGGCGGCGGCCGCCTCCGCGTCACGGGTCGCGAAGTACAGGTTCCAGACGGTGGGCATGCGCCCGTCGGGCTTGGGCATCAGCGCGGCGACACCGCGTCCGTCATGGAAGGCCCGGGCGTAGTAGCCATACTTCTCCTCGCCTTCCTGGAAGGTCCAGCCGAACAGCTCGCCGTAGAAGCGCTTGCCCGCCTCCGGATCGGGGACCATCGCATCCACCCAGCAGGGGACGCCCTCGTTGAATGCGGCCATGGGAAACGCCTCCTGGAACGTCTACCGGACCTTCGGCTCGCCCACCGTCGTCCGCGGGTCGATCACCGAGAACGCCGCGCCCTGCTGGTCCTCGACGATTGCGAAACGGCCGTACGGGCTGTCCTGGGGATCCATGCGCACAGCGCCGCCCAGCCTGCGGACCGTGCCCACCGCGTCGTCGCAGTCCTCGACGACGAAATAGACCATCGCGTGCGGCGGGACGGAGTCCGGGGTGCCCTCGGGCAGCTTGAAGCGCCCGCCGACCGGCTTCCCCTCCAGTTGCCAGACGTTGAAGTCGGTGTTCTCGTCGCCGTAGGGCACGACCTCGAACGGGTAGACCGCCGGATAGAAGGAGTCCACGCCCTTCGTCTCCCGGACGCTGATCTCCGTCCAGCCGAACGAGCCCGGCTGGTACTGCTTCTCGAACCCCTGGTGCGCACCGGCCTGCCAGACGCCGAAGACCGCGCCGGCCGGATCCCTGGCCATCAGCATGCTGCCGTGGCCACCGACCTGCATCGGGCCCGCCATCACCTCGCCCCCGTGGGTGCGGATCCTCTCCGCGGTCCGCTCGATGTCGGGCGAGGCGAAGTACAGATTCCAGGCCGGCGGCATTCCGCTCTGCTCCTCCGGCACGGGGTAGAGCGCGGCGACTCTCTTTCCGTCATGGAGCGCCTGCGTGTAGTAGCCGTAGTCCGCCTCGCCCTCCTCGAAGGTCCAGCCGAACAGACCGCCGTAGAAGCGCTTGCCCGCCTCCAGATCGGGGACCATGGCGTCCACCCAGCAGGGGGCGCCCTCGGGGAATACGGCCATGATGTGCTCCTCGATCGCGAATGTCGGGAGAATGTCCTGTTTCTGCACGTTAACCGCATATTTGGAGGCCCGCCCGTTGTCCACGAAAGTTGTCCACAGCCTGTTGATAAGAGGATTCATTCGTATGGACCAAAAGGGCATCGCGAATCTTCGGCCTCACATGCACTGAGCTGGCCCTTCGCCGGAGGCGGGAGCTCCCTCCCCATTTGCATGCGGCCGAATCGCGCTCCGATCACCCCTCGGTAAGCTGACGGCATGACAGGACAAGTTCGCACGGTCGACGGCCGGGTGGCCGGGCGCCGCGGGCAGGCGACGCGGCAGAAGCTGCTCGACTGCCTCAGCGAGATGCTCAGCTCCTCGCCGTACCGCGACGTCAAGGTCATCGACGTCGCCCGCAAGGCGGGGACGTCCCCCGCGACCTTTTACCAGTACTTCCCCGACGTCGAAGGCGCTGTCCTCGAGCTCGCGGAGGAGATGGCCAAGGAGGGCCAGAAACTGACCGACTTGGTCGCCGGGCGCGCCTGGACGGGCAAAGGGGGATGGCAGACGGCCGAGGAGCTCGTCGACGGGTTTCTCTCCTTCTGGCGCAAAAACGACGCGATCCTGCGCGTGGTCGACCTCGGCGCGGCGGAAGGGGACAAGCGGTTCTACAAGATCCGCATGAAGATCCTCAACGCCGTCACCAACTCCCTGACGGATTCGGTCAAGGAGCTGCAGAGCAAGGGGCGCGTCGACAAGGACGTGAGCCCGGCCGCGG
This sequence comes from Streptomyces sp. NPDC051776, assembly GCF_040681345.1. Classification (NCBI taxonomy): domain Bacteria; kingdom Bacillati; phylum Actinomycetota; class Actinomycetes; order Kitasatosporales; family Streptomycetaceae; genus Streptomyces; species Streptomyces sp. NPDC051776. Next base: position 88,788 of record NZ_JBFAYQ010000001.1, on the reverse strand, counting down.
TCGCCGGTTCGCTGGTGGCGATGCTCGCAGCGGTGGCCTCGCACCAGAAGGGCTTCCAGAGCTGGGGCGTCAAGCAGGCCGAACTGAAGCCCAACTTGGCGCTGCTGGTGCATCTGGGCATCACCGGCCGCAAGCCGACGAAGTAGGGGCGCACCAGGGGACGCGTCCGGACACTCGCCGCACATCCGCTCCGTATTCCCGCCGCAGCGCACGGAGTCGCCTCGTGGGCGGCGCCATCGCCCCGGTGCCGTACGTCAAATCGCCCCGGTGCCGTACGTCAAATCCCCCGGTGCCGTACGTCAAACGGCCCTGAGCCACCGCCGACGTCCTGTCACACAACGGCGGTCCGGCACTCGGGAGCGGATGAAGCCCTTGAACCCGTGATGTCCCCAGCCGGCGATGACCGGCTCATCCCCCGTGGCCCGGACGGCTGTTCCGTAGCGAACGACCGAACGCCCTGGCGCGTGGCCCCTGCATCAGGTTCCGTCGCCCTCCGGTTCCGGTCGGCGCCGGTGCAGACGGAAGACGCGGATGCGTCGTTCCACGCGCCGCTGATACGCGGCGTACGGGGGCCAGAACGCCAGCGCCGCCGACCACGCCCCCTCACGCTCCTCCCCCTCCAGCAGCCGTGCCCGCACCGGGATGTCGCGCCCCTTCCAGTTGATCTCCGCCTCCGGGTTCGCCAGGAGGTTGGCGGTCCACGCCGGATGGCCCGTACGCCCGAAGTTGCTGCCGACCAGGAGAAAAGTCCCGTCGTCCTCCGGCAGGCAGGCCAGCGGCGTACACCGCGGCGCCCCGCTCTTCGCGCCCCGGGCCGTCAGGATCGCGCCGGGCAGCATCTGCGCACTCAGCAGCACCCTGCCGCGGGTCAGCCGGTGCACGGTCCGGTCCAGCGCCGGGATCACATGGGGCGCCACCTTCGCGAAGCCCCGGGTCGAGGACACCTTCTGCACCAGGCGCAGCGCTGCGTGCATCAGACGGCCACCCCCTCGGCCGCGGCGCCACGTGCGGCCCGTACGGCGCGGGCGGCGCCGAAGAGGCCCGCCCTCTCCGCCGCGCGCGCCCGCAGCCGGTGCACGGGCCCGAAGAGCAGTTCGTCCGAGGCGGCGCGCTTGAAGAAGAGATGGGTGTCGTGTTCCCAGGTGAAGCCGATACCGCCGTGCAGTTGGACCGCCTCGCCCGCCACGGCACGCTGGGCCTCGAGCGCCTGCGCGAGGGCCAGGCCGCCCACGGCCCCCGCATCGCCGTCCTGTCGGTTCGCACCGTCCTGGCCGTCCTGGCCGTCCTGGCCGTGACGGTGGTCCTGGCCGTGACGGCCGGGGAGGCGGTCCTGGCCGTGACGGCCGTCGCGGTCCTGGCCATGACGGCCGTCGCGGTCCTCCCCTGACGCCTCTTGGCCCGCCGCCCAAGCCGCGTAGTACGCCGCGGACCTGGCCGCCTGGATCCGCACGTACAGGTCGGCCAGCCGGTGCTTGACCGCCTGGAAGGAGCCGATGGGCCGCCCGAACTGCTCGCGCGCGCCCACGTACTCCACCGTGCGCGCGAACACCCCGTCCGCCGCTCCCACCGCTTCCGCCGCGAGAGCCGCGGCCGCCGAGCCGCCCAGCCGGGCCAGGGCGTCGAGCGCGACGGCACCGCGCTCGTCCTCCCCCAGCAACTCGGCTTCCACATCGCGCAGTTCGATGCGCGCCTGTGGCCGCGTCTCGTCCAGCGCCGTACGCCGCGTGCGCGTGAGCCCCGCGGTGCCCCCGTCGCCCGACCGCACGACGAACAGCGACGTGCGGCTGCGCGCGTAGCCGCCCGTGTGCGCCGCGACCAGCAGCAGCCCCGCGCTGTGCCCGTCGAACACCCGGTCCGCCTGCCCGTACAGCCGCCAGCCGTCAGCTGTGCGCCGCGCCTGGACGCCCCCGGCGCGACCGCCGCCCGCCCAGCCATCCCCCGTCAGGCGGGAGCCGGAGCCCTGGCCGGGCCCGGGGCTCCCGCTCCCGTTGTCCCCCGTCAGTCCCAGGGCGAGGGCCGGGTCACGGCCGGGCAGGGCGAGGGCGGCGGTCAGTTCACCGCGCGCGATCGGCGGGAGCAGCGCGCTCCGCTGCTCCTCCGTGCCGAGGCGGGCGATCAGCGGTGCCGCCAGTACGGCCGTGGCGAGCAGGGGCGAGGGCAGCAGCGCGCGTCCGGTCTCCTCGCAGGCCAGTGCCAGCTCGGTCGGCCCGCAGCCGACGCCCCCGTACTCTGCGGGCAGTGCGAGGCCGGGCAGGCCGAGCTGTTCGGCCAGCAGCCGCCACAGCGTCCCGTCCCGGCCGTCCGGGGTGCGTACGGCGCGCTTGACCTCTTCCGGACCGCACCGCTTGAGCAGCAGCTCGCGCAATGTCCGGCGGATCTCGTCCTGTTCGGCGGTGAAGGCGGCGTCCATCGGCAAGCTCCTCCCACCCGCCCTGCTCCCGCCGCCGCGCGGGCGGAGGTTCGTCCCACCGACGGCGCGACCAGGGAGAGTCCGTGATGCGCGTGAACTGACGGACCGTCATGCTAGGCCCCTTACCCCCGGATGGACAGAGCTGTACGGGGCGGCGTAACCCGTAACTGATGTACCGTCAGATTCATGTCGCATGCGATCCCAGCACCCCCCAGGAAGCCCCGCACGACATCCGCCCGCACCTCGGGCGCCCTCCCCCGCCATGCCCCGCCCCGCAGGACCGCCGTCGTCGGCATCGCCCTCGCGGACTGCGGCCGGGTCGACGACCTCACCCCGTACGCCCTGCACGCCCAGGCCGCCCGCCGCGCGCTGGCCGACTCCGGCCTCGATCGGTCCGTCGTGGACGGCTTCGCCTCCGCGGGCCTGGGCACGCTCGCCCCGGTCGAGGTCGCCGAGTATCTGGGGCTGCGACCGACCTGGACCGACTCCACGGCCGTAGGTGGCGCGACCTGGGAAGTCATGGCGGCGCACGCCGCGGACGCCATCGCCGCGGGCCATGCCAACGCTGTTCTCCTCGTCTACGGTTCGACCGCCCGCGCCGACGTCAAGGCCGGGCGCCGCACCGCGAACCTCTCCTTCGGAGCGCGCGGCCCACTCCAATTCGAGGTCCCCTACGGCCATACGCTCATCGCCAAGTACGCGATGGCCGCCCGCCGTCACATGCACGACTACGGCACGACTCCCCAACAGCTCGCCGAGATCGCCGTCCAGGCCCGCGCCAACGCCGCCAGCAACCCCGACGCGATGCACCGGGACCCCATTACCGTCGACGAGGTGCTGTCCGGCCCCGTGATCGCGGATCCGTTCACCAAACTCCACTGCTGCATCCGCTCCGACGGCGGCTGCGCCGTGCTGCTCGCGGCCGAGGACTACGTGCCGGACACGGCCAAGGCGCCCATATGGATCCTCGGCACGGGCGAACACCTCTCGCACAGCACGATGTCCGAGTGGGAGGACTTCACCGTCTCCCCCGCCCGCGTCTCCGGCCGCCTCGCCTTCGAGCGCGCCGGCGTCCGCCCGGAGGACATGGATCTCGCCGAGATCTACGACGCCTTCACCTATATGACGCTGGTGACCCTGGAGGACCTCGGCTTCTGCGCGAAGGGCGAGGGCGGCCCGTTCGTCGAGAAGGGACGGCTGCTGCGGGACGGCGAACTGCCCGTCAACACCGACGGCGGCGGCCTCTCCGCCTGCCACCCCGGCATGCGCGGGCTGTTCCTTCTGGTGGAGGCGGTACGGCAGTTGAGGGGCGAGGCGGGCGAACGGCAGGTGCGGAAGGCGGGCGGCCGCCTGCCCGAGCTGGCGGTCGCCTCCGGTACGGGCGGCTGGTTCTGCTCCTCCGGAACGGTCGTCCTCGGAACCGGGTGACCCCCGCCGTTCACGGCGGAGCCCGGCGTCGCCCGTTAGGCTGCCGCATGGCCTCCGAACAGCAGCGTTCCTTCCGCGACCTCCTGCGCTCCCTGCGCGTCTGGGACGGGGAACTGCCCACCTTCGACCCGGCGACCGCGCCCGACGACCCGCTGCCGCTCTTCCAGCAGTGGCTGCGCGAGGCGGCCGAGGCGGGGACGCCCGAACCGCACACGATGACGCTCGCCACCGCGGGCGCCGACTGCCGCCCGTCGCTGCGCACGCTGATGCTGCACGACGCCGACGGCCGCGGCTGGCACTTCGGCACCCACCGGACGAGCAGGAAAGGCCGGGAGCTGGCCGAACGCCCCGACGCCGCCCTCGGCTTCTACTGGCCGACGGTCGCCCGGCAGGTACGCGTCCTCGGCCGCGTCACGGCCGCCGGGCCCGAGGAGAGCGCGGCGGACCTCCACCGGCGCTCACCGGGCGCCCTGGCCGCCGCACTCGTCGGCCGCCAGAGCGAGGTGCTGGACTCGTACGAGGAGCTGGAACGCGCCTCGGCCGCCTCCTGGGACCGCGTCCGCCGCGAACCCGAAGCCCCGGTTCCGAGCTGGACGTTGTACGTGCTCGAGCCGGACGAGGTCGAGTTCTTCCAGGGCGACCCCCAGCGCCGCCACATCCGCCTCCGCTACCGGAGGGAAGGCGACGGCTGGGTGCGGGAACTGCTGTGGCCGTGAGGGGGTTGGTGGTCAGGCGGTGGGCGTCGAGCTGTCGCTGACCATGGCGAGGAAGTCGGCCCAGGCGTCGCCGGAGAAGGCCAGGGAGGGGCCGGAACGGTCCTTGGAGTCGCGTACGTGGACGGTGCCGCCAGCCGTGGCGACTTCCACACACTCGCCGCCTTCGTTGTTGCTGTAGCTGGACTTGTGCCAGTCATAGGCGACCTCGACACAGGCGCCGCCCTCGTTGTCGCTGTAGCTCGACTTGCGCCAAGTGAAGGCGACCTCGACGCAGTTACCGCCCTCATTGCTGCTGTAGCTGCTCGTGAACCAAGCCAGTTCCGAGTTCATAGCGCGCTCGCAGTCCTTTCGATCAAGTCCACTGACGCCCAGGGCGTCAGTGCCTGCGCCCGAAGAATGCCGTATCGGTCGAACAACAGATTGACCTGATCCGGCTTGGAGATCAAAGTACCGCCGCCCGGACCCTCCGCATACGCCAAGTTGCGCCCCTCTGGAGTGCTCAACAGCTGCACGGGTCCGCGCAGTCCCGCGTGCTCATGCCTCCGCGTCGGCATCACCGTCAACGTGAGGTTGTGCATGTCCCGCATGCTCTGCGACAGGTGCCAGAGCTGCGCCTTCAGCACCTCATCACCGCCGATAGGCCGCTCCAGGACCGACTGCTCGATCACGTAGCTGAGGATCGGCAGTGGCTTGCGGCTCAGCACCGTCTGCCGCTCCAGCCGCGCGTCCACCAGCCGTTCGATCTCCTCGTCCTCCAAGACGGGGACGCGCACGCGGTACAGGGCGCGGATGTATTCGGGCGTCTGCAGCAGACCCGGGACGAGCAGGCTCTCGTACGCGCCGATGCTCACCGCGTCCGCTTCGAGCTTCACCCAGTCCACGAACTCCGGCGGGTACTTCTCCTCCTCCATCATCTCCACGCATGACGCCAACGCGCCCTGTGCACCGAGCACTCGGTCGGCCTGGAGGAGGAAGTCGCGGCTCGGGATGCGTTCGGCGCGTTCGTAGGCGCCTTCCAGCGACTCGGAGACCAGCAGCCGTTCGGCGAGGTCCTTCTGGGTGAGTCCGGCCCGCTTCCGGAAGTTCTTGATCAGCTCGCCCACGTGCCTGCGCGCGTGCGTCGGTTCCTGACCCGATCCCACAGCGCTCACCACCCTCCCCACATCCCGCCCATGTGCACCGTGTTCCCCTGGTCACGGTACGCAACTGCCGTGAGGGTTGAGGCTGTGACGACGGAAAACCACCCCACCGATCCGCGGCCCGCCGAACCGCGTCTGCTGCCTTGGCCGAGCCCCGAGGGCAAGCCCTGCTATCTGATCTCCGACGGCGACGGCGGCCGGATCTCGGACCTCGCCGACGACATCGAGGAGCTTCAACTCGATTTGGCCAGCGAGGTCCTGACGCACAGCCGCACGATGCTGTCAGGTGCTGTACCTCCGCGTCCGGTGGAGTTGCGCTTCGTCGCGTGCCGGCTGGCCGAGTCGCTGCACGACGCGCTGCGTGTGGCCGAGAGCCGTGGACGGCGGCTCGGCCGGCCCAGTTGATCAGCCGGGGCGGAAGACCGGTACGGACACGCCCTCGCTCGTACGGAAGGCCACGCGAACGTCCATGCCGATCCGCAGATCGTGCTCCGGGCAGCCGACGATCTCGGTCATCATCCGCGGGCCTTCGGCGAGTTCGATGACGGCGGCGGTGTAGGGGACGCGTTCTCCGAACGGGGGGAGGTCGTTCCGGTGGACGACCGACCACGTGTAGAGGGTGGCGCGTCCGCTCGCCCGCTGCCAGGTGACGTTCTCGCCCCAGCAGGCCGGGCAGAACTCGCGCGGATAGTGGTGTGCCACGCCGCAGTCGGCGCAGCGGCGGATCAGCAGGCGTCCCTCGGCGGCGGCGTCCCAGTAGGGGCGGGTGAAGGCATCGGCCTCCGGGAGGTCGTACCGCGGGGCGCTCACGGGAACAGTCCCAGCGCGGCGTCGAGCGACCAGGTCTGCCAGGCCATGGCGAAGAGGGCGACGAGCGAGATGAGCGCCATCATCGAGTTCTGGCCCTGCTCGGCCCAGTCGTGGATCATCAACACGAAGTAGAGCAGGTTGAGGACGAGCCCGCCGACGAGTGCGACCGGGGTGAGGAAGCCGAGGATCAGGCCGAGTCCCAGGCCGAGTTCCGCGTACGCGACGATATACGCCATCAGCTTGGCCCGTGGCGCGACGACCGTTTCGAAGCCGCGGCGCACGGCCGTCCAGCGGTGGTCGGCCGCGATGTTCGCCGCCCATGCGATACCGCTGCCGCGCTCGAACCAGGCCTTCTTGTCCTTGTGCCGCCAGCTCTCGAGCCACCACAGGCCGAGTCCGATGCGCAGCACGGCGAGCCATTCGGCTCCGCTGAGCCAGATCGTCTGCACCGGGGACACCCCCTCATGAGTTGCTGACGGTACGTCAGTTCAGCGGATGCGGGCGGGCGGGCGCAAGGGGCCGTCACCGACCACCGACCGTGATGCATCCGCAACCGATTCGGTACCGGGTCGACCGGCGCACCACCATCCCGGCCCCTACGCTCGCGCGCATGCCCGACATCACCCCCACGACCGCCACGCCTCCCACGACCGCCGCATCCGATACTCCGGTCCATGTGATCGGCGGCGGGCCCGGGGGCCTCGCCGTGGCGGCCGCCCTCCGCGAGCGCGGGCTGCGCTCGGTGGTCCTGGAGAAGTCCGGTGCGGTGGGCGCCTCCTGGCGCGGGCACTACGACCGGCTCGAACTGCACACCACCCGCAATCTGTCGGCCCTGCCCGGACTCTCCATACCCCGCGCGTACGGGCGCTGGATCGGGCGGGACGACATGGTGCGGTATCTGGAGGACTACGCCGAGCACCACCGGCTGGAGATCGCCACCGGAGTCGAGGTGACCCGGATCGAGCGGCCCACGGGCGAGGCGGGCGCCGGAAGGCGCTGGTTGCTGCGGGCGACGGGCGGGCGGGAGCTGTCGGCCGACGCGGTGGTGGTCGCCACCGGACTCAACCACACGCCGTACGTCCCCGACTGGCCGGGGCGCGACATCTTCCGCGGGGAGCTGCTGCACGCGGCCCACTACCGGAACGCCGAGCAGTACCGCGGCAGGGACGTCCTGGTCGTCGGAAGCGGCAACAGCGGCGCGGACATCGCCGTCGACCTGGCCGGGAGCGGCGCCTCGCGCGTATGGCTCGCGGTGCGCACCGCGCCGTACATCATGCGACGGACGACGCTGGGCTGGCCCGCGCAGCGAGCCGGGATCCTGATGCGGCGGCTGCCCCGGTCGGCGGTGGACCGGGCCGCGCGCCTGACGGGGCCGGACCTCGGCGCGTACGGGATGCCGCGGCCGGATGCCGGGCTCTCCTCACGCGTCGTGGAGGGGGCGACCCCCGTGCTGGACACGGGTCTGACCAAGGCCATCCGCAGGCGGAAGGTCCAACCGGTCGCTGCCGTCGCGTCGTTCGACCACGAGAAGGTGATCCTGACCGACGGTACGGTCCTGACGCCGGATGTGGTCGTGGCGGCCACGGGTTACCGGCGGAGCCTGGAGGAACTGGTCGGGCACCTGGACGTGCTGGACGAACGGGGGCGCCCGCGCGCCCACGGGCGCCGGCCCGCGATGCCGGGGCTCCACTTCACCGGCCACACCAACCCGATCAGCGGGGTTTTGCGCGAACTCGCGCTCGACGCCCAGCGGATCGCGAACGCGCTCGACCGCGAGGACCGACGACGACGGCGAGGGCGCTGAGTCCGGGCCGCTGAGACGGGCGACGGGCTGGGGCGCTGGGGATTGGGGCGCTGGGGGATTGGGCCGATGGGGGATTGGGCCGATGGGGGATTGGGCCGATGGGGGTTGGGCCGATGGGGGTTGGGCCGATGGGGGTTGGGCCGATGGGGGTTGGGCCGATGGGGGTTGGGCCGCTGAGGGATGGCGCCCTGGGGGTTGGGGCCCCTGGGGGATTGGGCCCTGGGGGTTGGGGCCCCTGGGGGATTGGGCGAGGGCTGGTCCGCGGAGAGATGGGGCGAGAAGCCTGGGGAGGGCACTCGGCGGGAGCGGGCGGATGCGGGCGGGCGCTCGGCGGGAACGGGAGCGGGCGGGCAGGCGGGAGCGGGCGCGGGCGCGGCCCGGGTCCAGTGCTCGGCGGGAACGGGCGCGGACCGGGGGCGGCGCTCGGCCGGGGGGCGGGTACGGGCAGGCGCGAGCGGACCGGGGGGAGCGCTCCGCCGGGGCGGGTACGGGCAGGTGCGGGCGCGGGCGGGCGCTCGGTGGGCGCGGGCACGAGTGGTGCTTTGGCGCAGGGGTGCCGTCGCGCGGGATGAGCCGTGGCGCGGGACGAGGGCTTGTGCGAGGGCTTGTGGGGAGCGGGCTTGGGGCGCCGGAGAGCTTGGGGGCGCCGGAGACCTTCCAACAGTGCACGACAGCACAAGTAGGTCAGGAGTACCTGGGTACCCGCTGCGCAAGCTGTCGATGGATCCCCCGGGGGAACGCGATGGCCAGGCTCTTCCGGTCCGGACACGTGCCGGGGGAGCCGCCCCCGGCGGCCCGCCGGCAGGCGGCCCGGCGCGTGCCGCTGCGGTCTGCGGTCTGCGGTCTGCGGTCTGCGATCTAGCCCGACGGCTCGTCGTCGACGCCGCCGGTCTCGCAGATCCGCCGGGCGAGGACCCTCAGCTTGATGTTGCGGTCCTGGGACAGGCGCCGCATCACGTTGAAGGCGTCCTGCTCCCCGAGGTCGTAGCGCTCCCTGACGATGCCCATGGCCTCACCGATCGTGTGCCGGGTGTCGAGTGCTTTCTGCAACTGGTCGGCCGTACGGGCGCTGGAGAACGCGACGGCTGCGTGCGAGGCGAGCAGCCAACCGGCCGTCTCGCTGCCCTTGGTGAACGCCGAGGGCATGCGCGAGTACAGATTCAGGGCGCCGAGGTCCTCGTCGAGGGTGTAGAGCAGAAAGCCCATCATGCTGCCGATGCCCAGGTCACTAGCCTGCTGGATGTACTTTGGCCACTCCTGTGACGGCTGGGTGAAGTCCTTGATCCTGAACACCGGTTCGCGCTCGCGGGCGGCATCGAAGCAGGGGCCCTCCTTGAGCCGCTCCTGGAGCTGGTCGGAGTGGATCACCATCCCGTCCGTGGGGGCGAGCGTCTCCACATGCTGGTCCCGGAAGAGCAGGATGCCCGCGGCGTCGCAGCCCTCCACGTGCTCCACGGCGGACTCCGTGATCCGCTCCAGCGTCGCGTCGACCGACTCCTGCGCAAGCAGATCCCGCGCCATGGCGGCCATGCGCTCCGCGAAGTCCTCCCAGTCCATGACCGTCGCCTTTCTGCCCGATTCAAGTCTCTCCCGAGCTGCCGTCGTCCGCCCGGGCCCAGACGGAAAGGCACGACCGATGCGGTCGGCGGAGCGCTTCGGCCCCTGGTCCGGTCCTGCCCCGTTCCGGGACGGCGAATCCGGGCCGAGCGGCGCAAGCCGTCCCCGACCGCGCGGCGGAAATCGTTCAGGGCCCGCGGCGGAAGCCGCTCCCACCCGCGCGCCGGAAACCGGTCCCGACCGCCTGAAACCGGCTCCCGGATAAGCCCGAGGCCCGTCTCCGGGCGTGGCGGAAGGCCATTCCGGGGCGTGAAGGAAAGGCGTTCCCGGGCGTGGAGGCAGGCGCGTTCCCGGGCGTGGAGGCAGGCGCGTTCCCGGGCGTGGCGGGAGCCCGTTACCGGTCCCTCCGGGAGTGCGCCCGCTCTCGGGCATGCAGGGAGCGGGTTCCCGGGCGCTGACGTCCCCCCAGCAATCAGGAGGTCCGTGGACCGGGCGGGCAGGAGCCTGTTATCCGGGCGCGACCCCAAGCGCTCTCGCGAGCCGGGAGCGGTCCCCGACCGGGAGGGCGCCCGTTCGCGGGCGTGGGGGTGGCCCGCTCCCGGGCCCTCCGGGAGGCCACCTCACCAAGCGCTCTCGCGAGCCGGGAGCCGTTCCCGGACACTCCGGGAGGACGTCCCTTCCGCGGACTTGGGGGACCTGCTCCCGGGCCCCCCGGGAGTGCGACCCCAAGCGCTCTCGCGAGCCGGGAGCCGTTCCCGGACGAGAGCGGCCGGCCGGGTGGGAAGGAGGATGGCCCCCGTCAGGCCGAATCCGTCGGAATCTCCGCCGCTACGCGGAATCCCCCGCCGTCGGCCGGACCCGCTTGGAGACGGCCTCCCACCGCTTCGATGCGCTGCCGCATTCCGGCCAGTCCCCGTCCGGTTCCCGGGCTCGCTCCGGCCGGTTCGGGGGGAGCCCCGACGCCGTCGTCGGTGATCTCGATACGGAGCGACTCCGGGGCGTAGATCAGCCGGACGCAGACCCGATGGACCGGGCCGGCGTGCTTGATGACGTTGGTGAGACTCTCCTGGACGAGTCGGTAGACGCTGAATCCGACGACCGACGGAACGTCCCGCCGCACCCCCTCGACCTCGTACGTGGCCGGGAGTCCGCCGGTGCGCGTCTCCTCGACCAGTCGGTCGAGGTCCGCCAGCCCGAGATCCTTGCGCGGCGGCACCGCCTGGTGCTCGTCCTCCATCAGGCGCAGGGTGCTGCGGATCTCCGAGAGGGCGGTGGCGCTGGCGTGGTTGATGCGCAGCAGCGCGTCCTTTCCCGCTTGCGGATCGGTGGACAGGACGTGCGCAGCCACCCCGGACTGCACATTGATCATGGCAATGCTGTGGCCCACCACATCGTGCAGTTCCTGGGCGATGCGCAGCCGCTCCTCGTCCACGCGATGACGTGCCTCCGCCTCACGGGTTTGTTCGGCGCGCAGCGCACGGTCCTCCATGGCCTGCGCATAGCGGCGCTGGTTCCGCATCGCCAGACCGACGGCGCCCGCCGCGATGAACCAGCCGAGCTGGATTCCGTTGTCGAGCCGGAAGCGCTCGATGTCCGGGATCCAGGTCGCGGCGAGATAGACGACTGCGACGGTCAGCGCCGTCAGCGCGGCGGACGTTCGCAGCGAGCATCGGAGGCCGACCTCGTACAGGGCCACCAGCACGGTGATCGCGGCGGGGAAAACCGTTCCGTCGACGAGCGCGGCGTAGGCCAGGGCCGCGATCACGGTCACGGCGAGGGCCAGGACCGGATGCCCGCGCCGGAGCGCCACGGCGAGGCAGGCGGCGGCCGCGATCAGCGCGGTCCGGATGTCCAGCCATTCCGCGCTGAACAGCGCGGAGTACGTCAGCACCAGCGCAAGAATGACACCGGCCAGCGGCCATTCCGTCCATCGCTGCCCCATGAGTGCGACGGTAAATCATCCACCGGGGATGACGGCGTATGACGGCTCCGGGGAGGCGCGACGCGACGCCTCGCGATCATGGTGCGAGCAGCCGGCCTGGTGATCGTGCACCGCCGAGCGGGATCGCGCGGCCCGGCCCCGGCTCCTCCGCGCCGTCGCCGAGCGCACCGGGTGGCCGTCAGGCCGGGGCCGCGGCTTCGGAGGGTTGCGGAGGCCGCTTCGGTGCCGGTGTGCCGCTTCGGATTCCCCGGTGCCCCCTTCGGGATCTCCGGGTGCCGACCTTCGGGGCCGGCCTTCGGCAACCGGTGTCCCCGAAAATCCGGTGTCCCTTCGGCGGCCCCCCGCGTTCCTTCGGCCCCCCGTTCCTTCGCAATCCGGTGTCCGCTTCGGGATCAAGAGCAGCGACCGCGAGGAAGTGCGGAGCGCCTCGGCACCACGCCTCACAGTGGCCCGGCCCACCCGCCCCGCTTCGCGACGGGACAGCTGGCATCGCCGACCCGGCCCTGCACGTCGGCGCCGCGACCCGCCCCGCCGGGCCGTAGTCCGCTGCAGGACCGACACGACCGTGCCGACGGTCCGGGGGCCGGATCCGGATCCGGCCCCCGCCCCCTCGAGAGTGAACGAGGCGGTGCTGATGGCTTTCTCGCTCCCGACTGTTCCTGACAGGTTGTCAGTTCAGTAACCTGACAGGGCGTCAGGTATTGCTGGACACACCGGCCACCGAGCAGGAGCGGGGAGAGAACGATGCTTGGTTCGACTCACGGCACCCTCACCACTCACTCCCGCCCGGCCCGCGTCGTGGCCTGCGGCGAGCACGCAGGCACAACGGTGCGCGGCACTTCGGACCCCCGCGAGGACATGGACGTCAGCGGGCGTCCGCTGCATGCGCGAGTCCCCGACCTGGACCGGTTCTTCCGGCCGGCGTCCATGGTCGTCGTGGGCGCGTCCGACAGCGAAGGACGGCCCAACACGGGCATCACCCGCCGGCTCATCGACTGGTCCGAGCGCGTCGGGGCGCGCCTGCACCCCGTGAACCCCGGCCGGTCGACCGTCTTCGGCCTGCCGTGCCTCCCTTCGGTCGCCGACCTGCCCGAACCCGCCGACCTCGCCGTCCTCCTCGTTGCCGACCCGCTGCCCCTGGTCGAGGAACTCGCCGAGGCGAAGGTGAAGTTCGCGGTCGCCTTCGCCTCCGGCTTCGCCGAGACCGGTGGCGAAGGGGCCATTGCACAGGCACGGCTCGCGGCCGCCGTCCAGCGTTCTGGGCTCCGGCTGCTCGGCCCCAACACCAATCTCAACGCGTTCGAGGAGTTCCGCGACGATCTGGAAGGTCCGGCCATCGCTCTCATCACGCAGTCGGGCCACCAGGGCCGGCCCGTCTTCGCCCTCCAGGAACTGGGCATACGACTCTCCCACTGGGCACCCACCGGCAACGAGGCCGACCTCGAGACGGCCGACTTCATCTCGTACTTCGCCTCGCAGCCCGAGGTCGGCGCCATCGCCGCGTATGTGGAAGGACTCAAGGACGGCCGGGAATTCCTGCTTGCCGCCGACCGCGCCGCGCGGAACAAGGTGCCCGTGGTGGCCGTCAAGGTGGGACGCACCGAGACCGGAGCCCGCACAGCCGCCTCCCACACCGGCAAACTCACAGGCGCCGACGAGGTGGTGGACGCGGCGATGCGGCAGTTCGGCGTGATCCGTGTGAACGGCCTCGACGAACTTCAGGACACCTCCGCCCTCCTGGCGCGAGCGCGCCCGCCGCGCGCGGACGGCGTGGCGGTGTATTCGATCTCCGGTGGCACAGGAGCCCACTTCGCGGATCTGGCCGCGGCCGCGGGGCTGCACCTGCCGGAGCTCTCCACGGAGAAGCAGACCGAACTCCACCAGTGGATACCCGACTACCTGAGCGTCTCCAACCCCGTGGACAGCGGCGGCCATCCGGTCGGCGACTGGCGCGGCCGGAAGATCATCGACGCGATCCTCGCGGATCCCGCCGTGGGAGTCCTCGTCTGTCCCATCACCGGCCCCTTCCCGCCCATGAGCGACAAGCTGGCCCAGGATCTCGTGGACGCGGCGGAGGCCACGGACAAGCAGGTGTGCGTGGTGTGGGGCTCGCCGGTCGGTACCGAGGATGCCTACCGGCGCATCCTGTTGGGTTCCTCCCGCGTCGCCACCTTCCGCACCTTCGCCAACTGCATCACCGCCGTCCGGGCCTACCTGGGCCACCACCGGTTCGTCTCCGGCTACCGGTCTCCCTTCGACGAGGCGCCCCGCACCCCGTCCCCTTCGGCCCGCAAGGCGCGCGACCTCCTGCGCCCCGGCGAGCAGTTGAGCGAGCACGCCGCGAAGCAGCTCCTGCGGGCGTACGGGATCCGTGTGCCGCGCGAACAGCTGGTGACGAGCGCGGCCGCAGCCGTACGAGCCGCGGGACTGGTCGGCTACCCCGTCGTCATGAAGGCCTCGGCGGCCCGGCTCGCCCACAAGACCGAACTCGGTCTCGTCCGCGTCGGACTGACCTCGGCCAGCCAGGTCAGGGACACCTATCGCGAACTGACCGACATCGCGCGCTACGAGGGGATCAAGCTGGACGGCGTGCTCGTGTGCCAGATGATCGAGCGGGGTGTGGAGATGGTCGTGGGCATCACGCACGACTCTCTCTTCGGGCCGACGGTGACGGCCGGGCTCGGCGGCGTGCTCGTCGAGGTGCTGCGGGACGCGGCTGTGCGCGTGCCGCCGTTCGGCGAGGACCAGGCCCGCGAGATGCTGCGCGAACTGCGCGGCCACGCCCTGCTGGAGGGCGTGCGCGGCGGGCCACCGGCCGACGTCGACGCACTGGTGGAAGTCGTATTGCGGGTCCAGCGAATGGCACTCGAACTGGGTGACGGACTCACCGAGCTCGACATCAACCCCCTGGTCGTGCTGGACCGGGGGCAAGGTGCGGTGGCCCTCGACGCGCTGGCCGTGTGCCGGTGACCCGCGCGCACGCCCGCGCCGCGGCAGCCATCGCCACCGCACACCCGGCGACCCGGATCCGCGACGCGGCAACAGCGAGCGCCACCAAGGACGTTCATGCGATACACAGCGCCGCAGCGGACCGTCCCCCGGTGCGCGGGAGCCGGACAAACAGCGCCGTTCCGCACCCGGCCGCGCCCGGCAACGCAGCGCCGAGACGCACCGCGCCGGCCACGCACCACCGCGCGCAGCGGCCGGTGGGCCGTGTCTTTCCCGCCCCCCGCGCGGGAAAGACACGGCACGACGACAAGGAGCTCCAGCATGACTGCCTCCCCCGAGAAGTCCTTGGAGACATTGGTACTTCACACCACTGACAACGGGGTCTCGTGGATCACGCTGAACCGCCCCCACGCGATGAACGCCGTCACCTGGGACCAGCGGGAACGCATCATCGCCCTGCTCGACGCGGCCTCCGCCGACCTGGGTGTACGAGCCGTCGTCATCACCGGTACGGGGAAGGGCTTCTGCGCCGGAGCCGACCTGCGCGGCGGCCCGGGAAGCGCGGGAGAACCGGCTGCCGGAGAGCGGGTCGCGGGCGATGTGGCCCGTACGATCCGGCGCGGCGCGCAGCGGCTGGTCACAGCGGTCCTGGACTGCGAGAAGCCGGTGATCGCCGCGGTCAACGGCACCGCCGCCGGCCTCGGCGCCCACCTCGCGCTGGCCTGCGACCTCGTACTCGCCGTGGAATCGGCGCGTTTCATCGAGGTGTTCGTACGTCGGGGGCTGGTGCCCGACGGCGGTGGCGCCTACCTGCTGCCCCGGCTCATCGGACCGCAGCGGGCCAAGGAGCTGATGTTCTTCGGTGACGCCGTACCGGCCTCGCACGCGGAGCGGCTCGGCCTGGTCAACCGCGTTGTCGCCGATGGCGAGTTGGAGAAGACCGCCCGTGCGTGGGCGGAGCGCCTCGCGGCGGGACCGACCCGCGCGCTGGCGCTCACGAAGCGGTTGGTCAACGCCTCGCTCGACACCGACCGGGGTGCCGCGTTCGACGCCGAGGCGACGGCGCAGGAGATCAACATGATGACGGCGGACGCGCGGGAGGGCGTCGCGGCGTTCGTCGAGCGCCGTTCACCGGAATACGGCGGGCGCTGAGGTCCGGACAGGACGGGCCGACAGCCGCTGGAGTCCGGAAGGACTCTGGCAGAACGCGGAGGCCCGGCGCTGCGCGGAGGAACCTGAGCCAGCGATACAGCGCAGCCGGAATCCGTTTGCCTCAGATACTACGATCTCGTACATTCCGAAAGCGTGACACCTGCACCCCTACTCGAACCCGCCGAGGGCTCACCGTTGCTCGCCTTGCAGCGCGCCACACACGCGACGCTGCAGATCCTCGCCGCGGAGCTGGTCGATCTCGATCTGACCGCCTCGGAGATCAACGCTCTGGCGATCCTCTCCGACGGCCGCGGCCGGACCGTTTCCCAGCTCGGCGCCGCAGCGGGCACCCGCCCCACGACGCTGACCAGCGTGCTGGACCGGCTGGAGCGGCGCGGCCACATCACGCGCGGCACCCGCACGGGCGACCGGCGCGTCGTCGTGATCGAGCTGACAGCATCGGGCCGGCCGACCGCCGACACGATCCGGCGGGCGGTGTCCGCGCTGGAAGAGCGCGCGATCGGCCATCTGCCCGCCGAGGCGGTGGCGGGGTTCCATGCCGTACTGCGAGCCCTGTCGGAGGAGACCCCATGACCAAGGAACGCACGAACCCCGACCAAACGAACCCCCACCACACCAATCCCCACGGCACAATCCCCGACCGCGCGAACCCCGGCCAAACGAACCCCGACCGCGCGAGCCCCGGCCCCGTCTTCGACGAGCTGATGGCCGACGTCATGGCTTCCGCCGAGCGCTTCGGGCACCGCGAGCACATCCGGCTGACGTGGTTGGCCGTGCGCCGCGTCGGGATGCCCGCGGCGATCGGGCTGATCAGCGACGGCATCCGGCGCACGGCGCGCTACGCGGGCGCCCCGCAGAAGTACAACGCCACGGTCAGCCGCGCCTGGGTGGAACTGGTCGCGCACCACGCGGCGGAGGAGGGTTCGCGGAGCTTCCCCGACCTCGTCGGCCGGAATCCCGCCCTCCTGGACAAGCGTCTGCTCAGCCGCTTCTACCGCTCCACGACGCTGGCCCGCCCGGAGGCACGTACCGGCTGGGTCGAGCCGGATCTCGCTCCCTTCCCGTGGACCACGGACTAGATATCTGACGGCCCATCAGCTTCAATGGTTCCCATGATGGGACACGCAGGCATGGCGGCCACCGCCGTGCGCTATCTGCGCTCGGCCGACTCGCCCGTTTCGGCCGCGCGCCGCCCGGTCGACCCGCTCCCCCGGCCCGATCTCCGGGCCGTACTGGACGGCGAGCAGCTGCCCGTCGATCCGGCCGAATTCCGGCGCGTGCTCGGCCACTTCGCGAGCGGTGTCACGGTCATCACGGCACCCGGCGTGACGGGCAACGCCCCGGAGGGCGAGACGATCCCGGACGGCAACCGGCGGGGCGAGGGCCCCTCGGGCTTCGCATGCCAGTCGTTCGCCTCGCTCTCCCTCGATCCTCCGCTCATCGCCTTCATGGTGGGGCGAACGTCCTCGACCTGGCCGCGGATCGCCCGCGCCGGAGTGTTCTGCGTGAACATCCTGGGCGCCGAACAGGGCGGACTGTGCCGGGACTTCGCGGTGAGCAGTGACCGCCGACCAGACAAGTTCGCCGGTGTGGCCCACGACGCGGCCCCGATGACCGGTTCACCGCGCCTCGACGGCGTACCGGCGTGGATCGACTGCACTGTTCATGCCGTGCACACCGGCGGGGACCACCTGATCGTCGTGGGCCGCGTCGAAGCCCTGGGTACGGACGACGCCGCCGCGGCGGCGGGACCGCTCCTCTTCCACCGCGGTGCCTTCGGAGGTTTCAGCGGCTGACGGTCCCTGAGCGAAGGGTGGGGCCCTACCGCCGAATTGACGGCTACGAGGCGTGGACCTGCCTCGAACGGACCCCTCAGTCCGGCATCTTCCGCGCCCGTCTCAGGCCTGCAGCTCCCGCGCCTGTTCCGGCCGGGCCCGTTCCGGCCCGCGGTGGATCACCAGGGCCATGAGGGCCGCCGCCGCGCACAGCGCGCCCGAGGTGTACCAGGCCGTGTCGTACGAGCCCGTGACATCGCGGATCACACCGGTGCCCAGGGCGACGAGACCCGCACCGACTTGGTGGGAGGCCAGCACCCAGCCGAAGACGATCGCTCCGTCGTCGCCGAAGTGATCGCGGCACAGGGCGACCGTGGGCGGGACCGTGGCCACCCAGTCCAGACCGTAGAAGACGATGAAGAACAGCATCGGAGGGTGGACGGCGTCCGCGAGCAGCATCGGGAGGAACATCAGGGAGACGCCCCGCAGGCCGTAGTACACGGCGAGCAGGCGACGGGAATCGTACCGGTCGGTGAACCAGCCGGAGGCGACGGTCCCGGCCAGGTCGAAGATGCCGATCACCGCGAGCAGTCCGGCGGCGGTCGTGACCGGCATGCCGTGGTCGTGCGCCGCGGGCACGAAGTGCGTCTGGATCAGCCCGTTGGTGGACGCCCCGCAGATGGCGAACGTGCCGGCGAGCAGCCAGAAGGTCTTCGTGCGGGCGGCCGAGCGCAGCGCGCCGAGGGCGCGGCCCGCCGCACTGCCCGCCCCCGCCGGTACCGCCTCCTGAACGGCGTCCTCCTCCGACCCTGCGCCGTACCGCGTGGTGCCCACGTCCCTCGGGCGGTCCCGCAGCAGCCACAGGACGAGGGGGACGACGGCGAGCGCCGCGAACGCCACGGCGAGCGTCGCCGTACGCCAGTCGTGGCGCTCGGCAGCCCAGGCGACCAGCGGCAGGAACACCAGCTGCCCCGTCGCGCTGCCCGCCGTCAGCACACCCGTCACCAGTCCGCGCCGGGCGACGAACCAGCGGTCCACGACGGTCGCGACGAACGCCAGCGCCATGGAGCCGGTGCCGAGGCCGACGAGGAGGCCCCAGCACACGACGAGCTGCCAGCTTTCGTTGATGAAGACCGTCAGCCCGCTGCCCGCCGCCACGAGCAGCAGCGCGGAGGCAACGACCTTGCGCATACCGAAGCGCTCCATCAGGGCGGCGGCGAACGGCGAAGTCAGCCCGTACAGCGCCAGATTGAGCGAAACGGCGCCCGAGATCACGCCGCGCGACCAGCCGAACTCCGCGTGGAGCGGATCGATCAGCACGCCCGGCGCCGCACGGAACGACGCCGCCCCGACGAGCGCGATGAACGCGACGACGGCGACCCACCAGGCTCGGTGGATGCGCGCCGGGCGGCGTGCGCGGGCGTGCGGGCCGCGCAGTCCGGAGCGTGCGGGGATCTGAGGCATTCGGGTCACCGGTCCAGATTCGGTGGCCCCGATCGATCGTTCGAGTGGCCCGAAGGCCATGGTTCGCTAGGATCGGGCCAGGCACGCCCCAATCGGACGGATCCGTGCGGTCGGCGGACCGGACGTGGGGCGGCCATCGTGCGGACCCGCGTGGTCATCCAGCCGGGACGCCTACCGTCGCCGGGCCCGGACCCCGCGCGGTCATCGGCCACGAGAGAATGAGGAGTGTGCCGTGGTGAAAGCCCTGCGTACGGCGCCCGGCGCGCGGACCTCCGCCGCGCGCCTCCATCGTGTCGTCGTGCTCACCCTGGACGGGGTGATCCCGTTCGAACTCGGCATCCCGTACCGCATCTTCGGCAAGACCCGATCGCCTGAGGGCCACCGGCTCTACGACGTCGTCACCTGCGCGCTGACGCCGGGAGCCGTCCGTACGGACGCCGACTTCTCGATCACGGTCGAGCTGGGCCCGGATGCCCTGGCGCAGGCGGACACGATCGTGATCCCGTCCTCCTTCGAACTGGGCCCCGTGTACGAGACGGGCACGTTGACGGAGCCCCTGGCCGCCGCACTCGGACACATACGCCCCGGCACGCGCATGGTGTCGATCTGCACCGGCTCCTATGTGCTGGCCGCGGCCGGGCTGCTCGACGGGCGGCCCGCCACCACCCACTGGCACAACACGGACCACTTCCAACGGCTCTTCCCGAAGATCGACGTCGATCCGGACGTGCTGTTCGTCGACGACGGTGACGTGCTCACCTCCGCAGGCGTCGCCTCTGGAATCGACCTCTGCCTGCACATCGTGCGGCTGGACCATGGCGCGTCGGTCGCGAACGAGGTCGCGCGCCGCAGCGTGGTGCCGCCCCACCGCGACGGCGGGCAGGCGCAGTACATCCGGCGCCCGGTCCCAGAGCCCCAGGTGGCCACCACGGCCGCCGCCCGCGCCTGGGCACTGGAACGCCTCGACCGGCCCATCCAGCTCCAGGACCTGGCCCGGCAGGAGGCGATGAGCGTACGGACCTTCACCCGGAGGTTCCGGGAGGAGGTCGGCGTCAGCCCGGGGCAGTGGCTGGTGGCGCAGCGGGTCGAACGCGCCCGGCATCTGCTGGAGGACACGGACCTGGCGGTGGACCGGGTCGCGCGGGAGTGCGGCTTCGGCTCCGCGGCGTCGCTGCGGCAGCACGTACAGGCGGCGCTCGGCGTCTCACCGACGGCGTACCGACGTACGTTCCGCCGCACGGCGGGAGGCTGATTCCGGCGGGCCGTCGCGGGGCTGGCACGGAGAGCCCGTCCCGCGAACCGGCCCGGCGAACCTGCTCGCGAAGCGGCCATCGAATCTGCTCGCGAACGGCCCGGCCCGCCTCCTCGCGAACCGGCCCGGTTGACCGTCAGGCGGGAAGCGCGAGGGGCCGCCTTGCGGGGGGCGCCCGGGAGCAGCGGGAGTTCGGCCCCTGAGGATCAGGAGCCGAACGTCAGCACCCCCCTGGCCACACGACCGTGGTACGCGTCGTCCGCGGCCTTGGCGAAGTCCTCCACCGGGTAGGTGGCGGTGACGAGTTCGTCCAGCAGCAGACGTCCGGCCCGGTACAGCTCGGCGTAGAGGGCAATGTCGTGCTGGGGACGCGAGGAACCGTAGCGGCAGCCGAGGATCGACTTGTCCAGGTACATCGACGAGACCAGGAACGACGCCTCGGCGGTGGCCGGCGGGACGCCGAGCAGCACCGCCTGGCCGTGCCGGTCGAGGAGATCGACGGCCTGCCGGATCAGCCGCGTGCTGCCGACGCACTCGAAGGCGTGGTCCGCACCGGTGGGCAGGATCTCCTTCACGGCGGCAGTGGTGTCGGGCACCGCCGAGGCGTCGACGAAGTGCGTCGCGCCGAACTGCCGCGCCACCGCCTCCTTAGCGGGGTTGGCGTCCACGGCGACGATCGTCGGCGCGCCCGCGATCCGCGCGCCCTGGACGACATTGAGCCCGATGCCGCCCGCCCCGATGACGACGACGCTGTCCCCGGCAGCGATCCTGGCCCGGTTGAGAGCGGCTCCGACACCGGTCAGCACACCGCATCCGATGAGGGCGGCAGAGGCGAACGGGATGTCCGTGTGGATCTTGACCGCCTGGACGGCCGTGACGACCGTGCGCTCGGCGAAGGCGGAGTTTGACGCGAAGTTGAACAGGGGCTTCCCCGCGCGGGAAAAGGGCCTGCCCGGCCGCCCGATGGAGGACCGGCACATGGTGGGGCGGCCCAGATCGCAGTCGCTGCACGCACCGCAGTTGGCCAGCGTGGACAGGGCGACGTGGTCGCCGCACGCCACGTGCCGCACCCCAGGGCCGACGCCCTCGACGACGCCCGCGCCCTCGTGGCCGAGAACGACGGGCACGGGGAAGGGGATGGTCCCGTCCACGACGGACAGGTCGCTGTGGCAGAGCCCGGCCGCTCGGACGCCGACCAGCACCTCGCCGGGCCCCGGGTCGCGCACCTCCAGGTCGTCGACGACCTGCGGCTGCCGGCCGTCGAAAATGACACCTCTCATCGCTGCCGTTCCCTTCCTCTCCCCTGGGTCTTGGGTCTCCGGTTCGCGCGTCTCCGGGCTACTTGCGTCTTCGGGACCGTTGCGTCTTCGGGCTCCTTGCTTCTCCGGGCTCCCGTGTCTCCGGACTCCCGCGTCCTCTCAGGACGTTCGCGTCCCCGGCTTTCACAACCCGTTCGGGCACTCGGCCTGTGCAGCACGTGGCATACGGCCAGTCGCAGCACGTGGCCTGCGTCTCCGGCTACGGCTACGGCTACGGCCTCAGGAGGGCCAAACGACGGACTGGAGTTCGCTGTAGGCGTGCAGGCCGAACGAGCCGCCGTCGCGGCCCACTCCGCTCTCCTTGAATCCGCCGAACGGCGTCTCGGGGTGGCGCTGAACGGTGTTGATGCCGACGTTTCCGCTGCGCAGGCGGGCGGCGAGGGCCCAGGCGCGGCCGGCGTCGGCGCTGAAGACGTAGTCGTAGAGGCCGTACGGCGTGCCGTTGGCGATCCGCACCGCCTCGTCATCGTCGTCGAAGGGGATGGCGACGACGACCGGGCCGAACAGCTCCTCCTGCGCGACGGTCATGGTCGGAGCGACGTCCGCGAGGAGCGTGGGGGCGACGTAGAAGCCGGTCTTCGTCGCGGGGCGTTCACCGCCCGCGACAAGGCGCGCGCCCTGGTCGAGCGCGCCGGCGATGTACGCCTCGACACGATCGCGCTGGGCGGCGGAGATCAACGGGCCGACCATCGTGGAGTTTTCCACAGGGTCCCCGACGACGAGCGAGGACGCGTACTGTTCAAGAGCGGCGACGACCTTCTCGTACAGCGATCGATGGACGAGGACCCGGGTCGGCGCCGTGCAGATCTGACCGCTGTGGAATGACCATGTCGAACCGACTGCCGAGACCGCCGACTTGACCACCCTCTCGTCGGCGTCCCCCAGCACAATGGCCGCGCCCTTGCCGCCGAGCTCCATGAGGGTGCGCTTCATCGTGTCCCCTGCGGACCTGGCAATCCGCCTTCCCACAGCGCTCGATCCGGTGAAGCTGACCATGTCGACATCCGGGTGGGCGACCAGCGCCTCACCGGCCGACGCGCCCGAGCCGGTGACGACGTTGAACGCGCCCGCGGGCAGCCCGGCCTCCTGGAGCAAAGGGCCCAGCTCCAGACAGCCCAGTGGGTCCTGCGGCGCCGGTTTTGCGACGACCGTGTTGCCCATGGCCAGTGCGGGCGCCACCTTGCCCGCGAGATTGACGATCGGAAAGTTGTAGGAGGTGATGCAGGCGACGACACCGACGGGGCGGCGTACGGCCGCGGCGCCGATGAGTCCGCCCGGCGCGAGCGGGCTCGCCTTGACGGGCTGGGGTGCGAGCGGGATGGTGCCGGGCTCCAGGGCGCCGCGTGCGTAACGCCTGAACCGGTCGGCAGCGGTGGGGACTTGCATGGTCGTGGCGACGCGCGGGGTGGAGCCCGTCTCGGCCTGCAGGAGAGGCACGAGCTCCTTGCACCGCTCGGTCAGCAGGTCGGCGGCGCGGTCCAGCACAACGGACCGCTCGCGCGGCTCGGCGCGTGACCACTCCTCGTACGCGGCGCGTGCGGCGGCGACGGCATCGGCGACGTCGGCGTCGGACGCCTCGGGTGCGCTGCCGACGACCTCCTCGGTCGCCGGGTTGACGACGGGGTAGTGGCCGGCCGCCGGGGCCCGCCAGGTGCCGCCGATCCAGTGCTGGTACATCGTCATCGGGGTTCCTTCGGCAGGCCGAGCACCCGCTCGGCGATGATGTTGCGCTGGATCTCGTCCGA
This sequence comes from Streptomyces sp. NPDC051776, assembly GCF_040681345.1. Lineage (NCBI taxonomy): Bacteria > Bacillati > Actinomycetota > Actinomycetes > Kitasatosporales > Streptomycetaceae > Streptomyces > Streptomyces sp. NPDC051776. The sequence goes on along the minus strand of NZ_JBFAYQ010000001.1, from coordinate 65,305 downwards.
GCCGCCGTAGATGGTGTCGGCACGGGAGAAGAGGAACAGGTGCTGCAGGGCGTCCAGTTCGTACGGGCGGACGGGCGACCAGTCGGCGGGTCCGAATGCGGCGTCCGCGCCGCGTGCGTGCATGGCCAGTTCACCGAGCCGCTGATGCCAGCCGCCCCAGAGCAGCTTGGCGACGCTGGGGGCGCCGGGGTCGTCGGCGGTACGGGGGCGGTTGGGGGTATTGGGACGCGCGCCGGTGACGCTTGCGGCGCCGGGCCGGGTGGCGGCGCCATGTCCGGTGGCGGAGCCGGTGGACGTGACGGGGGTGGTGTCGGAGGGGGCGGAGGTGGGGGCGGGGGCGGGGGCCCGGCTGGAAGTGGCGAGCGTGCGCAGGGAGTTCCAGCGCATGGTGCGCAGCTCGGCCCACTGGCGCACCAGCCGGTCCCTGAGAACCGGATCCTCAGCGGCCCCGGTCTCGACGGCCACCGTGATCACCCGGTCCAGCTCTTCGGCGAAGCCGATCTGCTGGACGAGGGTCGACACCCCGCGCTCCACGGCGAGCAGTCCCATGGCGACACGCCATCCGTTGCCGGGGCCGCCCACGATGTGTTCCGCGTGAGCCACCGCGCCGTCGAAGAACACCTCGTTGAACTCGGCAGCGCCGGACATCTGGCGGATCGGCCGGACCTCGATCCGGCCCGGCTGGTCCATCGGCACAAGAAGAAAGGAGAGACCGCGATGGCGCTCTGACCCGCGCTCGGTCCTGGCGAGGACGAAACACCAGTCCGCGTACTGGGCGAGCGAGGTCCAGATCTTCTGACCCGTGATCCGGTACGTGCCGTCGGCACGGTCGCGTACGGCCATGGTGCGGAGCCCGGCAAGGTCGGAACCTGCGCCCGGTTCGCTGTAGCCCTGGCACCACAGCTCCTCGCCACGGGCGACCGGCGGAAGGAACCGGTCCCGCTGGGTCTGATCGCCGAAAGCGATGATGGTGGGTGCGAGCAGGTTCTCGCCGATGTGCCCGACCCGCGACGGGGCTCCGGCACGGGCGTACTCCTCGGCCCAGACGACCTGTTGGGTGAGCGTGGCGGCGCGGTTGCCCCAGGCGCCGTGGGCACGGTCCCAGCCGAGGCCGATCCATCCGTCGGCACCGAGCTCACGCTCCCAGACCGCGCGTGTCAGCCGGGTGGCGAGGGGCGCACGTGCTCTTTCGCGGCCGCCACCCGTGCTCGTGGGTTCGGCCGTCTCGACCGTCTCGACCGTCTCGGCGGTATCCGTGAGGTCCGCGAACTCGCCGACGACATGTGCGTCGAGCCAGGCGCGTGCCTCTGCGCGGAATCGCTCGTCCTCGGGACCGAAGCTGAAGTCCACGGCTTTTCCCTCACTTCCCGCGTCGTGCGCCGGATTCCCCGCGTGGTGCGCCGGGTTCGGTCCGGTGCACTGCCGTCGGGCCCTGCTGAGCCGTCGCCGCACTCTCGGCCGTCGGGGCCTTCTCCGCCGTCACCGCCTTCTCAGGCATAGGGGGCTGTTCAGGAGCCGAGGCCTTCTCCGCCGTTGTCGCCGTTGTCGCCGTTGTCGCCGCTGCCGCCTTCCCCGACTTCCCCGCCCTGTCCGCCTTCGCGGCCGCCGCGGCCTGCGCCATCGCCTCCAGCTGGGCGAGCAGGGGCATGGGGTCCGTCCCGACCGACCCCGGAAGGAAGTCCGCGATCCTCTCCGGTGTCCAGGAGCCCTCCGCATACGCGGACCGCAGCTCCCTCGGCTGCGCCCAGACCGCGATCTTGGGACCGGCGATCGTGTAGACCTGACCGGTGATTTTCTCTTCCCTCGCCCGGTCGCTGAGCAGATAGACGACCAGCGCGGCGACGTCCTCGGGGGCGCCGATCTCCTTCAGGTCCATCGGAACGTTCGCCGACATCCGCGTACGGGCCACGGGGGCGACGCAGTTCGCCGTCACCCCGTACTTGTGGAGTCCGAGGGCGGCGCTGCGCACCAGTGAGATGATTCCGCCCTTGGCCGCGGCGTAGTTGGCCTGCGAGACGCTGCCCTGATGGTTGCCGCTGGTGAAGCCGATCAGTGTGCCGCTGCCCTGCTTGCGCATCACCGCGGAAGCCGCGCGGAAGACCGTGAACGTGCCCTTGAGGTGAGTGGCGACCACTGGGTCCCACTCCTCCTCGCTCATGTTGAAGAGCATCCGTTCGCGCAGGATCCCGGCGACGCAGACGACGCCGTCGATGCGTCCGTAGCGCTCCAGCGCCGTGTCCACGACGCGTCGGCCACCAGCCATGGTGGAGATGTCGTCGGCCACTGCCACTGCCTCTCCCCCGGCCCACGGCCCATCGGCTCCACCCGAGCCAACGCCCGCGCCTACACCCGAGCCAACGCCCGCACCCCCTCCGCTGTCTTCGCCCGCATCCCTCCCCGAGTCGCCGCGTGCGCCGAAGTCTCCGGCCTGGATCTCCTTGACCACGGCGTCGGCGACATCGCTCGTCGGCTCCGCGCCCTCGATGGAGACGCCGTAGTCGTTGACGACGACCTTCGCTCCTTCGGCCGCGCAGGCGAGGGCGACGGCCCGCCCGATGCCGCGACCGGCACCGGTGACGGCAATGACCTTGCCTGCCAGGAAGTTCCCCACGCCGCGCCCCTTCCACAGTTTCTGACGGACCGTTAGATTCTCGACAGAGGCGGGCCGCGAGCACAAGCCCCGTACGGGATTCGGCAGTTCAGGAATGATCGGCGCTTCGGGGAACGACCGGCACTTCAGGGGACCACCGGAACCACCGCCACCACACCCCGGGAAGCACCAGAACCACCGCCACACACCACCGGAACCACCGGAACCACCGGAACCACCGGAGCGGCCTGAGCGCCGGCACGACGAGGAAGGCGGGAATCGATGACGCTGCCGCCGGAGTTCCACGACATCGCCAAGCGCGTGAACAACTGGGGCCGCTGGGGTGAGGCCGACGAGATCGGCACCCTCAACCTGATCACCGACGAGGTGGTCCGCGCCGCCGCGGGCACCGTGCGCTCCGGCCGCCGCGTCCCTCTCGCCCTGCCGCTTCAGCATGACGGCGTGCAGACCGGCGTGATCCCCGGCCGGACCAATCCGCTCCACACCATGATCGCCGTCAACCAGGAGATCTTCGGCCCAGGAACGGTTGCCACCAGCGACGACACCGTGACGATGGCTCTCCAGACCGCCACCCACTGGGACGCGCTGACGCATGTCTCGTACGCGGGCAGGATCTACAACGGGCGCCCGGCCGGCTCGATCACCAGCCACGGCCGCTCGGCATTCAGCGGCATCGAGAAGGCGCGGCACATCGCTTCGCGCGGCGTCCTGCTCGACGTGGCCCGCGCCCGAGGTGCCGACCGCCTCGATGGCGGCCACGCCGTCACCCCGGAAGACCTCGAAGCCGCCGAGGAGTTGGCGGGTACGCGCGTCCGTGCGGGCGACATCGTTCTCGTACGGACCGGGCAGATCCGGCAGTATCTGTCAGGCGACAAGCATGGTTACGCCTTTCCGTCCCCCGGCCTGTCGATCCGCTGCCCGGAGTGGTTCCACGCCCGCGATGTCGCCGCTGTCGCGAACGACACCCTCACCTTCGAGATCTTCCCTCCGGAGATCGAGAACGTCTGGCTCGGGGTGCACGCCCTCGATCTCGTGGACATGGGCATGCTGCAGGGCCAGAACTGGAACCTGGAGGAACTGTCGGAAGCCTGCGCCGAGGAGAGGCGGTACACGTTTCTGCTGTCGGCGATGCCCGAGCCGTTCGTGGGCGGAACCGGAACGCCCGTCGCCCCCCTGGCAATTCTCTGACATCCATGGCCGGTCGGGTGGCGGTGCGCTCATGCGCGCCCCGAGCACGGCACAACGACCGCCACCCGGCTCCGGTGCCCGGACGCCGCGCTCACTCGGCGAGCGGCCGTGCCGGACGACGACCCGCACTCGCCGAGGACCACGGCCGGCAGGCCGGGCCGCCCTCGGCGTCCCCTCGCGACGAATCGTTCTCCACAAGGGTGATCACGTGACCACTGGACGTCAACACCTGGTCTGGACTTTGCGGATTATGCCCGTTTTGCCGCACCGATTGACATCCACTGGCAGCCATCACCCCGCCGGACCGGACTCTTTCAGCGGTCGGCCAGCGGCCGGCGGCCCACCGACTGCCCCATGGCAGACCGGCCCCAGGACCCGAGCGTGTGGCCAAGCGCCTGCCCGACAGGCTGCACAAGGGGCTCGCCCAGCGGCGGAACGGACTGCTCCCCGTCAGGGTCGGCCACCGTGTGCGCGTGGCCGCTGCGCTGCGGACCCACCCGCGGCACCCCGCGGTCGATCTCGCACCAGATGCTCTTGCCGACGCCCTCCGGGCGCCAGCCCCACCGGTCGGCCAGGCCGGTGACCAGCTCCAGGCCACGCCCGTTGGTGTCGTCACCCTCCGCATGACGCGGCTTGGGAGCGCGGGCGCTGCGGTCGGCGACCTCGACCCGTACGGTGTCGCGCACGACTTCGGACTCCCTATCCGTTCGCTCCCCGTGGGCGTTCGCGATCGGGTCGGCGCCGTGGCCCGCGCCGGTACCGGTGCCGGGGCCGCTCGTCGCGCAGTCGGGCAGCAGTATCCGCAGCACTGCCGGACAGCCGGTGTGCACCACCGCGTTGGTGACCAACTCCGAGATCAACAGGACCAGCGTCTCCGCCAGAGGCTCGTCCGGCTCTATTCCGGACCCGGCGAGCCGTGAACGGGCCCACCGGCGAGCCCGCGCCACTTCAGCGGGGTCGGGCCGCACCTCGAGCTGAACCTGAAGCACCTGCACCGCTCACACCATCCGAACCGGCGGACACATCGCCTCGCGTCTCCACGGAGTCACACTCCGTGACCCCAGTGGAGAACAGCTTGGTTGACGTACAGTCACCCCAACAAGCGCTTCAGGCATATTCCGACGGAACGGAGTACGCGTACGGCATACTGTGCGGCTCGCGCTTCGGGGACTCCCAAGAAGGGGCTTTCCCTGCCCCCACCTGGTGCGAGCGGGGCGCATTCGACACCCCGGGATCGCCACACTGGCCACACCGGGATGGTTGCGCATCAGAGCTACTCGCACTCGAGGCAGCGTACCGGAGCCATGCTGCGACTCCCCCCTGTGACGAGTCACGTATCGGACACAACCCCATATCAACGCTCCGTGACATTCCTGGCCGAACTCATCCGAACTCATCCGAATCACTCGGACATTCCGTTGATGGCGCTTTCCGGCCGGACGTTTTCCTGCCGACAAGAGTGCCCGCAAGAAGTTCCTCGGCTTGGGCCGCAGGGAGCCATTGGCGGGATCTCACCCATGCCCGCTTGAGATGCAGATGAACGTCCGCCTCCCAGGTGAAGCCCATTCCGCCGTGGACCTGGAGGCAGTCGCGGGCGTTTCGCACGGCGGCGTCGTCCGCGAGCAGCTTGGCGGCGGCGATGTCGTACACGTCACCGGTGACGGCGGCCGCGTAGACGGCGCTCCGGGCGACCTCCGCCCGCACCAGCATCTGTGCGCAGAGGTGCTTGACGGCCTGGAACGCGCCGATGGGCTGCCCGAACTGTTCTCGCTCGCCCGCGTAGCGGACGGCTGTGTCGACCGTGCACGACGCACTCCCGAGTTGCTGCGCCGCGGTGAGCAGGGCCGCCTCGCGCCGCAGTACCGCCGGACCGCTGCAGGGCCCGGGCGCCTCCCGGTTCGCCGCGCTCCGCCCGGTGGCGTCGACCGGGGCAGCGCGCCGCTGGTCAAGGGCCACCCGGTGCAGGGGCGTTGCGGGATCGACCGAACGCACCGGCAGCGCCTCTCCGCCACCTCCATCGACCATGCCGGGCAATCCGATCAGGCCCGTCCCGGAAGCGCCGACCCCGCCCGCCCCGGGCACACCGATCAGGCCCGTCCCGGAAGCGCCGACCCCGCCCGCCCCGGGCACACCGATCAGGCCCGTCCCGGAAGCGCCGACCCCGCCCGCCCCGGGCACACC
>NZ_JBFAYQ010000001.1:0-59229 GCF_040681345.1 Streptomyces sp. NPDC051776 | reverse complement strand
CACCGATCACGCCCGTCCCGGGCGCGCCGACTCCGACGACTCGTACGTCCGCGTCGCCGTCATCGCCGACGACCAGTACGGCGTCGGCCGACGGGAGGTGCTCGATCAGCGCAGCACCACCGTCACGCGCACCGCGTACGTCGAGGGCGGTCACCACGGCCTCACCGCGGGCCGCGGCGGCCCCGACGCCACCCGCGCCCGCGTACGCGCCCCCGCCCGCAGCGCCATCCGCACGAGAAGACACCCCCGCATCCGCAGCCACACGATGCGTCACCGCCAGATGCGTCGCCACCAACGGCCCCGGCAGCAGCGCGCGCCCCGCCTCCTCGAAGACGAGCACCGCCTCCGGCAGCCCCAGCCCCACCCCCTCCCCCTCCGCCCCGTTGCCGCCCGCCTCCAGCCGCAGCGCAAAGAAGCCCGCCTCGCCCAGGTCCCGCCACAGCTCCCGGTCCAACCGCGCCCTCGGGGAAGGCGCGTGATCGACCACGGCCCTGAGCCGCTCCCGCGGGAACCTCCGCGCCAGCAGTTCGCGGAATCCCTTCCGCAGCGCCTCCTGGTCCTCCGTGAGCCGGAAGTCCACCGTGCTCACCGCCCCTTCGGCAGGCCGAGGATCCGCTCGGCGACGATGTTCCGCTGAATCTGCGAGGTGCCGGCGGCGATCGTGTACGAGAGCGAGGAGAGCCGGTCGGCGGTCCACGGGTGCCCGGTGTCGAGCGCGTCGGCGGCGCCCAGCACCTCGGCCGCCGCGTCGTACAGCTCCTGCCGCGCGCTTGAGTACCGCAGTTTGAAGACCGAACCGCCGGCCCCCGGCACCCCGCCCGTGCCCTCGGCCGCGCTCACGTTCCACTGCGTGAGCCGCCACAGCGCCGCGAAGTCCGCCGCCAGCCGGCCCAGGCGGCGTCGCAGTACGGCGTCGTCCCAGCGCCCGTTCGCCCGCGCCGCGTGCGCCAGTTCCTCCAGCACCCGCCGGCAGGCGACGACCTCGCCCACGAAGGCGGTCCCGCGTTCGAAGGAGAGGGTCACCATCGTGACCCGCCACCCGTCGTTCTCCTCGCCCACCCGGCAGGAGACCGGCACGCGCACCTCGTCCAGGAAGACCTCGGCGAACTCCGCCGACCCGGCCAGCGTGCGCAGCGGCCGGACGGTCACCCCCTCGGCGTCCATGGGCATCGCGAGCCAGGTGATGCCGCAGTGCCGGGGCGCGTCCGGGTCGGTACGGACGAGGAGTTCGCACCAGTCGGCGACCTCGGCGTGCGAGGTCCAGATCTTTGAACCGGTCACCACGTAGGAGTCGCCGTCGCGTACGGCCCGGGTGCGCAGCGCCGCCAGGTCCGATCCTGCGCCGGGCTCGCTGAAGCCCTGGCACCAGACCTCCTCGCCGCGCAGGATCGGTGGCAGCCAGCGCCGCCGTTGCTCCTCGGTCCCCTCGGCGGCGATGGTGGGCCCCGCGTGCAGGAGGCCGACGAAGTTCGCCCCGACGTAGGGCGCTCCGGCCCGCTCGGTCTCCTCCAGGAAGATGAGGTGCTGGGTGGGGGTGGCGCCGCGCCCGCCGGCGTCGGCCGGCCAGTGCAGGCCCGCGTACCCCGCGTCGTACAACGCCCGTTGCCAGCCCAGGTCGTAGGCCCTGCGCCCGGGCCAGTCGTTTGGGTCCGGCTTCGGCGGGAGCCCCGGCAGCGCCTTGCCGAGCCAGGCCCGGAGCTCATGGCGGAAGGCTTCCTCCTCCTCGCTGTACGCCAGGTCCACGCTGCGTTCACCGCTTTCCGGCGAGGCGGTCCCGGTCGGCGGTCAGCGGGGCCCGGTCCCGGTCCAGGTCGAGGCCGAGCATCCGGATGGCGTTGCCGCGCATCAGCTTGTGGATGGTCTCCTCGTCGAGCCCCTTCACATGGTCGAGCGCAACCTCTTTGGTGTGCGGGAAGGTCGAGTCGACGTGCGGGTAGTCGGTCTCGAAGGTGGCGTTGTCCCGGCCGACCGCGTCCAGTGAGGCGACGCCGTGCTTGTCGCGGAAGAAGCAGCAGAAGATCTGCCGGTAGTAGTACGTGGACGGCGGCTCGGGGATGAGGTCGCGCACGCCGCCCCACGCCCGGTGCTCCTCCCAGACGTCGTCCGCCCGCTCAAGGGCGTAGGGGATCCAGCCCATCTGCCCTTCGCTGTACGCCAGTTTGAGCCGGGGGTACTTCACCAGCACCCCGCTGAAGAGGAAGTCCATCATCGACGCCATCGCGTTGTTGAAGCTGAGCGACGCCTGTACGGCGGGGGGCGCGTCCGGGGAGGCGGCGGGCATCTGCGACGAGGACCCGATGTGCATGTTGACCACGGTCTCCGTCTCCTCGCAGACGGCGAAGAACGGGTCCCAGTAGCCGGAGTGGATCGACGGCAGCCCGAGGTGGGTGGGGATCTCGCTGAAGGTCACGGCGCGGACGCCCCGCGACGCGTTGCGGCGGATCTCGGCGACGGCGAGGTCGATGTCCCAGAGCGGGATGAGGCAGAGCGGGATGAGTCGCCCGCCGCTGTCACCGCACCACTCCTCCACCATCCAGTCGTTGTAGGCGCGCACGCAGGCGAGCGCGACGTCCTTGTCGCCCGCCTCGGCGAAGGTCTGCCCGCAGAAGCGGGGGAAGGTGGGGAAGCAGAGCGAGGCCTCTACGTGGTTGAGGTCCATGTCCGCGAGGCGCGCCTTCGGGTCCCAGCAGCCGCGCCGCATCTCCTCGCGGGTGATGCCATCGAGCGTCATCTCGTCACGGTCGAAGCCGACGGCGGCGATGTTGCGCTTGTACGGGAACTTGAGGTCCTCGTAGATCCACCAGTCGGTCGGTGGCCCTTCCGGGTCCATCGTGATGACGTACTTGCCGCCGATGTACGCCAGTTCGCCGATCCCGGCCGTCAGCGGCTTCGGCCCGCGGTCGCGGTACCGGGCCGGGAGCCAGGTCTCGAAGAGGTGCGTGGGCTCGATCACATGGTCGTCGACGCTGACGATCCGCGGTAGCTCCATCGACCGTCTCCCCTCGTTTCCGGTTGCCCGTTCAGGTCGGCCGTTTCCGGTTGGCCGTTTCCGATCACTGTTTCCGACAAGTATTTCTGATGGTCCGTCAGAAAATGAGGCTAGCCGCGGACCCCTGGACCGACAAGGCGCGTACCCGTACGCTTCCGGGCAAGTGATCTGACGGTTCATCAGATCTGGGGAGTGTCCATGGACGACGCCACGGCCACCGCACGCGAACGCGCCACCTCCGCACCACGCGCCGCAGCCACCGCCACCGCGGCTGCCACCGCACACGAACTGGCCGCGTCCGCGACCCTGTGGGAGCTGGTCGACCGCCGCGCCGGCCTCACCCCAGACGCCCCCGCCCTCCTCCAGGCCGGCGCGTCGGCGGAGGAGGACCGGCGACTCACCTTCGGCGGACTGCGGGACCGGGCGGAGCGGGTGGCCGCCGGGCTGTACGAGCTGGGCGTACGTCCCGGCACACCGTTCGCCTGGCAGCTCCCCACCCGCATCGAGACCGTCGTGCTCTCCCTGGCACTGGCGCGCCTCGGCGCCGTCCAGAGTCCGGTCATCCCCGTCTACCGCGACCGCGAGGTGGGGTTCGCCCTGCGGACGGCCGAGGCGGAGTTCTTCGCGGTGCCGGGCACCTGGCGTGGCTTCGACTACGCGGAGATGGCCCGCCGCCTCCCGTACCCGCCCCGCATCCTCGAGGCGTACGACGCGCTGCCCGAGGCCGGACCCAGGCTGCTCCCCCCGCCCCCGGCCTCCGGCACCGACGTCCGCTGGATCTACTGGACGTCGGGCACCACATCCGACCCCAAAGGCGTTCTGCACACCGACCGCAGCCTGATCGCCGGGGGCTCCTGCCTCGCCCACGCCCTGCGGCTGCGCCCCACGGACGTCGGTTCGATCGCATTCCCGTACGCGCACATCGGCGGGCCCGACTACCTGGTGATGATGCTGCTGTACGGCTTCCCGGCCGTCCTGCTGGAGCAGTTCGCGCTCCCGGCGTCACTGGACGCCTACCGGCGCCACGGCGTGACGGTCGCCGGCGGATCCACGGCCTTCTACTCGATGTTCCTCGCCGAGCAGCGCAAGGACCCCTCGCGCCGGCTCATCCCGTCGCTGCGCCTGCTGGCGGGCGGCGGGGCACCGAAGCCGCCGGAGCTGTACCACGAGGTGGTCGCCGAATTGGGCTGCCGGCTGACCCACGGCTACGGCATGACCGAGGCGCCGATGATCACCATGGGGTCGCCGGACGACACCGACGAGCAACTCGCGCACACGGAGGGGCGTCCGCCCGCAGCGATGGAGATCCGCATCGCCGACGGTGAGGTCCGGCTGCGCGGGGAGGCGGTCTGCCGCGGCTACACCGACCCGGTCCAGACCGCGGCCGCGTTCGACGCGGACGGCTTCTTCATCACGGGCGACCTGGGACACGTACGGGAGGACGGCCATCTCGTCCTCACCGGACGGCTGAAGGACGTCATCATCCGCAAGGGCGAGAACATCTCGGCCAAGGAGATCGAGGAACTCCTCTACCAGCACCCGGCCGTGGGTGACGTGGCCGTCATCGGCCTGCCGGACCCGGCCCGCGGGGAGCGGGTGTGCGCGGTGGTCGAGCAGCCGAGGAACACGGAGCCGCTGACGCTGGAGGCCGTCACCACCTATCTGGGGGACCACGGGCTGTCCGTGCACAAGCTCCCGGAACAGCTCGAGATCGTGGACGCGCTGCCCCGCAACGAGGCGTTGCGCAAGGTGCTCAAGTACCGGCTGCGGGACCGCTTTTCGGCGATGTGACGCCCGGCGGGAGCCGGCGGTCCGCGAACGCGCGGCCGCGCGGGAGTTCCGCGAAGGAGTTCCCCGAAGGGAGTCCTGCGAACGAGTACCGCGAAGGAACTCCCCGAAGGAGTTCTTCGTCACGCAACGGGAACCAGCAGAACCGCGGTCCGGGACTCCCCACCCCCGGACGCGGCCTCGCGAGGGTCCCGAACAGCACGCTTGGTGGCCCCGTCCGCACCCCCGCACCGCACACCACGGCTCTGGACCTGCGGGCAGGTCTGGGGCCGTGGCCGAGCGCGCGAGCGACCCGGTAGCGTGAACCGACGCTTCCGTAAGCACGTTCCGCATCAGGCATGAGGAGTCCCGGTGACGCACAGCGGACAGGGGAACGAGTCGCAGCTCCCTGCGACCCGGCACGCCCATGAGGGCGTCGTGCTGCCCGCAAACGGCGATCCATGGGTGCCCGAGCAGCAGGCCGCCCCTGCGGCCGGTCAGCCATGGGACCGGCCCTGGGGCCCGGATTCGGCTGAGACACCGCCCGCACCGCCGGCCGGGCCCGCCTCGCAGGAGTTGCAGGACCCGGCCGCACCGCAGTCCAACGCCTGGGCGCCGCAGTCCAACGCCTGGGCGCCGCATTCCAGCGCATGGGCGCCGCAGCCCGATACGCAGGCATCCGCGGGCTTGCACGGCGCGCCACAGCAGCCCGCGCAGCTCGACCCGTCCATGCGGCCCGACCCGTCCACGCAGCCCGCCCCGCCCCCGTACCCCGGCTCCTGGGCCCAGGCGACACCGCCGCCCGACCTGCCCGCCGAATCCGGCCCGCCCGCCGAATCCGGCCCGCCCGCGGGGCCCGGGTATCAGGCGCAGCCCACGCAGCCGCTCCCGCTGCCCCCCGAAGGGACGCCCCTCCCCCCGCAACAGACGCCGCAGGCACAGCAGACGCCGCCTCGGCCGGACGCCGGTGCGACGTCCCCCACCGACGCGACCCAGTACATAGCGCCCATAACCGGCGGAGACGCGCTGACTCCCGAGGCCCCTTCCGAGTCCACGACATTCCTCGGCCGCAGACCGCTCCAGCAGCAGGGGGACGGCAATCCCGACGCCGAGGCCACGCAGTACATCCCCCCGGTCCCCGGCGCCTCCGGCCCCGTCCCGCAGCAGCCCAATCCGCAAGGGCAGCCTCCGCGCGACCCCGCCGCGGGTGCCCTGGCCCCGCCCGCGAGCACCCCGTTCGGCATCCGCCCCGGCATGCCCGGCGACCGGCAGCCGCTCGCCGACTTCGACGGCCTGTTCCGGGCAGAGTCCCCGGCCGTGGCGAACACCGAGCCGCCCGGCGCCACCCAGCACCTGCCGCGCTTCACGGAGACTCCGCAGAACGCGCAGCAGCACAGCGTCCACCCGCCGTACGCGACCCAGCAGGGTCACGGCGGCGCCCAGGGTTACGGCAACCAGCCGCCCCCGCACGACTCGTACGAGCCGGAGGCCCGCCGCCGGCGCCTCTCCCCGCTCGCCCTGATCGGCATCGTCATCGCGGGCTGCACCGTCGCGGGGCTCGCGGCCGGTGCCGCGCTGAGCGGTGGTGGTGACGACACGGACACCACCGAGAAGACCGCGCAGGCGAAGGACGCCGGTGCCGGGGACGGCAACAAGTCCTCACCGGCCGCGGATCCGGCCGAGTCCCAGGCCAAGGAGCTCGACGGGCTCCTCGCCGACAGCAACAACAGCCGCGCCACGGTGATCAGGTCCGTCGAGAACATCAAGTCCTGCCGGAACCTCAACCAGGCCGCGCAGGACCTCCGCTCCGCCGCGGGCCAGCGCAACAGCCTCGTGACCCGCCTGGGCAAGATCTCCGTCGACAAGCTCCCCGACCACCGGTCGCTCACGTCCTCGCTCACGAGCGCCTGGAAGGCATCCGCCGCCGCCGACAACCACTACGCGGCCTGGGCGGACCAGGTCGCCAAGGGGCGCAAGAAGTCCTGCCCGGGCGGCAAGGCGCGGGTGACGGGTCAGACGGCCGCCGGCAACCGGGCCAGCGGGAACGCCACCACCGCGAAGAGGCAGGCGTCCCAGCTCTGGAACACGATCGCCGAGAAGTACGCCCTCACCAAGCGCCAGGTCACCCAACTCTGAGGTACGTCCCAGTCCCCCGTACCCGCAGGCTCAGCCCCCGTACCCGCAGGCTCAGCCCCCGTACTCGCCGACTTCGGCCCGCTCCTCCAGCGTCCTCGCGACGTCCACCGAACCGCTTCCGACGGGCACCAGGCGTCCGTCGCGCACGACTTGGTAGGTCACCCGCGCATTCGTGATCCGCGGGAAGCCCCGTACCGCGAGCATGTCCTCGTACCGCCAGCTCAGCTTGGGCGTCAGCCCGCCCGTGTCCACCCCGCCGGTCCCGAGACCGCCGTCCAGCGCCCTGCGCACGGACCTGGCCGTGACCTCGCCGCCGTCCAGCGATTCGATCGCGGACCGCAGCACCGTGTAGGCGATCCAGGTCGTCTGCACACCCGGATCGGCCGGGTCGATGCGGTTGTCGCCGAAGGCGTGCTCGTTGATGACCTTGCGCATCGGCGCCCAGCGCGGGTCGCTCGCCGCCGGGTACCACCCGGTGACGTACGCGCCCTCCAGCGGGCTGGACTTGCCGCCGGTCCGTGTCACCAGCGACTGCTGCACGCTGCCGAGCACCGAGGCGATCGTGACCTTCTCCTTGTCCCCCTGGATGCGGCGGAACGAGTCGAAGAAGCTGTCGGTGCGGTCGCCGAGCGCCGCGGTGACGCAGGCACCGCCGGACGTCGCGGTGTACTCCGCGGTCCCCAGGAGGGCGGGGTCGGCACCCGCGCGCGACAGGGCGCGCTCGGCCTGCGGGGTGTAATCGGTGGCGTCCTCGGGCGCCCGGACGTCGTGGGCGGCCTTCCGGTGGGCCTGCTCCAGACCCGCGTTCATCAGGGAGGGCATCTGGTCGCCGGCGATCGTGTCGGGCCGGACGAGCGAGACCTGGTCACAACTCTTCGCGAGCTGCCGCCCGTTGCCCGCGAGGAGGGTGGCGACGCCCCCGTTGACGGGGTACGACAGCGGGCTGTTGAACTCCTCGTCCGCTATGCCGTATCCGCCGATGTACGGAATCCCCGATGCTTCGAGCTGCGGCATGAAGGAACGGCCGTGTTGGCTGTACGAGCCGACGACCGCGACGACGTTCTCCGCGACGGCCCGCCGCGCACAGCGGCCCGCGTTCACCGACTCGTTGCGGTCGTTGCAGCGGATGACCCTGAGCTCGCGGCCGCCGAGTCCTCCCCGGCTGTTGATCCAGCGGGCGTATGCCTGCGCCATGGCGGGCATGCCTGGCATGTTGGTGGCCTTGGTCCCCTCCGGGGCCATTGTCATGACGACGATCGGATCGGCCGTGCGCGCGGCGCCGGAGAGCGAGCCGCAGCCGGCGAGCACCGCCGCACCCGCCGCCAGCACGGCGACCGATGTGATCGCGGCAGCTTTGACGGATTTGACGGAGTGAGAGGGACGTAGGGGGCTGGAGGGACGAATGGGGCGCGAAGAAGAGGAGTGTCGCCGTCCGGTCATACCGCATAACCCTTCCGTCGGCCCCATAACGGAAGAGTGACGTCCGGCCAACGGCGCGTAGCCCACGAGTGAACAGCAAGGGTCCGCGCACGGGCCACTTGTGAAGAACGTACGATCGGGAGCTGTGCAAGGTAAGGAGAGGTCTTCCCGTCGCGGCCGTCGCTCGACCACCATGGGCGGCATGCCACTCAACGACATGCCGTGGTGGCGCTGGCGCAGCAATGTGCGCTCCGCGCTGCACATGCTCTCGGACCCCGTGTTCCAGAAGGAGTGCTGGCTCGCCGGCCGCGAAGGCTACGGCGACGTCACCGACGCCGTCTACCGGCTCGTCGAGGACACCTGGCTGGACAACTGGTCCGCCGAGAAGTACGTCGGCACGATCTTCCGCGACTCGCAAGAGGCAGCGCTCGTGGACGTCGCCGTGCTGCGCGTGCTGCGGATCATGCACCGGGTGGGCCCGGACGCGCCCGTGACGGCCTATCTGGAGCACCACGGGTGGAGCGAGGCCGTGCGGGCCGCCCGCGAGGCGCACGTACGGCTCGCCGCCAACGACGGCGAGGACCCGGACGCCGCGCCGGTCTCGCTCGACGTACTCGCGATCATGAAGCGGGAGATCGCTTCCGACGCCGTCTGATTCCCGTCTGCACCGCGGCGCCGTTGGGGACGGTCCCCGGTGATGTGACCGTCTCCGACCACCCGCCGGAACCGTCGGCCCGGAAGCGGGCCCGGTGGGGACGGGCGGACTCGGTCGGGGCTCCGCCGGGGCCACGGTTCGGGGCCGTCGGGGCTCCGCCGGGGCCACGGTTCGGGTCGGTCGGAGTTCGGTCGGGGCCACGATTCGGGCTCGGTGCGGGTGAGCCGCGCAGTTGTGCAACGCTATGGGGTCATGAACGAGTCCCCGTCCGCCGCCCCGCACGACCCCGAGCAGTACGTCCTCACGCTCTCCTGCCCGGACAAGCAGGGCATTGTGCACGCCGTGTCCAGCTACCTCTTCATGACCGGCTGCAACATCGAGGACAGCCAGCAGTTCGGCGACCACGACACGGGACTGTTCTTCATGCGGGTGCACTTTTCCGCCGAGCAGCCCGTGACGCTGGAGAAGCTGCGGGCCAGTTTCGCCGCGATCGGCGACCGCTTCGGAATGGACTGGCAGATCCACCGGCCCGAGGAGAAGATGCGGGTCGTCCTCATGGTCAGCAAGTTCGGTCACTGCCTGAACGATCTGCTGTTCCGTACGCGGATCGGCGCCCTGCCGGTGGAGATCGCGGCCGTGGTCTCCAACCACACCGACTTCGCCGAACTCGTCGCCGGATACGACATCCCCTTCCACCACATTCCGGTGACCAAGGAGAACAAGCAGGAGGCCGAGGCGCAGTTGCTGAGGATCGTCGAGAACGAGAGCGTCGAGCTGGTCGTGCTCGCCCGCTACATGCAGGTGCTCTCGGACGATCTGTGCAAGGCCCTGTCGGGGCGGATCATCAACATCCACCACTCGTTCCTGCCGAGTTTCAAGGGCGCGAAGCCGTACCACCAGGCGCACGCCCGTGGTGTGAAGCTGATCGGCGCCACTGCGCACTACGTGACCGCGGACCTCGACGAGGGCCCGATCATCGAGCAGGAGGTCGAGCGCGTGGGGCACTGGGTCACACCGGACCAGCTCGTCGCGATCGGCCGCGATGTGGAGTGCCAGGCACTGGCCCGCGCTGTGAAGTGGCACAGCGAGCACCGTGTCCTTCTCAACGGCAGCCGCACGGTCGTCTTCGCCTGACGCACCCCCGGGCCCGGCGCACCGCGACACTCCGGGGCAGTACGGCACCGGCGGGGCCCGACGTCAGAGGCGCGAAAGCGCGGCGGCCGCGGAGAGAACCTCGCGGATCGCCTCCCGGTCGCCCTCCTGCCCCGCCGCCGCGTCCTCCGGCAGGATGTGCCCGGCCGCGAGCTGGCAGAACTCGGTGGCGTCCAGCGCCACCCGCGCCACTTCCTCCTCCGGGGTCGCCACAGCGCCCGGCGAGTCCAGCGGGATGTACCAGTGGCCGCCGCCCTTGCCCTCCACCTCCAAGTGCAGGGTGCGGCCCGGCTTTCCGGCCGCGCCGAGGCGGCGCACCGGCCCGGCGAGCCCGGCCCTGCGCCGCCCGGCGAGCGCCTCCGGCAGCAGCCGCACGGCAAGGTCGATCATCAGGTGCAGATGCGGGGCCGCCGGGGGCCCGTACGGATAGTCCACGGCCTCGGCTATGTCCCAGGCGTGCATCCAGCACTCGAAGGCCCGGTCCAGGAAGGAGTCGCGCAGGGGCAGCCCGAACTCCCCGTACGGTACGTGCTGTTCGGCGGCCGGGCCGCCCGCGAAGCCGACCGTGCGGACCATCGAGCGGGCCTGGTCGCGCCACAGGTCGCGCACCGAGCCCGGTGGCTCCGGCATCTGCGACCGCCAGTACGCCTCGGTGCGGGAGGCCGGTGACTCCGGCGGGGTGCCGGGCCCGGCGAATTCCCCGAGCCCGGCCAGTGGATCCGGCAGTCCCAGCGCCACGGCCGCCGTGCCGTCGACCGCCATCAGATGCCCCAGCACCCCGGCGACGGTGGCCTCGCGCTCGACGCCGCGGCTCCCCTCGTACCAGCGCAGCCGGACCGGAGTGCGCCACTCCGACTCGCCCATGTCGTTGAGCAGCGCGTCCAGCCGCGCTGTCTCCGCGTCGTACGGCGCAGCCCACTCGGGCACCGGGATACGCGCCGGGCGCCGCTCCAGGCACCCGGCCAGCGTGCGGGAGCGCAGCATGGGATCGAGATCGAGGTTGTCCTCCTTGTGCAGGAGGCCGACCGCATCACGCAGCCGTACGGCTTCGTCCGCGCACATCGCGCAGTCGGTCAGATGCGCCTCGACGGCCGCGGTCTCCTCGACGGAGCAGGCCGACAGGGCCCACGCACCCAACAGTGATTTCAGGACCTTGTGGTTGAGCGGAATCACCGGAGGGCCAGTCCGAACAGGCGCCTCCGGCTCAGGCGGAACCGGCTGCGGGGTCTGCCCCGGAACGGGTTCCGCGGGCGGTGGCATCGCCGGCTCCGGGTCCGGCAGCGGGCCGCGGTCCTCGGCCGCGGCCCGCGGGGGAGGTATGCGCGGGCGCTCCTCCGCCGGGCCGTTGTCCGGCCCTCCGGGCAGGTCGGGTCCGAACGGGCCGTTCACAACGCACGTCCCGGACCGGCGTGCGGCAGCGGCGCGGACTGCCCCGGCACCTGGTGCGCCGTGGACAGCAACTGCAGGCCGAGCCGCAGCCGGCGCCGGGCCTCGTCCTCGGTGACGCCCAGGTCGGCGGCGGTCTGCCGGTAGTCCAGGTGCTTGAAGTACGCCAGCTCCAGCGCGGCGCGGAGCGACGCGGGCATGGAGTTCCTGATGTAGTCGGCCCGAGCCGCGGCGGATGCCGCCCTGACCTTCTTCTCTATGCGTTCGGGCGCCGCGTCCTCGCCGAGGAACTGCGCCTCGCTCTCGCGCAGCCGCCGCACCGCCTGCCGGTGGGCGATCGAGGCGATCCAGGAGCGCAGCGGGCCCTGGTTGGCGTCGTACGCCTCCGGGTGCTCCCAGATCTGCACGAAGATGTCCCGCGTGACGCGGTCGGCGGCCTCCTCGTCGTCGAGCACGCGGTGGGCGAGACCGTGAACGAGGGAAGCGAACCGGTCGTACAGCTCACCGAGCGCGGCTGCCTCGCCGCGCACCAGCCTCTGCTGCATCTTCCGGTCCCAGCGGGGAGATGCGTCGTTCGCCATCCGGCCCCCATCCCTCTGCCGTCGTTCCCATCGAATGTAGTGGGCTCTACGCATATCGCACTCCCTTTGGGCAATGTGCACCCCGGAAGCGATCGGAGCTGATATAGATCCGGTCACTTTGCCGGTCGCTCCTGAGACTGGTGTTCCCGAATGCGCATAGGGTCGTCATGAGCGACGACCGAGTCGCGTGTTTCAAGGGGGGACGGTCGGGCAGCCGCAGCCGGAAGGGCTGCTTCCGTATAAGCGATCGCAAGCGAAGGGACGTCGGGCGCGTGACATTGAAGGTGATGGAAGCCGAGCAGGGCGACTGGGCGGTGCTACGGATCTCCGGCGAAATGGACCTGGTGACCTCCCCCGCCGTGCGCCAGCACGTGCACGAGGCGGTGGCCGACGGCCGCCGCAGCCTTGTGCTCGACCTCTCCGGAGTACGCTTCTGCGACTCCAGCGGGGTCGGGGTGCTCATCGCCTCCCGCAGACTGATGCGCTCCTGCCAGGGCCGGCTGCGGCTGATCCTTCCCGCGCGCGGGGCCGAGGACGGTTCGCATGTGAACCGCGTCCTCGCCGCCCTCGGCGTCCGCCGCCTCTTCGAGGTCTACTCGGACGTCGCCTCGGCGCTCGACGAGTCGGCGCGCCCGCTTTCCGCGTAATCCTCCGTCGCCGGGAACTCGCACCAGACCACCTTCCCGCGCACCGGTCGCTCGTAGCAGCCCCAGCCCTTCCCCAGCGCAGCCACGATCGCCAGGCCCCGACCGCCGCAGCTCTCCGTGTCCGGTACGCCCGGCAAGCCTTCCGGCCACCGCGGCGGCGTCCGCGCCGGATCCCCGACCTCCACCCGCAGCCGCCCGTCCCCCGACCACAGCGCCAGCGCGATCACGCCGCGTGTGCAGCCGCACGGGCACACGGCGTGCCGTACGGCGTTCGTGACCAGCTCGCTCGCCACGAGCTCCACCGACTCGGCCAGTTCGCCGCCGCCGAACCCCCAGGTCGCGAGCACGTCCCGGACGTGACGGCGTGCCTGGGCGGCGGCCAGCGGACTGTGCGGCAGAGGCAACCTGCTGATGTGCAGGCCACGTTCGGTTTCGTGATTCACATCACCACTGTCACCCCGGATGGCTACTCTCGGCTACAGGGTGGTTGCTGACAGCGGCCACTGTTGCAGTGCCGTACGTCCAGGGGGCCCGCTCATGCCGAACACGACCGACCTCGATCCGTCCAAGTCACCTCTCGCGTTCTTCGGCTCCGAGGTGCGCCGCCACCGCGAGAAGACGGACATGACCCAGAAGGACCTCGGCAAGAAGCTGTACTGCTCGGGCGCGCTGGTGGGGTACATCGAGACGGCGAAGCGCTTCCCGACTGACGAGTTCGCCGAGGGTTGCGACAAGATCTTCGAGACGGACGGCTCGTTCGGGCGGCTCTGGCCCCTGGTGGCCAGGTTGGCGCTCCCGTCCTGGTTTCGGGAGTACACGGAGTTCGAGGCCGCGGCGACATCGATCCGTACGTACCAGGCGCAGACGCTCTACGGCCTTCTGCAGACAGAGGACTACGCCCGCGCCGTTATGCGCACAAGCCGTCATCACGATCTGGACGGCCTGGTAGCGGCACGCATGGACCGTCAGCGCATCCTGACGCGGGCGAATCCACCCCGGATCTGGGTGGTTCTTGACGAGGCGGCACTGCGCAGGCGCACGGCCGACGAGGACGTCATGCGCGCTCAACTCCAACGGCTGTTGAGTTACCGCTACGACCCCAACATGATCATCCAAGTCCTTCCTTTCAGCGCAGGATTTCCGGCCTCGTTGGACGGTTCGTTCACGCTTCTCGACATGGACGAGGGCGCAGACTTCGTCTACAGCGAGGGCGTGGCTACTGCTCATGTAATGGCTCATCCGGACGAGTTCAGGCAGGCAGCGTTCCGATACGATCTTCTGCGGACCGCCGCGCTGTCCGCGGAGGACTCGGCGGAGCTGATCGCTTCACTCCTGGAGGAGCTATGAGCACCAATTGGCGGAAGTCGAGCTACAGCAGCGGCCAGGGCGGGGACTGCGTCGAATGCGCCCCGCTCGGAGTCTCCGAGTGGCGTAAGTCCAGTTACAGCAGCGGCCAGGGTGGCGAGTGTGTCGAGATGACCCGGCTCGCCGGCGCAGCCGTAGCCGTGCGTGACTCCAAGGATCCGGACGGTCCGCGACTCCACTTTTCGGCTGATGCATGGCACACGTTTCTGAACTTCGCCTCCGGCCAGGACGTACGTACTATCTGACCCCGGTACCCGACGCAAACGTGAGGCCGACCGTGGATCCCGCTGAATACCAAGCAAAGATCGCCCGCCGCTTCGCCACCTTCGACCAGGACGGCAACGGCTATATCTCCCGCGAGGACTTCAACGCCGCCGCTGCCGCCGTACTGGCGGAGTTCGACGTGACGGCCCGCTCGATGAAGGGGCAGTCCCTCTACGAGGGTGCCGAGGCGTTCTGGCAGGGGATGGCAGCGATCGCCGACACGGACGGCGATCAGCACGTCACGCGGGAGGAGTTCGTCAACGGTGCCGTGAAGCGGCTCAGCGACAACGCGAAGCGGTTCGCCGAGATCGCGAGACCCTTTCTGCGATCGGTGATCCGGATCGCCGACACCGACGGCGACGGTGTGATCACCCCCGGGGAGGCCGAGCGCGTGGTGCGAGCGCTCGGGGTCCCGCCCGACGCGTGCGCCCGGGTCGCCGCCGCGCTCGACGACAACAAGGACGGCAGGATCACCGAGGAGGAGATCATCGCCGCCTTCGCGCTCTACTACACCACGCCCGAGCCGACCGTCTGAGCGCCCGTACCCGACCGCCTGAGCCCCTACTCGTAGTCGGCGCCTGAGCCCGTGCTCGTACGGGCCCGGCCCGTCCGCGCATGGCTCCGCCCACCCGCCCCTGTGAAGGGCGGGTGGGCGGACGTCTTTGCGGTGGGCGGTGGGCGGTGGGCGCCCGGTCTCAGGCCGCGACCGTGTCCAGGCGTGCCCCGAATTCCCGTACCACCGGCTCGTCCTTGAAAGGTGCAAGCCGCTGCTGCAGATCCTCCAGGTACTCCGTGCCGCGGTTGGAGCGCAGCCCGGTGAGGAGTTCGAGGGCCCGCGTGCCCGTCGCGCACGCCAACTCGATCTCCCTCTGCTGCACTTGGGCCGAGGCGAGCAGCGCCAGCCCGATGGCGCGCCGCCGCGCCCGTGACTCCGGGTGCCCGGCGAGCGCTTCCTCCGCCCACCGCCCAGCGGCCTCGGCCTGTCCCAGATCACGGTGGCAGTGCGCCAACTCGTCTGCCAGATAGGCACGGTCGTAGTGCGCGATCCACGTCGGGTCGTCGCCCGTGCCGTCCGGTGACGAGCCGTCAGCCTTCTCCATCGCGGACTCGGCCCGCGCCGCCACGGTCTGGAACGCGCCTCCGTCCCCGAGGAGGGCGTGCCCGCGCGCCTCCGCAGCGAGGAACATGGCCTGGGCCCGCGGCGTGACCTGACCGCGCGAACCCTCCTGGGCGGCGCGGGCGAGTTGGGCGATCTCGCGGGGGTTGCCGAGCGCCGCCGCGAGATGGCTCATGCTCGCCGCGAGCACATAGCCGCCGTAACCCCGGTCGCCGGCCGCCTGGGCCAGGCGCAGCGCCTGGATGTAGTAGCGCTGGGCGAGGCCGGGCTGGCCCGTGTCGACGGCCATGTAGCCGGCGAGTTCGGTGAGGCGGGCGACGGCCGCGAAGAGATCGCGGCCGACGGCCTCCCGGTAGGAGCCGCCGAGCAGTCCGGCCACGACGCTGTTGAGGTAGTGCACGACCACCGGCCGTACGTGGCCGCTGCCGAACCGGTGGTCGAGGTCGACGAGCGCCTGGGTCATGGAGCGTACGGCGTCCACGTCGGTCCGCCCGACACGCGCCCCCGCGGTGCGCGCCACGTGCGGGTCCGTCTCCGTGATGAGCCAGTCGCGGCTGGGCTCGACGAGCGCCGAGGCGGCGACCGAGGAGCCGGCGAGGAAGTCACGGCGCCCGACGTCGCTCCGCCACAACTCGCAGACCTGCTCGATCGCACCCGCGACCGTGGGCGAGAACTGCAGCCCGACACCGGAGGCGAGGTTCTTGCCGTTGGCCATGCCGATCTCGTCGATCGTGACCGTGCGTCCGAGCTTCCGGCCGAGCGCCTCGGCGATGATGGCGGGGGCGCGGCCCCGTGGTTGCTGACCACGCAGCCAGCGTGCGACGGACGTCTTGTCGTAGCGCAGGTCGAGGCCGTGCTCGGCGCCGCACATGTTGACCCTGCGTGCCAGGCCGGCGTTGGAGCAGGCGGCCTCCTGGATCAGCGCCTGGAGTCGTTCGTTGGGCTGACGCGCTACGAGTGGCCTGGCGGCCATGGCACTACCCCCTTCATCGACGCTACCGATCTCTTCCCTGTCGTTATCTTGTAAATTCGTGATATTTCTGCCGTTCAGTTCTCCAAACGGACTCTCAGGAACCGAGCGGGCCTTCCGGATGTCTGGTGCGCAAAGCGCCGCACTACCCAGTACCCGCTCTTCGCGGACCCCTCTCGCGCGCGCCCCCGTCCGTGCTTCTGTGCGCCCCGCCCGCGGAAACGATGCTGCCGGTCAACCTCCCGGAGGCCCGTAACCCTTGGGCACAGCGGGAGTTGTCATGAACGTGGACGAGACCATGGGAGTCACCGGAACGGGCAGCGGCCGCGTGACCGGCATCGGCGTGGGCGTGGGCGCGGGCGTGAGTGTGGACGCGGGCGTGAGTGTGGACGCGGGCGTGAGTGTGGGCGCGGGTACGGACCCGGGAGCGGTTACTGTCACCGGCGCCGCGGCGGTCGCAGACGTCGCGGCGGACGCGCACGACAGCACGCCCCGCTTCCCCCGGCAGCGCGGCGATGCGCTCGTCGACGTCGCGGCGGCCTACGTGAAAGAGCGGCAGTGGGACGTGTTCCCCGGCACGTGGCTCGAGATCGTCCGGGGAGCGGAGCGCTGCTCGTGCGCGGACGTCAACTGCCCTTCGCCGGGCGGGCATCCGGCACGGCCCGACTGGGCGGCGCAGGCCACGGGCAGCGCGGTCGTGGCGCGGCGGCTCTGGTCGAAGCAGCCGATGGCGTCGATCCTGCTGCCGACGGGCCGTACGTTCGACGCTCTGGACGTGCCCGAGGCGTCGGGCTGCCTGGCGCTGGCCCGGATGGAGCGCCTGGAGCTGTCGCTCGGGCCGGTGGCATCGACCCCGGACGGGCGGATGCTGTTCTTCGTGCAGCCGGGCGCGGCGGCCAAAGTCCCGGATCTCGTACGTCAATTGGGCTGGACCCCGAGCACGCTCGATCTCGCCGCACGGGGTGTGGGCGGGTACGTGGCGGCGCCGCCGACGCGGATCGGGGGGCGCGGTCCGGTGCAGTGGGTGCGGCGCCCGACGGCAGTGAACCTCTGGCTTCCGGATGCGGAGGAGCTGATCTGCCCGCTGGCGTACGCGTGCGGGCGCGACGCCGCCGCCGTCCGCCTGCGCAGGGCCGGGGTCTGAAGCTCGGCGCGCGGGCAGAGCGCGTGATGCGGGCACGGCACGCGGACGTGGCCGAGGCGGGGGAGCTCCGACGGCGGCTGGAGCGGCCGATCCGCACCTACCACGCCGCGGCTGAGCGGCGGGGGAAGCAATTCCCCTGCTGATAAGGGCGGTTCAGGGGCTGTCCCGGGTGCGGTGACCGTCCTCTCCGGGGGTGAAGCGCTCCCATGTGCCGTCGGGCAGTCCGGGCCCGGACCTTCGCCCGGTAGGTGGTGCCCGGCCCCTCCGCCACAGAGAACCGACCCCTCCGCCACGGAGAAGCTGTGGCGGACCGTGCCCTTGGGCAGGGCCGCGCCCCACGTGAGCGTGGTGGCGAACGCACCGTTGATGTGGATCTCGTACGCCGGGACATCTCCGCCCGTCCTCGGCGGGACCCAGAACAGTTCGAGCGGGTTCGCGCCCGCAGCCGTGGAACGGGCGCGCGCCCGGAAGTCCGGTGGGCGCCGTGGCGGTCGGGTTCGCGCCCGCCGCCGTGGTACAGGCGCGCGCCCGGAAGCCAGCCGAAAGCTCCGCAGACGGGGGCGACCGTGGAGCAGAGGGGGAGGCAGACCGCCCGGCGAACGGGGCGGCGGCGTGGCGAGGGTGGTAATGGTCCGGGGGGGGCGGTCGCCTCACGGTCCTGCCTTCCACTCGGGGGCCTCGGCGAGAGCGACCCCTAGGGAACGACCTGGACGATTGGTCTGGACATATACGGCACAGGAGGCCGTTCCCATCGACGGCCCAGTGCGCGAACACGACGCCCACGACGGCTCGGGGGCGCCTCCGGTACGGCTCAACGCACCGCGTGTGCAAGGGCTCCCGTGCTGCCGGGGCGTGGGCCCGTGGGATGCCGGCGCCTGGACTCGGACCAGGGCTCGTACGGCTGGTCAGGGGCAGGAGGAGTCGGCACGGCCCCTGCCCGCCTCGATCCACCCCCCCGTATCGTGGGCCGCGGAGCGGGAGCCGACGCCCGGCCCCGACGGGGACACCGAAAGGCACCACACGTGGCACGGGAGCCAGAGCACACCGACCGGGCACCGACGTCGACGGCAGCGGTGGACGCGCCGCCCGCTGTCCGTATCGAGGGCCTGTGGAAGCGGTTCGGAGAGCAGATCGCGGTCGCCGGGATCGATCTCGAACTGCCCGCCGGCAAGTTCATCGGGCTCGTCGGCCCGAACGGCGCGGGCAAGACGACCACACTGTCGATGGTCACCGGTCTGCTCCGGCCCGACTCCGGCCGCGTCGAGATAGGCGGCCACGACGTCTGGCAGGATCCGGTCGCCGTCAAGAGCCGGATCGGTGTCCTGCCCGAAGGGCTGCGGCTCTTCGAGCGCCTGTCCGGCCGCGAGCTCCTCGCCTACACGGGGCGGCTGCGCGGCCTGCCGGGCGAGGAGGTGGACCGGCGCGCGACCCAGCTCCTGGACGTCCTCGATCTGGCCGGCGCCCAGAACAAACTGGTCGTCGACTACTCGACCGGCATGCGGAAGAAGATCGGCCTCGCGGTCGCGCTCCTCCACAACCCTCAAGTCCTCTTCCTCGACGAGCCGTTCGAGGGCGTCGACCCGGTATCGGCGCAGACCATCCGCGGTGTGCTGGAGCGATACACCGGCTCCGGCGCGACCGTCGTCTTCTCCAGCCATGTGATGGAGCTGGTGGAGAGCCTGTGCGACTGGGTCGCGGTGATGGCCGCCGGGCGCATCCGGTCGCAGGGGGCTCTGGCGGACGTACGGGGCGACGCGCCGTCGCTCCAGGCGGCGTTCCTGGAACTGGTCGGCGCGAACGGCCGCCCCTCCGGCGAGAGCCTCGAATGGCTGGGCGGCGGCGCCCGATGACCACCGCCTCCGCATCCGCCACCGCTCCGTCCGGCCCCGCGGCCGCCGCGCCACCGCCCCCGCCGCTGTCCACGGTCACGCCCGTCTTCGTACGGCTGAAGCTCACGCTGCTGCGGAACGGGCTGCGGCAGTCATCGGGCCGTAGGGCGGCGTTCGTCGCATCCGTCATCGTCACCCTGCTGTTCGCCGCCGGGCAGCTGCTGGGCCTGATCGCACTGCGCGGCAACGCCCACGCCCCCGCGCTGGTCGTGACGGTCATCGCCCTCATCGCGGTCGGCTGGGCCGTCATGCCGCTGTTCTTCCCCAGCGGCGACGAGACACTGGATCCCACGCGGCTGGTGATGCTGCCGCTGCATCCGCGCCCGATCGTCGTCTCCCTGCTCGTCTCATCGCTCATCGGCGTCGGGCCGCTGTTCACCCTCACCCTCGCGCTCGGCTCGGTGATCGCGGTCGCGCACGGCGGAGCGGCCGTCGCGCTGGGCATGATCGCCGTGCCGCTGGTGATGCTGGTCTGCGTGACGCTCTCGCGAGCGGTCGCGGCCGGCAACATCCGGCTGCTCACCAGCCGCAAGGGCCGCGATCTCGCGGTGCTCAGCGGCCTGGTCATCGCGGTGGGCGCCCAGTTCGTCAACCTCGGCGCGCAGAAACTGGCGCGCCCGGACGGCCTGAGCGTTCTGGAGCCCGTGGCCGATGTGGTGCGCTGGGTGCCACCGGCCTCGGCCGTGGACGCGGTACAGGCGGCGGGCGAGGGCGCGTACGCCCGGGCCGCGGTCCAGCTGCTGGCCAATGCAGCCGCGCTGGTGCTGCTCCTCCGCTGGTGGCAGCACAGCCTCAACCTCCTGATGACCGCCCCCGACGGCTCGACCCTGCAGGCGTCAACCGGCACCGAGGAGAAGGCGACGGGCCGCTCCGCAGGCCTCACCCGCCTGCTCCCGCCCGGCCGCACGGGCACGGTCATGCTGCGCACCCTGCGCTACGCCTGGCGCGACCCGAAGGTGAAGGCGGCCTGGGCGACATCGCTGGCGATCGGACTGATGCTGCCCATCGTCACGGCGGTGCAGGGCGGCGGCAGCGTCTACACGGCGTGCTGGTCGGCCGGGCTGCTCGGCATGCAGATGTACAACCAGTTCGGGCAGGACGCCTCCGCGTTCTGGATCGTCGCCCAGACGATCTCCTCACCACGCGACGCCTACCTCGAACTCCGCGGCCGCGCCCTGGCGCTCGGCGCAGTGGCAGTGCCGTACGTGACGCTGGTCGTCCTGGGCACGGCGGCCTTCCTGGACCAGTGGAACGCCTTCCCCGAAGCGCTCGGCATCTCGCTGGGCCTCCTCGGCGCGCTGCTGGCCACCGGCTCGACGGCCTCGGCTCTGTTCCCGTACTCCACCCCCCAGGACAGCGGCTACAAGAACGTCGCAGCGGGGCAGGTCGGGCTCGCCTGGCTCAGCATCATGGGCGGCATGATCGTCGGCGGGCTGCTGTGCGCGCCGCTGCT
The DNA here is from genome assembly GCF_040681345.1 of Streptomyces sp. NPDC051776. Classification (NCBI taxonomy): domain Bacteria; kingdom Bacillati; phylum Actinomycetota; class Actinomycetes; order Kitasatosporales; family Streptomycetaceae; genus Streptomyces; species Streptomyces sp. NPDC051776. Next base: position 38,295 of record NZ_JBFAYQ010000001.1, on the reverse strand, counting down.
GGGCCTGACGATCTGGCTCCATATGACGGGCGGCCACGCCTGGCTGTGGCTGGTCCTCCCCCTGGGCGCGGCCTACGGCCTCACGCTCTCCGCCCTGGGCCTCCGCTTCGCCGCCCCCCGCACGGCGGCCCGCTTGCCGGAGATCCTGACGGCGGTGAGCAGGGGCTGAGGGACGGAGCTTGGGGGGCGCGCTTCGCCATGTACGAACCATGCCCGCAGCCGCGGCGCCGGACACGGTGTACACCGCCGCACAAGGGCCGTTGAGGGCGAGCCGGCATCGCAGTTCGTCGGAGCCGCAGACCGAAGAGGATCTGCGGTCGGCCGCCGAACGACATCAGGACGACCGCGGCGTTCGGGCCCACCACCGTCATACGGAGATGGGCCCCCAATGCGAGCCGGATACGGCTCAGTTCGCCGCCGCCTCCCTCGTGCGCCACGTCGGGAGCAGTTCGTCGAGCAGCGCTTCCGTGCGGGGCGGGAGACCGCGGGTGCCGCCGCTGATCGCGCGGCTGCGTTCGATCAGCGCGTCCGCCGTGGAGGCCAGGAGCACCGTGTCGCCGGTGGCGTGGACCGCGCGCAGCAGCTCGTTCCAGAGGCGCTCGTCGGACGGGGCCGACACCAGCGAGGTGTTGAGTGCCTCGATGGCCGCCGAGGGGTTCTCCGCCTCCAGGTGGTGGGCCGACAGCGCCAGCGCGACGTCCGCGACCAGCAACGGGAGCTGGGCCTCGATGATCTCGTGGGACAGCCAGCCGTAACGCCCCTCCGGGCGGTCCGCCAGCAGCGGGCCGCGGGCGAGCGCGAGGGCGTCGGTGAGGAGCCGCTCGCGTACGGATGCGCGCCGCGCGCCGCGGCCGGCCGTGGCCTCGTGGTGCAGCGTGCGCAGCACATCCAGGTCCGAGACGACGGACGGGGCCAGGGTCAGCCGCCCGGTGTCGTCGGCGCGCAGACGCGGCGCACCATCCTGGTCCTGGCCCAGCCAGGTGCGCAGACGCTCGATCAGCGCGTCCCGCACGTCCTCCGTCGCGCCCCGCGGCCACAGGCCGGACGACAGGACGCGCGGATGCACTCCCTCGCGGTGCAGCAGCAGCATGGCGAGGGCCTCGTGGAGCAGCGGGCTGCGCTCGCCGTCGGGGTCGTCGAGGCCCATGACCTCGTACGGACCGACCAGTCGCGCGTACACCGCGGGCCGGCCGCGCTCGGTGATGTCCACCAGGAACGGCAGCCTGGACGGGTCCGCGGGCGCACCCTCGCCCCCGCCCTCGCCCTCGCTCTCCGGGTCGAAGTCGGCGGAGCTGAAGAGCTCGACCACGGCGGCGTGCAGCTCCTGCGGGAGCCGCTGGGCGGTGAGTTCGAGGCCGAGCAGCGGCGCGAGCAGGCGGCCGTCGGCGGTGATCTCCAGCTCCCACGTGGCGCCGGGGATGCCGTCGTCGGTGGCGCCGACGAGGTAGCCGATGCCCAACCGGCCGGAGTCAGCGGCGAGTTCGGCTATGCGTACGGCCTGCTCGTCGGTCGGTTCGGCGGCCATCAGCACCAGATGAGGCGCCCACTGGGTGTGCCGGGCCTGGCCGGTGCGGCCGGTGAGCACCGAGTCGTGGCCGGCGTTTCCGAGGGCGCGGCGCCGCTGGCCGGTCTCGGCCTCCATGGTCTCCAGCAGGGCGTCGACGTCCTCGACGTGCCGTATGCGGGTGGGGGCCAGGGCGCCCAGTTCGGCGCCGAAGCCGACGAGCGTCACGGTCAGGCGGTCCGACCAGCCATTGGTGGCGAGTTCGGCGGCGACGGACGCGAAGACCGCCGCACGGTCCGCTGCCGCACCGGACAGCGAGACGATACCGGGGACGGCCTCCAGATTGAGCAGCAGGCGGGCGTCGTCGAGCGTGCCGAGGCTGACGAGGCCGGGGTACGGCGCCGCCGCGTCCTCCACGCCCTCCAGAGCCCGTACGTCCGCGCGCGGCACTCGCCAGAACGTCTGGTCCTGCCCCAACTGCCAGGGCGCGGGCGGCTGTCCGGAGGGTTGGGCGAGCTGCAGGTGCAACTCGGTGTCGGTGAGCCAGGCGGCGTAGACGGTCGGCAGCGTCTTGGACTCGGCGCCCAGGGCAGCGGCCAGCCCGCGCAGCGCGCGGTCCAGGTCGCGTACGGCGTCGGGGTCGGCGCCGACGAACAGCGAATCCTGGACGTCGGCGGCGGCACCGGTCGGCGTGGCCAGGTCGGGCGTACGGCCACCGACGGCCCGCATCGCCGACTGCCACAGCGTGGCGCGGCGGCGCCGGCCGAGCGCGGCGAGCAGGCCGGCGGCGAGCAGCGGGGCACCCATGAGGGCGTCGGAGAGGCCGAACGAGGAGCCGGACTGGGCGGTGGGCGCGGCGTGCTCCCCCGACTGCGAGGGGCCGGGGTCCGCCGGAGCCTGCTCGGGGGTGCTCGGGGCCTCGGGCGTGCTCGGGGCCTCCGGCGTGACGGCGATGGGCTGCGTCACATGGTCACCGACCTGCTGCTGAGCGTTGGGGCCCGACTTGCCGTAATCGGCGATCTGGTCGCGGACGTTGTCCGGGACCTTCGGCGACTCGTCTGGCATCTCGACGAGTTCACCGCCGTGCGCGTCCGCGGGCATCTCCATGATCCAGCCGGGCCGGATGAGGCTGGCCTGCGAGAGCCGCGAGCCATCGGGCTGCACACGGTCCTTGTTGAGCTCGAAGATCTCCTTGTAGCGCCGGCCGTCGTCGAGATGGCGCTCGGCGATCTCCCAGAGCGAGTCGTGGTGGCGGCCCTCCGGTGGGTGGATGCGGTAGTACTTCGTACCGCCCTGCTCCATACGCGCCTTCTGCCCGCCCTGCACCTCCGTGTTGTCCATCTGCTCGGCCGCCTGCTGGGCGGCCGCCTCTGCCTGCTGGGCCGCGAACTGGCCGGGCGTCTGCTGGGCGGCGGCCACGGTCGGGCGCTGGTTGTTCTCCAGGCTCTGGCCGAGCTGGGACAGGCCGGGTGTCAGGCTCGCGGCGGTCGCGCCGACGAGCAGCAGCGCGGCGACGAGCTGACGGGCAAGCATCTGGCTCGGCCCCGCGCCCGGGATGCGCGCGGGCACGCCCACGCCGGACAGCTCGGCCTTGGCCTCGACGAGCACGCACGCGGTGAACTGCGCCCACGCAACCCACACGACGACCGTCAGCACCTTGACGAAGACGGTCGTGGTGATCTCTTGCTGCAGGGTGTCGAGCGACGGCATGGTGCGCGGCAACGGCCAGCCGACCAGCGACGCCAGCGCAACCGGCACGCCGACCAGCAGCACGGACAGCGCAATGAACGCGAAGAACGCCTTGACGAAGTCACCGGCGGTGCGCCGGCGTCCGATCCGGACGGGAGTTGGGTTGCTGGACGCCATGGGCGGGGTTCCTATGCCTTCGTTGGGTGGCAGTTGGGGGGCGGCTGAGTGTCGTGGGATGAGCCTAGTCAGCGGGTGTCACGGCAGTCGACGTGCCAAGGGTTCATCCTGGTTTCAGAGGCTACGAGACTACGCTGGGCATGATCAGCAGCTGCCTCCTGTCTTTGACGGTCCCGGACGCTCTGTGCCACATGGTTGCGCGCGCAACGCGCCAACGCTTCCATGACGATGGGCTTTTGCGGGAAGGCGTTAGTGGTCAATTGTGGGCACGTCGGACTCGTACACCGGCTTCCCGGAGAGCGTCAATGATGGACTGCGGCTCGGTGGAGCGGATCTGCAAGGCTTGGCCATCGCACTGGAGTAGCTCTATGTCGTGACGTGGCACGCGCAGGACCACCGCGCCGAGAAGGTCCGAGAAAGGGACCTCGTGTGACGCACCATCGGTTCGACACAGAAGAAGTGAGTCTTCTCCAAGAACCAATCCGGATACCCTCGGCGGACCGAAGTCCCAGCTCTCCAGGCCTCTGTTCGGCACGAGGTTCTCGGGCTGAAGGCCATGCCGGACAGGGAACACCTCACCTGGGCAATGGGCCGCAATGGAGGTGGCCACCACCCTGAACTGCCGCTGCTCACGGAAGCGCGAACTCGAGATCACGACTACCCCGAGGGCAAGGACGATACCCGATACCGAAGCAGCTACGGCATAGCCGGTTGCGTCGTCAGGTCTATTGGTGATGTACCCAACTCCGACGACTATCAATGGAAGGGCGAACCACACGATCTCTGATGGAAACCGCTTCGCGGGGACGGAAATCTCATCCGAAGCATGACCCGCCAGCAACGCCGCGCTACGCTCCATGCGGGATTCCTCGAGGCGTCGCAACCTGCGCTCATCGCTACACCAACCACTTCGCGTCCCCACCTTGTTCACGACACTGCCCATGCAAAGTGCGAACACGCCGAGTGCCACAGCGAGGCCGATGCGGGGAGGGTCCTTGATGCCCTCGACGGCGATGACGACAATAACGAGCATCACGCTCGTCACACACAACACAACGGCGGTCAGCCATCGGATGTGCGGGAACTGGCCCGAACCGTACTCCTCCGGCACTTCAACACCCTTCGTTGGGGTGCCCTCTCGAACGTTGCCCTGCCGCAGGTCATAGGGCAAGGCAAGCGACTCGGGGATGTTGCCTGCTGGTAGAGCGCGAGCCTCCGGATGACGGTCCAACACAACCCAGCGCTGGATGGCAGACCAGCGGTGCCGACTCCGGCCGCGCATGCGATGCAGAGTCAGAGCCGGTATCACCCCGAAAACCCCCAATGCAGTGGCGGTCAGGGTGAATGCAACAGCAAGTTCCGTGGCCGTGGAGTCATCTCCCGCAATCGCATCGACGAACAAGCCCGGAGCGAGTACGGGAAAGCAGGACATCGCGACCGCGCAGAGCAGAAAGAGAAGGGCACGCGGACGCGAGAGATCGGCCCTGATCAGTACCCTGAGCGAGTCGGCACGATCGCGGAGGAGGGCCGCACGGTCCGGGTACGAGGACACGGGCCGCAGCTCGGCGGAAGGGAGGCGATATGTCATGATGCGCGTTCCTTGACGGCTTCGGTCGGCTGATTTGCGGCTGGATCATTGAAGGTTGATCGACCCGCGATGGCAGAGACCAGGCCGGCCAGCTGCCATACCTGTTCAGCCGCGAGGCTGATCCCTATGACAAGGATTCCCTTGTCGCCGCCCGGTGGACAAGAGAGTGCGCCCACAAGGCCGATCTGCGTCTCAGATGCGTAGCTTTCACCGTCGCCCGGAACGGGGACGGTGGGCTGGGAGATGAACCCGAACCCGATACCCATGTCAGTGGTAAATGATTCCTGATATGTCGCCCCGTTCTGTCGCTCGCCAAAAGTCTTGGCGAGCAGGGCCCCGAGGTCCACTTCGGCCAATCCTGGGGAGACATCTACCACGCCTGCGAGAACCTGCCAGTGCGCAGTTTCCGTGGTGTCCTGTGACAGTGGGGAAGAGACGATTCCGTAGAGCAGCAACCCACTCTTGAGCAGTTGCTCGTACCAGGCCATCAGGGCGCCGGTAATTTCGTTGCGCCGAGGTTGCGACATCCTCGGATACGTCAGCCGCACGATCTCGGTGCACCGATTCCGGGTCGCCTCCCTGTTGGGCCCGTCTTCCAGCAGGTCGAACCAATCCTGCGGGACGAAGAGGTTGATCGTTCCCAAGGGGGCGGCGTTCGTCATTTGTCCCCCCTAGGCTCTTGGGTGAGAGGGCCGAATTTTGCTCCGGTGAAGAGTACGTTCCCGGTCTCGATCAGGCCATCGGTGCCCATAGCCGTGAGGACATTGCCCGTCCAAGTTGTAAAGAATTGAGCACCGCGCCAGGCCATATCCGTGTTGGTCACGTTGTACGACAGATTGCGACCCAGTTGGAAATAGCCCATAGGCAGCTCTTCCACCGCGTTGATGCCGAGGCGGGAGACTCCTCGCAAATTCGCCAAACCCATTGTCTGCTGTGCAACGCTCCTCACAGCCCCGGCAGCGCGTGCTTGCTTCATCACCATTTCTCCCACCTTGAGTGCGCCCACTCCCACAGCCAAGCCAGCCGCATCGAGTATGACGTCCTTGTCGGTGAGAGCCTTGAGGAAACTTCCGGTCTTTCCCACAGCGGAGAGATAGTGCGCAACTAGCGCAATGCCTGCCAAGGCCAGCGATATTCCGCCCAGCCACTGGAGTCCCGGAATCAGTGCCATGAGACCAAGGATCGGGCTGATGAACCCAGCGATGTCGCCAATAACCTTCAGCAGCGGCGCGATCTTGGACAGAAGCTCCGTGGGGTTGGTGACCGCCCATGCGATGTCCTCCATCGCATCACCGATCGCATCACCAAGTTCTTCCCAAAAACCGGGCTCATTCGGAGCGATTTCGCTCGCATGCTGCAAGCGTCTGGCTATGCGCCCGCCTTCCTCCTCGTACTGGCTACGGAGGGAACGAGCGTGCTTCCGTATCTCCTCGACTGCATTCGCATCCTCGCCGCACGACGCTTCCTTACTGCCACCCTTCCCGTGGCCATCCTCGGCGTTCTTCTTGGAGTCGCTCTTTTGCGCCTCGGCAGCTTGCCGTTCCAGTTCGCGAGCCTTCTTCTGATGGGTGAGCATGTACGCAGCCCAGTCAGTGAGGGCCTTCTTGGCCTGAGTGAAAGATTTGTACGCGTCGTCGACCTTGGGTCGGAAGTCGTCGGCGAGGAGATCTCGGAAGGCTTCGGCCGTCTTGCCGCGCCAATCACCCTTGGCGGCACCGCGGAGCACTCGACTGATCTCACCCAATGCTTCCGTGGTGTCTTTCAAAACATAGACTACGTCGGTCACCGTGGTGTGGTCTCCGGGGCAAGGAACGAAGCCGAGGACGGGAAAGTTCTCGACCGTCGGTGCGGTCACTTCCTCTTCGCCGCCTTACTGAGAGCCTCCGCCAGGTCTTTTTCGAGGACCTTGAAGCCATTCTCGATCTCGCCGAGGGCTTTCACAGCCTCCTTCGAGAACTTCTTCAACTGCCCAATGCCGTACTCCCACTCATCACCAAACGAATCCATGCGCTTCTCAAGCTCCGAAACCCCCATTGCTTTGGCGTCGACCCGGCCCATCGCCCGGGAGGGCTTCTCCAGAAGTTCCCCGATTTTCGCTAGGTTGCTGCGAACGCGCTCCAGCATTGCACCGTCTATATACAAGTCGCTCATGTATCCCCGCCTCCACGATTCACCTACACAGTTTGGGTAATCCTCGCCACTTAAGTTCTCACCCCCAGGAAGGTAACGAGACTTTCGTATGCGCAGCCGAAATCTTCACTAAGCTGTGACGCGTGAGGAATGGTCAACATTCCTGGGTACGTGCGTGGCACCGCGAGCCACGGCCATGGGCGGTCTAAGAGTTAGAACATGCCGAAAGGCGGCCGTTGGTCTGGGAAGGGCGGAGGCCCTGTACACCGCCTGACCGAAGTGCCGGTGCGCCCGATGTGGAAGAGGAAGTGCCGAAGACCGCGCAATACGTGCGTATCGCCGCCGACTGTCCCCCATCTAGCTCCTCTCCCGACAGGCAACACGACCTGAGCAAGTGCTGACTTGCCGACCTCGCCTGGTTCTGTCCTCGGCACTTGACGCCCACGGTGACTGAGAGGCCGACGAACTCATCGACGATAGCCCGTCGTTCATCCAGACGCTAACCTGTCAACGACGACACATCGGCCTCATAGCAGAGCCGCTCGTCGCGGGTCCCTGTGTCCGTGCTCGCCGGCGCGGCTCGCGTGGGCCGAGGAGTCATCGGAAAGCCTCGAAGCGGCTGACAGCATCGGAAATGCCGGAGGCTGTACGGTCCTCTGCCCCGTCCACGACCGTTGGGGCAAGAGAGCGGGTACATCGCCTATCCGTATGCTGGCTGAGTGGTCCTGGATAGGTCTGGTCCCAACAACTGCTCATCGCCGAACGACCGAGCTTCTCGGCACGGACGGCGATCCTGGATGCCAGACAGCAAGCCTCATGACCGCCACGGGGTGGAAGATCATCCGAGCAAGGAAGACAGCAGGAGCACCGGGAGAGCAGGGCAGGAGCAACATCGACTGAGGGATCGATCCCATCGGTTGTGCGCCCATTCCTGTCCCCTTGGTGTGTGGTCTCGTTGAAACACCGCCAGGAGAATGTGCGCCTCATTGGCGCGCCGTAGAGACGTCCAGGAGCCGATGAGTCATGACCCAATCCGCCAAAGAGGAGCGTCAACGGCGGCGCGACCGACTGAAATCCGCGGAGCCTGGCATTACCGTACGTCCGGGCACCAACGTGTTTCTCTTCTACGCAATCTGCTCGGGTAGCGCGGTTGCGGTGGCCTTGGCCTACTTCATCCTGCAGCCGAATGGGATGCCTGAAGTCGGTGTCGCAGCCGCCATCGCATCTGTGGTCGCGCCGCTACCCCTGCAATTTATGCTCGTGAACCGCTGGCGTGCCCGATCGCTCCTCCGACGCGTAGGGAAGGCGGTCGGACGCGACCTCGCGGGCCAGGGCCATCCCGTGCGCTACGGCCTCAACGCCGGGCAGTCCACGTTCTCCCCCTGGGACGACGGTCCCCAACGCACCGGAGTACTGATCGTGACCAGCGAAGGCATCCGACTGTTCGGCACGGATAGCACCACCCTGGACCTACCTCTCAATGGTGTCCTTGGGGCTGTACTCCTGCCGGGCCGAAGTCCCGTGTCTTCGTCCGTGATAGATGTGCACCTTTGTTCCGGCGAGGCAATTGAAATCGGAACAACACAGCTCAAAGAGCTGGGAATTGCCTTGTCCGGAGCAGGGGTACGACTGCTGCAAGACGTCTGACCTCCAACCGAGCCAACTCAAGCTACCGCCCGGCATCGCTGTCCCGCCCGCCGACCTCAGCAACTGCCGCGTTCAGTGGTTGATGGACTGGACCTCTTGGACAACCAAATCCTGAGTGGTGCCGAAGGTGCCGTCAGGAAGGGCGCCACCAGCCCCGCCGGTGCCTGTCCAGTTGATCTTCCAACTGATCGTGGCCTTGAACTCGTACGTGCGGCTGCTGCCAGAGGCACGGAGGTACGTCAGGCCGCAAGGCGGCGTCTGGTCACCTGAACCCTTGGTGTAGGGGGTGCCGATGCTGCCGTCCTTGTTGATGGGGCATTCGCCGGAGGCCGGGTGGAGTTCGGCATCTTCGGTACCGGGCTCCAACTTGAGAGAAACCGGCCGGGCCGTCGCCGTTGCCTCGATGCCGAGAACGGGGACGGAGGCCGTAACGGAGACGGGTTTGAACTCTGCCTTATCGAGCCAGGCCCAAGTGGGCAGGTTGACCGTCTGCTTCCGGGCCGGAGACATGTCGACTTCGGTATCCGGGACGCGGATCTCGGCATACGCGAGCTGGGCAAGGATCTTTGGGGTGACAGCCTCGGGAACGTCAGCCGGTGGCGGATCACCCTTGTCCACCCAGAATATCGGCTTGTCACAGGATGTTGCCCCGGGTTCGCCGATACGCGTCTCGTTGACGTGGGAATCCCACCAGTAGCCTTTGCCAGCCTTGCCGAGGTTGAAGTTCTTGTAGGGCTCGCCGCCGACGTACCGCTTACGCTGCTGCGCGTCCCACTGATACCCGGTGGACTCGGACTCCCAGATCGGCTCGACGTGCTTCTTAAACTGCACCGGAGAGTACTTGGGCGCGTACCAACACGCGGGCGGCGCCCAATTACTGGGCGGCGCCAGTGCCCCAGCCGCACTTCCCGAGCCATTCTTGGAATGGTCGAAGACAACACTGCCCGCATGCGCGGCTAGAGTAGGACCCTTGGCTTCTGCCCCGGTGTCGATTTCGGTCTCCGATTCACCGGGCCCCTTCGCTGAAGCGACGCCAGGGGTCAGAGAGAAGATGATCGCGAAAATGCCGACGACCACGATACGTCCGGACCGGATTATGACGCGCAAGATTTGTCCCCCCTCTTCGACAAGACCTTCGTGGTCTGCCAGACGCCCTTATCGCTCTTTTCAAGGCGTGTGTTGTAGAGCACGTACGGATTCTCACCGGAAGGCGACTTATCGACCTTGCGGGTCTTGCGATTCTTATCGTAGGCTTTGCTCTCATCAGCACAGTACACGACGCTTGCCGATGTCTTGCCCGACATTTGGATCTTGGGAGCGTAATAGCGCGTGATACCTGTGAATGTGAGGTCCTCGTCCAGCCACGCCTGGATCCATTTGGAGGCGCTGGCGGCGGCTTCCCCTTTGCGGTAGTAAGAGACCGCAGGTGAGTCAACGTCGCCACGAAGAATCGCATCGTCAACGGCGTTTACGGTTCGCGAGACGTCGGCCAGGACCGCATCCTTCGTCGGCTCCCCTGTCTCCCAGCCTTCGAAGACGTTCCTAACGTCCTTGGGGAACGTGATTGTGGGGCGGTTGGCCGTACCCGATGGACCGGTTTTCGGCGACTCAGTCGCTTTGTGACCCTTGTCGGCACCAGCGATCTTGTCGTCCTTCTGCTCGCTCTCACCACCGCAGGCGGTCAGCAAGAGACCGGCGGTAGCAGCGACGGCCATAGCAGCCACGCGCAGACTCCGGGCTTTCAAAGCATCCCCTTTCAGTACGCCAACACTCGTAGTGCTATGCTACTGCACACGCCTGTCATTTCAGCAACGATATCTGTACAAGTCGTGGCGTTTTCTAGGGACTTGACCCCATCCTCATGTTTACGGAGCCACGCCTTCCGAGTTCGGGGCCGAGACACCCGACCATCCCTCGGAGTGCTCGATCAAACGGAAGCATCTCTCCGCCATCGCTCAGCCACAGATGCGGCACAGATGAATCGTGGCCGACAAGCCGACCTCTACGCGCTTGATGTCACCAGAGCTGTAGATGCTCTTGGGGCCGAACTGCGTTCTCCGGCTCCCCCCTCTTCTTCAGATCACCTCGTCGACGAGCTTCTGCCATGAACTCGCAGGAACTCGTGCGTTCCGAGAGGCGGGTGGGGGCTAATTTCCGGCCGGGGTGATGGCACCCGTCCCTGAGCCCGAACCGTTCTTCGAACGATCGAAAACCACGCCGCCAGCGGTGGCAGAGAGCGTGCCATCGTCCTCGGCGTTGCCCGAGGTGTTGGTGTCGGAGGACCCGTTCGCACTGCCTCCGTGCCCATTGTCAGCCCATGCTGATCCAGCTATGAGCAGCAATGAAGCCGCAGCCATGGCGCCGACTACGAGAGTTCTTTCCCGGGTTACCGCTGACATGCGGCGCTCCCCCTCTGAGACGTCAGCTCCTCGGTGACCCAGATGCCGTCCTTGTTTGTGCGAAGCCGACTGCTATAGACAACGAAGCTGTTCTTGGTGACAGACGTCTTGTCAACTTTGCCCGTCTTGAGGCTCTTGTTGTACGACCTGCTCTGGTCTTCGCAGTAGACGAGGGACGCCGTTCCGTCACGCTTGATCCCCACGCGCGGTCCGTAGAACCGCTTGCTCCCGGTGATCGTGTCCTTGTAATCGACGAACTCCTGGATGAACTTCTCACTCCCGGCTGCTGCTTCGCCTTCGGAGTAGAAGCGGTACGCCTTGTGAAGGGGGTTCTGCTCGACAATGGCCAGATCAACGGCTTTGACGAATTGCTCCGTGTCGTGGAGAACGGCGTCCTTGTCCTTGTCGCCGGTCTTGGCCCATTCGAAGTCGTACTTCAGGTCGGACGGCAAGTCGATCCTTGGGCGACCGGCGGCAGGTGAACTGGACACCTTCGGCGACTCGGAGGCCTTGTCCCCGTTGCCCTGCTCGGCGCCAGCGATCTTTTCGTCCTTAGGCTCGCTCTCCCCGCCGCACGCGGTCAGCAAGATGCTGGCAACAACCCCAAGGGCCGTAGCAGTTACGCGCAGACTCCGGGCAGTCACAGTCGCCCCTCCAATACTCGGTACACGAAGTGCCCACGCTACTGCACGCACTTGTCGGTCCAGCAACAGGCCGCCGGATCCGCTGTCGCTGCCGCTGCGGGATTCCGGCTATCGCCGCTGGTTTGGATCTGCAGTTCCTCTAGCATGACCGGCCATTGAGTCCGCCGCCATGGCGGTCTGCAAGCGGAATCACCATCGCGGAGGTCACGAGAACGGAGCTCGCGCGGCGGCCCATCAGGCGTCGTTCTGGCATGACTTGCTCCCCTCAAGACGCTGCTCATCGATGACTGTCCAGGCACCCGTGCCGCTCTTCTTCAGCTGCGCACGAAGCTCGAAGAAAGACTTCAGGCTCGGCTTGGTCTTCTCGACCTTGCCGGTTTTCACGATCTTGTCGAATGTCCGGCGCTGGTCCTCGCAGAAGGTGACCAGAGCCTTCCCGCCCTCCACGGACTTGACTTCACGGCCGTAGAAGCGGTCCGTTCCGGTAATCGTGGCGCCGTCTCTCTCGTAGAGTTTGAAGTTCGCCGCGTACTCGGCATGGGCTTCTTCTGCCCAGTAGCGGTTGAAGTTGTTCGTCGCCTTGGCCTTGGCGAAGGACTCCTCCATCGCCATCAGCGCATAGCCGTGATCTTTGAGGACCTCGTCCTTCGCCTTGTCACCGGTCTTGTCGTCGTCGATGACGACCTTGACGTCCGGCGGCAGATTGAACTTCGGTGCAGCTTTCTTTGCGGGCGACGGGGAAGTCGACCGCTGTTCGTCCTTCTTCCCCGCGCCCGCGTTCTCGTCTCCGGCCTTGCTTCCGCCTCCGCCGTCGTCGCTCCCGCATGCAGTCAGCAGCAGAATTCCGGCCGTTGCCACGGCCGCGGCGCCTGCGAATCGGATCCTCATCGGGTAATGGCTCCCGTTGCGTTCATGGTCGGTTCGGCGATGACACTGCTGGACCGCACAACGCTGACTCGGCCGCCGAGTGCTCGGCCTCATCGCGTAGGTCGCGAGCCCGGAACTGTCAGCGGACGATCGCCTGAACCTCCTTGACGGTGACGTCCTGCTCATTCGTCGACAGTCCGTCCGGCAGCGCAGGCGCTTGAGGGGCGCCGTCGGGGTCGGCCGATGCGGTCCAGTGGACATCCCAGACGAGCTCGCTCGTGAGGGTGTACGTGCCGTCCCCCGAGGACTTCTTGTACTCGATGTTGCAGTCCGAGCCCCTGCTGTCGACCTCGTAGCCGCCCTTGCCCTTCACCAGGTCGTACTCACAGGTCTGCGGATCGGCGTACTCCGTACCGGCGTTGATCCGCAGCTTGCTGGGAGTGGCGACGGTCGTCGCGGCGATGTGCAGGTCCGCTTGGTCGTTGTCCAGGCTCGCAGTGACCCACACGCGGTTCAGCGGCTCGGCGAACTTGACCTGGGTGCCGAGGTTGACGATCTGCTTCTCCGGGCCGGGACGCAGCTGCACTGGCGGTGCCGGCAGCTCCGTGCGCTTGTACGCGAGACCGGCGAGGATCTCGGGGTCGATCGCTTCCGCGGGGGCGGGTTTCTGGGGCTCGACCCAGACCCAGAGCTCACCGATTTCGCAGGACCGGGGCGACATGACCGGGGTGCGCTCGTACCACATCCCCTTCTTGCCCTTGTACGCGTCCGTCTCCTCTTTCCGACGCTCCGCCGTGTCGTGGTCGATGCCCTCGAACGGGCCCTTGTCCTCGAGTTCCTTGTTGTGCTTGGCGAGTTCCTCGTTGGTGTATCGCGGCTCGAACCAGCACACCGGCGGGGACCAGGAGGAGCTTGAGCTGGTCATCGGCTTGCCGCTGCCGTTGTTCGTCACCTTGTACTGAACCTGCGAGCCGATGTCACCGCCGCCGGATTGCGGAGCGCTCTGCTGGTTGGGGTCCGGCGTCCCCGTGCCCTTGCCCCGGCCCGCCATGGCGTCCGCCGCCATGGCGGTCTGCAGCCCCACCACCATCGCGGAAGCCACGAGAACCGAGGCCGCGCGGCGGCCCCTCAGGCGTCCTTCTGGCATGACTTACTCCCCCTCTGCCCCAAGTATTCGGTGATTTTCCAGTCCCCGGCGCTGCCCTTCTCGAGTACAGTCCGAATCTCGATGAAGGAATCCAGGCTGGGCTCGTCCCGACTGACCTTTTTGCTCTTCACGTCCTTGTCGAACGCCTTGCGCTGGTCCTCGCAGAAGGTGACGAGCGCTTTCTTACGCTCGTGCGACATCACGGCCCGACCGTAGAACCGGTCGGTTCCGGTGATCGTCGTGCCGCCCTTTCGGTATCCGTCGAAGACCGCCCGGAACTTGGAGGCGGCCTCTCCCTGCCAGTAGCGGTCGAAGTTGCCGGTGGCCTTCGCCTTCGCGTAGGCCTCCTGCATCGCCATCAGCGCGTATCCGTGGTCCTTCAGGACCTCGTCCTTGGCCTTGTCGCCGGTCTTGTCGTCGTCGATGACGACCTTGACATCCGACGGGAGGTCGAACTTCGGAGCACCCTTCTCCTCAGGGGACGCGGAAGCCGACGGCTCCTTGTCCTTCTTCTCCGCGCCCGCGATCTCGTCTCCGGCCTTGCTGCCGTCGTCGTCGCTCCCGCACGCGGTCAGCAGTAGAATTCCGGCCGTTGCCACGGCCGCGGCGCCTGCGAATCGGATCCTCATCGAGTAAGTGCTCCCCTTGCGTTCGTGGTCGGTTGGAAGGTGACTCTTGTGGACTGCACAACGCTTACTCGGCCGCGGAGTGTTCGTCCCGGACCCGCCAGGTCGAGGTCACGAAGGCGGCGGTGGATTGCCGTCATGGACACCCCCCTCAGCCCGTACGGACTTCGGCGCGGGCCTGACCGCGGACCGTGAGGGAGCCGTTGTAGAAAAGGCCCGTCAGGACGGGCTGATACGTCAACTGCACCTCGACCTCGACGAATTCGGGCGAACCGTCCAAGCACCTGGCAGCCCCCACGTCGTTGCCCGAGAGGCCCTCCTCCCGGACGAACGCCTGCACGCGCGCGCCGCAGTTCTGGTAGTTGATCGGGGCCGCCTCGTCTGAGTTCTCGCGCAGCGCCTCCTCGTCGAGGTCCTGGGCGGCGTAGCGGGCGGCCTGTTCCGCGATGTCCGCCGCGCGCTCGCGCTGGGAGATCGACAGGCCGCCGTCGACGACGAACGCGGCGAGGGTCAGGAACAGGACCGCGAAGATGATGACGGCTGCCGCGCCCGAGCCGCGGTCGTCCATGCGGCCCCGCGGATCCAGCCGCTCCCACGCGGCGCGCAGGGGTCGGTGGGCGCATGGGCGGCCCAGTACGGGCGGCCGGGCCGCGGTCACCGCGGGCGGTACGGCCGGAGCGGGCGGTGCGGCCGGAGCGGCCCCCCGGGCGCCCGTACGCCCCTGAGGGCCCGTGCTCGCGGGACCCGGCGGATTCGGCGCGGCCGTACGGCAGTCGGGACGGTTCACGCTGCCCTCCGGTACGGGTCGAGGGGCGATGTGGAGCGACCTGTCAGCTCGGTCGGGATGTCCAGGCCGAGCATGCTGAGGCCGCGGATCTGACAGCTCACCTCCACCGTGAAGAGCCCGCCGGGTTTGAAGCCCGCGCTGGTCTTCCTGACGTCGACGCCGCCCACGCACACATCGGTGAGCCCCGCCTCCGCCGCCTTGCGCCCCTCGGCCATGGCTGTCGGCAGTTCCTTCTGAATCGAACCCGCACGCGCGGCGTCGCGGGCCGCGCCGTCCACCGCACCGCGGCCGTCGACGAGTTGGCCGAAGGCCACCAGCACCAGGATGAACATGATCATCACCGGGGCGAGGATGACGACCTCGACCGTCGACAGACCCGAGTCCCGGCCGCGGGTGGGACGTTGGCCCGGCCACTCGGCCGACTCGCCCCGCCCAACCGGCACCTCGACCGTCGACAGACCCGAGTCCCGGCCGCGGGTGGGACGTTGGCCCGGCCACTCGGCCGGCTCGCCCCGCCCAACCGACTCGCCCCGCCCAACCGACTCGCCCCGCCGAACCGACTCGCCCCGGCCAGCCGACTCGCCCCGTTCTGCGGGGTCGGCGGGCCCCGGCCCGGACCGCGTGGCCCTCGTCCGGCTGTCCCGCAGCCGTGTCGTTATGTCGTCCATGGGTCCTCAGTCCTCCACGAACCGCTCGACCGGGCCACGCGACTGTGCGTACACCGTCAAGTCGAGACCCGGGAAGACCGAGGGCACGTCCGCCTCGACCTCGATGCCCACCGTGTTCGGCTCGGGCGCGATGGCTCGCGTCTCCGGGCCGATCAGCAGGTTGGGGCCGAGCTGTTCGATGTAGTCGTCGGCCTTGGTCGTGGCCAGGCCGCGCCAGCCTCCCGGGTTCTCGTCCGCCTGGGCGCGGGCCTCGCGCGCGCCCGCCTGGGCTGCCGCCTGGGCGACGTGGTCCGCGAAGAAGTACAGCGCGAACTGCACCGTCGCGAAGATCATGAAGAACATTACGGGGGTCAGGAGCACGAACTCGATCGCCGTCATCCCGCGATCGTCCGTACGCCGCACGCCACAGCGCCATACGCCACGGCGCCGTACGCCACCCTGCCGCGCGGATGGACGGCGTGCGCCACAGGAGCGCCCGTCACATGCCCCGCCGTCACACGCCTGCCCGTCACATGCCCGCGCTGTGCGTTCGCCCACCCCGCTGTCGCCGCGGGCGGCGTCGAGCCGGCGGCGTACGGCGGTGCGCACGGCGCCGCCTGCGCAACGGCGACGCGGCCGCGCCTCACGCCGTGCCTCGGTGCGTCTCATGATGCGAATCCCCGTTGTTTTCCGATGACTTCGGAGAGCGGTGACTCAACGTCCCCACTCGTACCGCGGGTCGGCGTGCGGATGCCACAACAGCCCCCGCGCGCAACCCGGTTCGCCAAGCGGCGGAAGAGCGTCAGCAGGTCTTGCTCGCGCTGGCGCCCTTGATACAGTCGCCGACCTTGTTCGCGCCGTCGCTCAGTGCGGTGTTGATGATCGCGGCGACCACGCCGACGATCGCCACGACCACCGCCGAGATGATCACCCACTCCACCGCCGAGGCGCCGCGGTCCGTCTCACTGGAGCGGGCGCGCTCGACGCGTGCGCTCAGGAAGGTGAGCAGGAAGTCGACAGCAGGGTGCCGGCGCAGTCCGGCGAAACCGCCGAAACGCGATTCGGAGTTCATGGTTACGTGTGTCCTTTCGACATGTGGGGTCAGAAGGGGACCTGTACAAGTGTCCGGGCCGGATACGACTGACGCGGCATCAGACCTGGAACACCCGCATGGCCGCCGGGAAGATCAGGAAGACCAGGAAGCCTGCGCACAGCAGCAACTGGGCCACGAGCATCGACTGCGATTTCTCACCGGCTGCCCCCTCGATCTCCGCCAGTTCACGGTGCCGCATCGTCTCGGCGCGCGATGCGAGCGACTCCCGTACCTTCGCGCCGTCGTCGGCCACGAGCGCCAGCGACGACGAGAGGTCCTTCAGTTCTTCCACGCCCAGTTCCCCACCGAGGTTCCCGAGCGCCTGCCACTGACTCGTACCCGTGATCCGGGCGTCCGCAAGGCAGTTGCGGATACGGCGCAGTGCCCAGCCGTCGCTGACCTCGGACGCCGCCATCAGTGCCTCGGGCAGGCCGCGCCCGCCGGCGAGGTTCATCGAGACCAGGTCCAGGTACGCGCCCACGACGCGCCTCAGGTCGCGCCGCTTGTTCGCCGCGTCCCGCCGTACCTCCAGGTCCGGCAGCATGAAGAAGATTCCGGCGAAGACCAGCGCCAGCCAGATCGGGATGACCGGGCCGCTGCCGAATCCGAGCGTCCAGACGACGGCGAAGACGAGCGGGCCGAAGAACAGGCCCATCGCGCTCAGCAGTACCTTCGTCGCCAGGAAGGATTCCCAGCTCCGTCCGAGTACGGCCAGGTCCGCGCGCAGCGACCGCTGCTCCCAGCCCTGCTGGAGGTAGATCTCGGCGACGCGCTGCCCGATGCGGGCCCGCATAGGCGCGAGCCGCCCGCCGCCGTCGCTCTTCTGATCGGTCGCGGCGTGCGTCGTGCCGCGCGCCCGCAGCGCGTCGATCTGCGCGACGGCCGAGACCGCGCTGCGCCGGGACGGCATCAGCGCCCGGACCAGTACGTAGAGACCGAGGCCGAAGAGCGCCCCGATCAGCACCGTTTCGGTCATCGCGGCGCCACCTCCTCCTGCGCGTCCGTTGCGGACCGGCCGCGCTGTGCCCCGCTCTGACCGGACGGCGCGCCGGAGCGCGGCCGGACGAACGTGACCGCCGGCTGCTCCCTGACCAGGAAGCGGTCCGGGGTGTCGATGCTGGAGAGCTTGCGAAGCCACCAGAAGCCCATCGCGAACAGCCCGCAGACACAGGCCAGGACGACCTGGCCGACCGGTGTGCCGTACGGCTCGACGAAGTCCCGGTTGAAGACCGAGAGTCCGAGGACGAACGCGATCGAGACACCGACGACGATCTGCACACTGCGCCGGGTGCTGGAGCGCTGTGCCATGACGCGCTGGCGCATGTCGACCTCTTCGCGGGCCGACTTGGCCAGCGCACCGAGGACCTCGCGCAGACCCGGGCCGCGCAGCCGCGCGTTGAGGATGAGCGCCGCGATGATGATGTCGGCCGACGCGTCGTCGATCTCGTCGGCGAGGTGCTGCAGGGCGTCCGGCAGCGGCGTACGGGAGCGCAGCCGGTCGACGAGCGCGTCGAGGTGCGGCCGGAGCGCGGGGGTGGCGGCGCGCGCGGAGGCCGGGATGGCCTGCTCCAGGCCGACGGCCCCCGCGATGGTGTCGCGCAGCGACTCGGTCCACGCCGCCAGGCCCTCGACCCGCCGCATCGCGGCCCGCTCCTCCGCGGCACCGCCGAAGAGCTTGTCCCAGGTGAAGACCAGGATGCCCGCGGCCGCGCCGGCGACGGGCCATCGGGTCAGCAGCAGGACGACGAGGCCGACACCTACGGCGATGGAGCCACGGCGGGAGGCGAACCGGGCGAGTTCCGAGGCACGTTCGCTCGCCTTGGCCTTCTCGTGCGCGGGCTTCGCGGGCAGCCCGCGGATTGCGGCGATCAGCAGTGCGAGGCCGCCGCCGGCACCGACGCCGCACAGCAGCGCGTACAGCACGGGCAGCGAGAAGATCCCGCCCATGGAAGTAAGGGAACTCATACGGCTCAGGTCACCCCCAGGTCCCTGTCGGCCGGTAGCCGTGGACGGTCAGTTCATCGAGGCAGGTGATGGGCGCGTGCGGTACGACCCGCCCGTCGGGCATCTCGGCGAACACCTCGCTGGACAGCACGCGGCCGTCCACGCCGTTGACCTCGCGGATGGAGCTGACGGTACGGCGCAGCCGCCCGCCGCTCTGGTAGTTGTTGCGGCGCTCGATGAAGACGACGAAGTTGATGGCGCCGGCGATGAGCATCTGGCTGGCCTCGATGGGCAGCCGCTCGTTCGCCTGGAGCGCGTAGGTCGAGATGCGGTTGAAGACCTCGCTGGAGCTGTTGGCGTGGATCGTGGACAGCGAGCCGTCGTTGCCCTGCGACATCGCGTTGAGCATGGTGACGATCTCGTCGCCGAGGACCTCACCGACGATGACGCGCGAGGGGTTCATACGGAGGGAACGCCGTACGAGCTCGGCCATGGTGATCGCGCCCTGGCCCTCGGAGTTGGGCAACCGCTCCTCGAACGCGACGACGTTCGGGTGCAGGTCCCGGAAGGTGTCCAGGCCGAGCTCGAGTGCACGCTCGACGGTGATGAGACGCTCGTGCGGCGGGATCTCGTTGGCGAGCGCACGCAGCAGCGTGGTCTTGCCTGCGTTCGTGGCGCCCGCGATCATCACGTTCTTGCGGGCCCGTACGGCGCAGGCCAGGAAGTTGCCGACCTCGGGCGTGAGCGTGCCGTTGCCCACGAGGTCGGACATGAAGACCTTGCCCATGCGCGCGCGGCGGATGGAGAGCGCCGGGCGCCGCGTGACGTCCATGACGGCCGACAGACGCGAACCGTCCGGCAGGCGGAGGTCGAGCTGCGGGTTGGCCGAGTCGAACGGGCGGGAGGACAGGCCGGAGTAGGCACCGAGCACCTGAATCAGCTCGATGAGCTCCTCGTCGGTCTCTGCGACGGGCGAACCGTGTACCTCGCGGCCGTCGGCATAGCCGACGAAGACCTGGTCGCACCCGTTGATGTCGATGTTCTCGACCTCGGGGTCGTCGAGCAGCGGCTGGAGGCGGCCGACGCCGAAGAGCGCGGCGTGCACGGCCGCGGCGTACGCCTCCTCGGTCTCCGCGTCCAGCGGGGTTCGCCCGTGGTTGATCTCGGAGCGGGCGTAGTCCTCCAGGATCTGGGCTATGACGGCGCGGGCGTACTGGCGCTCGTCCTCGGTCGACATGGGGGCGACGCCGGACGCCTGGTCCATGCGGCGCTGCTCGGCGATGCGGTCACCGGCCTCCTGCCGAAACCGCTTGACGAGGGAGTGGTCGACCTCGCTGCGGGACTGCTGTCCGCCGGAGCCGCCGAGGTTGCGGCCCCGCCCCATGGTCTGCCCCGTGCCGGCGCTCATCGCGGCTCACCCGCGGGACCGCCGCCGCCCGGCGGCAAGGTGGTGCCGTATCCGCCGCGGGGCATGTGCTGACCGGCGTGGGGCTGGCCCTGACCGGCATGAGCCTGGCCCTGACCGGCATGAGCCTGGCCCTGACCAGCGTGAGCCTGGCCCTGACCGGCATGACCACCGTGGGCGACGCCCTGCGCCTGGCCCTGGGTCGGGTGCCCCTGAGCCGCGTGGCCTTGAGCCGTGTGACCCTGAGCCGCATGCCCCTGAGTTTGCACGCCTGTGGGCATGCCGCCCCGGCCGCCCGCCGCCATGGGCGACGGCCCGGACCATGCGGCGCCGAACTGCTGGTGCAGATCGCCCACCACCTTGCGGGCGGAGCGGATCAGCAGCGACTTCTCCAGCCTGCCGCGCTTGCGGCCCGCCAACTGGTCGGCCCCCGTGGGGTCGTACGCGATGGTGCCGACGACGCGCGCGCCCGCCTGCGCCGCCACCAGCATGTCGTTGACCTGCCCCGCGATACGGGTGTTGCCCGCGTCCGCGATGAGCAGTACGCCGATCAGCGGGAGCCCGAGCTGGGCGGCGCCGCGGTGCGAACCGTGCAGCTTGGCCGACAGCGCGGCGGCCCGGTCCCTTATGCGGGCCAGGTGCTCCGGCTCCGTACGGGCGATCAGCAGCACAAGGGCCGCGTGTCCGAACATCTCGATCGCGGCCGAGTCCGGGCCGATACGGCCGCAGTCGGCCACCACGTCAGCGGCGCCCTGCGCGGAGTCGGCGAGCCCGGTGAACGCCCGGCCGAGAGTCGGCCAGAGCCCGGAGAGACCGGCGGCCTGCTCCGAACTGCCCAGCCCGACCAGGACGTCGAGCCCGCCCGACATGGGCTGGGCGTGGTCCCAGAGCTGCTCCGCGACCAGACCGCGGCGTGCCGTGGCGGCCACGGAGAGCATGCCGATGTTCGGGTCGAGCGGTCCACCGTGTGCGGCGGCACTGCGGTACACGAGGTCCCCGCCCGCCTGGTCCGCCTCCGCCAGCAGCACGCGACGCGGCCAGACCGCGGAGAGCGCGACGGCTGTCGTGGTGACTCCTGGCGAACCTTTGTCGGCGGCGAGAGCGATGAGCGCCATGTCCTTTTGTCCCTGTCCCCTAGCTGCGCCGGAGGGCGCAATCCCCCGGTGCCCTTGTCAGTTGGCGCTCTTCGGCACCCGTACGACAGCGACTTCCTGGACGGAGGCCGCGGGCGTCACGAGCTGCGCCTCGTCCTGGCTGACGAGCACGGACACGGGGAGGTCGCCGCTACTGATGGTCTCACCGCCGTCGGCGGAGGCGACTTCGCTGACCCGTGCGTTCTGCACGAGCAGGTTGTTGTCGCCGGTGCTGCCGGAGTCGGTGGAGTCGGAGTTGCCGGAGCCGGACTTGGCGGCGTCGCTGCCGACCCGGTACAGGGCCACGGTGTCACCGGCCTTGAGCCCGGCCGGGTACTGGCCGTCCTTGAGGTTGAGGCCGACGAGCGCCTTCCCGTCGGAAATGTCCGACTTACCGGTCAGCATCGAGCCGACGAGCAGCGAACCCTCGGTGAGATCGGTCGCGGCCCAGTAGTCGGTGTTGAGCAGATCACGCTGATCCCAGGTCACGTATTGAACGCCGGAATCCTTCGCGACCATCACGGACTCGATCGCGCTCGCCGGAACGCGCTTGCCGGCGGGCACTGGTTCCGTAATCTTCACAACTTCAACGCGTTCTCCCGCGCGCAGCACCAGAACAGTGGTGCCCAGCGCGCCGATGAGAATGAGAAGCACGGCAAGTGCGGCAAGCGCCGGCTTGCGCTCACGGGGCGCCGTGGGGAGCCTGTCCCCCACCGGCTGACCGGCCCCCGAAGCCCTGTGACTCCCCGCCCCCGCACGCTCCTGGACCTTCACGTCACCCGTCCCCGTAACTCTGACAACATTCGGGCATCCACGCCAAACCAGCCTCACCCGGCGCGAATTGCACTGCGGAGTGAGGCTGTCAAGTCATCGCACCGTATCAGCAGCACATAAGCGCCTCAAGGCGAGTCGCCATCTGTGGACAACCGGCACCAAGGTCGTTATCGGAACGCAAACAACGGAGAGGAAGCGGCCTTCGTGCTCATGCCATGATCCTCTGACGACCGCTTGAAGGCACAACACGTTCACGGGGGCAATGTGAGGGTCTGGAGACCGATACGCACTCGAACCGCCCTGGCCGCAGCCACCTTCATAGCGGCGGCCATCTCCGTACCCGCCAACTCCGGTAATGCCGCCGCGGACACCTCCGGACCGGACCCCTCCCAGGTGACATATTTCGCCCGGCAACTCGGACGAAATTCCGTTTACGTCAGCGACCAGATGCCCCGCCAACTTCCACGCTCCGCCGCACCGGCAATCGCGGAAACGGCGAAGCGACTCGATGCGCCCGTCTACGTCCTGGCCCTGCCCGGCGGTACGGTCCGGGGGACTCAGGAGGCGCTGCTGGACGCCGTGCACGCACGTCTCGGCCGGGACGGCGTGTACGTGTTGCTCGATGAGACCAGCGTGGGCGCGGCACGGCCCTACGGTGTCGCTCACTCCGCTCGGGAGGTGCGGGACGCCGCATACGCCGTCACCTATGAGTTGCCCTCCGACGCGAGCGCCCAACGCGGCTTCCGGCGATTCGTCGAGATCCTCGACTCCGGTCAGGCCCATCAGCGTTACGAGACAGCTCGGGTCGAGTTCGATCACGCGTCGGGACGGGAACCCGATCCGCTCCACCCGTCCCCGAGCGAACGGAAGAACCAGAGCCTCCTCACAGGCATTGCCGTTGCCGGAGTACCAGTACTGCTCCTGACCCTCATCCCCTATATACGGCACTGGCGCCGGACCCTTCGGGTGGCGGGAAGGGAAGACCGCGCATGAGCAGTGAACTTCGCACACACGGGGACACGCCTCCGGCCTCCCCCCCACGGCCGGGTTCCGGCAGCGGCCGGTTCCCCGCCGTGCTGTTGACCGTGGCCGCTCTCACAGCCGTCCTCTTCGCCCTGGCCGCGCACTGGCGGTTCGACGACACCACATCGACCGACAGCACCCCGCCCACGGCCGCGGACATGACCTCTCGCCTCGACCGGGTCGCCGAGGGGCTGCGTCACGCACCGATCTACACCGACCCCGAGAGCCCCGACCCCTTCGAACACCGCGAGCGCTCCGCGCTCCGCGATCGCATCGAAGCACTCGACGTGCCGGTCCACCTGGCCGCAGTTCCCTCGGCCTACGAGGACGAGTCGGCGGGCGACAGCCTGCTTTTCGCCCACAGCCTGCACAAGGCCTTGGGGCGGGACGGCCTCTACGTGATCGCCGACCCGGTCGAGGGCGACATCGAACTCGCCAACTACGGGGCGCGGCTGGACACCGCGTATCTGGAGGCCGTCCCCGACAGCATCACCGGCCCCGACTACGACGCCCCGGCGAACGATCCGAAGCTGGCCGAACGTCTGGACAAGCTGGTGTCGTACCTCGCCAAGTCCCCCTCCGGGCCGCCCGGTTCGGTCCCCTACGAACCGCTCTCCGCGCCCGACCCGGTCGAGGAGGACGCACTGCCCGGCCCCTTCTCCGGCGATTTCGTCCCCGGTGTATTGCTGGGGATCTTCGGCGCGTCGGCCTTCACCGGACTGGCCGCCGTGGTGCTCTGGGCCGTACGTCAGTACCTCGTGGGGCGCGCCGCGGCCAGGGCTCCCGGTGTGCGGCTGAGCAAGGACGCCGTGGAGTGGTCCGCCCCGCACAGCAAGCTGCTGCGCCGCGTCGCTGCCACCGTGGCAGCCGTCGTTGGCCTCGTGCTGACGATTCTCGCCGCCAACTCCCCCGAGTCGTTCGGTCTCGGGGCTTCCCCGGCACTCTTCGAGGCGGTGTCCGACCGCGGCCGGGCACTCGAAGGCATCATCATCGGCTGGTATCTGATCACCGTGCCGCTCGCGGGCCTTCTGCAGACAGCGGTGGCACTCTATCGACGCGCGCGGATCGGCACGGGCTGGACCCTCCTCGTCCTGTACTGGGCCATCGGCCTGCTGGTGGCTGTCGCCGCGTGGTACGTGGCCGACGCGTTCCCCGCGCACGGCGGAAGGGGCAGGAGCGGCGGCCTGTTCGGCGCGGCACTCACCTTGGTGCTCGGCGTACCGGCCGTGTACGCGTGCTCCGGAGCCGTCTTCGTACGGCGGCAGGCGGAAGGCGGGGAAGCGGCCGGACTCATCAGGGGACAGATCGGCAGGGTGGCGCTCGGTGTGCTGGGCATGGCCGGGTTGTTCGGCGGAATGATCAGTGCCACGCTGGCGGTACCGAAGCAAGGTGCGTACGCGATGTTCTGGCCGGGCGCCGGCTGGGGCGGGGCACTGGGGGCATCGTTCGCCCTTGCCCTCTGCGGGGCTGCCGAGGTGGACCCGTCGCGGCGGGAGCAGCGCCGGGAACTGCTCCTCAACGCGGCGCGCTGGGCACGCCTCAGCGCGTTGATCTTCGCCGTGGCGTTGAGTGTCGCGCAGCTCGGCTGGTTCCTGCCTGCCGCTCTGGTGGGGCTGGCCTCGGTACCGGCGGTCGTCGCCGCGCTGATCGTGCTGTCGAGGCGGACCCGGCTCAGGGGATGGTTCCACGTCTCCCTGCCGCAGCCGCGGCGGGACCAAGTGGACTGAGCATGCCGGAGAGCGTCTAGCCTCCGTATGCACGTACCCGTTCAAGGCGTCCCTGACGTGGAGGGTGACATGGACGAACGGAGCCGGCCCGGACGGCCCTCCCCAGAAGCCGGCCCTTCCGTACCGGTTGTCCGCGGACGACGAGGACGTGGTGGTGAAGGACCGTCCCGCCGTGGGCACTCGCGGAGACCTGAGCGGACGACCTGCCTTCAGACCGTTGGGCACTGCGCAGATTCGAGGGGCCCATGGGCGAAAGTCTGCCGAGCTTCAGGGAGAACGGTCGCACCGTGCCCAGCGCCATCTCGGAGCGCCACAGAAGGCCGCGAGTGGCGCCAAAAGTACCCCTTGGGCCGGGAACCGTTCGGAGGCTATTCTCAGCGAACCCGCATCCCAGGCAGAGGACACGCATACACCATGGCCCAGCCGTCTCCGGCCTCTGACCAGCAGCAGATGTCAACATGGGGGAAGCTCGGCTTCGCTCTGGCCATGATCGTGATCGTCGCGGCCATGGCTGCAGGAGCCATCAGCGGTATGTGGATCATGGCCACTGCCAGCAAAGGCCCTCTTTCGCCTGTCCTGCCCGAAGACGGGCGTGGGGCCACTGTGGTTGGGGGCCTTGCCGCCGGAGGGTTGGCGGGGATCCTGGTTCCCGTGATTCTGTTGTCCGTCGTCAAACCGGACTCCCGCGGGGATCGGGCAACGCCTTCACAAGCCGCCTGGCGCCTGATCGGCGTAGGTATGATTACGGCCTACTTGGCAGTCATCTCGCTGATTGTAGCGCAACTGGGATGGATTCTACCGATGACAGCGACGATTGCTATCGCCATTCCACTGATCGGCCTGAGTTGGATCCCTGCGGGCATTCTGACAACATCGGACCGGTTTCAGGATTCTCGCCTCGGGCGCCTACTCCCGAAGTCACGTCAGTAGCGCTGAGGCTGCAATCCTGTCCGCCATCTCTTCGAGGACACCTCCCAAACCAGGGGTGTGCCAGATCATCACCAACTCGATCGCGACTCCCGGACATTGGCTGGGCAAGACATAGTGTGCCACGCCTTCGAGAACACCCGTTGAATCGCTGTCCGGATCAATCGGTTCCACGCGATGCACTCGCATGGCAGGGCCCAGGGGCAGATCCACTGAAGAAGTCTGCGGCTCTCTGAAAAAGGGCCCCTCGATCAATTCGGCTTCGGCCCTCAGTGCTTCCACCTGCCAGGACTCGACAGGTATGCGCATCTCACGGACTTGCAGAAAAGCCACGGGCGGCCCGCCGACCGGCGCCAGGACAGCCGCAGACATTGCCCCATTGGACAGGGCTGTCTCAGCTGCCTGCGTCAAGTAGCCAGCGAGCGCGTGACGGAGGGTGTCCGCAGCACCCTCGCCGAGATGCCGACGTGCCAATTCGAGCGCCCAAGCATCTGACTTGTCACGGGCCAGATCCAGCATCAACCACTGGTCCGGCTCGGGTAGGGCCACCGTGCATGCGCCCCAGGCCTTCCCCTCTGCCCCACTCAACGCCAACTACCCTCTTGTGAGAGCACTATCGGATCCGGTGACATCAAGACCGGAGCGACCAAGTAGAAATTCATCCACGACCGATCCCGAAGCATCCAGAGAGGCCTTTACCGCACTGAACGAATCCGAAAAACCGCCAACCGCCATTGCCCCCATTGAAAACCCGCTGTACGCCGCGCTCTGCCGAAAAGCATCCGGGGCTCCAATCCTCGCCAGTGTCTCGGAGCTGATGGCCTTCATCTTCCCCAATTCATCCACCATACCCGGTCCGGTGTACATGCTACCGATTCCCCGCAGCCCGCCAGATTGCCATGCCTGCTTGATCGCCTCACCCTGGCCACTGAAATTGTAGATCTCGCGCCAATTATTTCGGATGGTGGCAAGATCGTCTGCAAACCCCCCGCGTAGCCCCTTGAAAGCCGCTCCGAACGACACATCGGGGCGGGCAGCGTCCCAGCTCCGTGCGCCTGCTCGCCTGCCTACCATTTCGATCACACGCATACGGCGCTGTGCGGAGTTCAGGTGCGGTGCTGTCGTCCGTACGAAGCGGTTCGCCGCGTCCCACACCCGGCTACGGCCCAGGGTCGCGGCCAGCTTGGAAGCACTGGAGAAGACGCGCCCGATCCCGAAGGTGGCCAAGCCAAGGACGTCCATCGCAAGGTCCGTCCACTCGGCGTCGCCGTTGATGAACAGCAGCAGGTGACAGATGAGCGAGACGGCCGTAGCCACGAGGGCGATCGTTCCGAGGATGCCCGCCAGGGCCTGGCCGATGACGGGTATCCAGCCGACGAGTAGCGAGAGGATGCCACAGACCGCGGCGATCGCTCCTGCGATGTTGGCGATTGCGTTGAGGGCATCACGCAGCTCGTCCAGCCAGGAGTCGTTGAGGTCGTCGTTCTCGGTCACCTCGTGGATCCGGTCGGCGGCCTTCTTCCCCGCGTTTCCGTGGCGGGTCTTCAGCTTGCCGAGCTGCGAACGCAGCTCGGCAAGGTGGCCCTGGGCCGTCTCGACCTTGTCGTCGAGGTCCTTCTGGCCCTTGTCGTCCGTCCCCTCCGGCGGGTTGTCCGCCTTCCGCTGCGCAGAGGTCACATCGCCCGCGGCGGTCTCGGCCTGCTCCAGCAGCCGGTCGGCCTCGCGCTGGATCTCCTCGAGATCGGTCCAGTACTCCTTGAGCGCCTTGCCCGCCTCGTCGTATCGCTTGTGCGCCTTGCTGACGGTGTGCGCGGTCTCCTTCGCCTTTTCGGCGAACTCCTTGCCGGCATCGGAGTCCCAGCTCTTGAGATCGCCGATGCGGCGCAGCGCGGCGGCGGACTTGGAGATGGTCTCGGCGGTCTTGGTGAAGCGCGTCGCGAGCGACTTGAGGTCGTAGACGTCTCCGGGTACGGGGTCGGAGCTCTCGCCCAGCGGCTCCCACTTCCAGTCGGCGGGCCTGCTCACTTCTCTCCTCCCTTCCCCTTGCCGTTCTTGCCTTTGCCCAGGAGGGCGTTCGTCAGCTGCGTATCAATCTCTTCGTAGGCCTCGCCCGCCTTCTGGGCGGCCTCACCAAGGCCCTTGATCTCCTCGATCATCTTGGTGCGGTTGTCGTTCCAGCCGTCGGAGAAGTCCTGCAGCCGCTCCTGGAGCAGGTCATGGCCGACGGTTTGGCGGTCGTACGTCTCCATGAGCTTGTCGAGGCCCTCGAACTCCGTGGCCACGGTGCGGAGTCCACCGCCCGCCGTGCGCAGGTCCTCGGTGTTGACTTTCAGCTTGTCGCCCACGCCGCTCCCCCGTTCCTATTCATCCTCGTTGTCATCATTCGGCCAGCGGAGCGTCCCCGCGACGGCGTCGAACAGCTCGGCCATGGCGTCCGCGATCGGCTCCAGCGGCGTGCTGAAGGTGAGCATCAGCGTCTCGTCGCGGTCCGGCACGGGCACGAAGTATTCGACGACGGTATCGGCGAACTCCGTTCCCATGCGACGGGATTCCTTGCTCCGCTCCGTACGCCGCCGCCGTGCGGCGGGCCCCGCGGGCAGCTTCACGGGCTCCACCTCGCCCAGGCCTTCCCTGGCGAGTGCGGCGACGGTGTCGATCGCGCGGAAGCGCTCCGCGACGACGGAGACCAGGAGCGAGGCGGACAGCGGTACGCCGCCCACCTCCATGAAGGAGAGGTACAGGACCACCCCGCCCTTCTCCACGCCGGCCTCCGCGACGCCGTGCAGCGTCTCCTCGGACTCGCGTCGCAGGATGGGCTGATCGTCGACGCCCTTGAACTGCCGCTCGATGAGGGCCTTCACGGACGCCTCGCGCCGCTGGGGCGGGTGCAGCGGGATGCGGTACCAGTCCTGTGGCGTGAGCAGCCCGAAGCCCCTGCCCCGGGGGCGTATGCCTGCGCGGGCGGCCTCTGCGGAGTCGTCCGGCCGACGTGTCATGAGTAGCCTCCGCACCGCCTGCGGACGGCCCGTAGATGCGATCCATGGAACAGTGGCCGCCTGACGCGGTGGGGGGCGCGGCCGCTGGACGAGCCACTCTACGGGAATGTTTTCGGCCACACATGGGCCACAGAAGTGACCTGTCGGTCATGCGGGGGCGAAAGGGTCGGTGGCGCCCGCGGAACGCACGGGAGCCGGGACCCATGCGTCGGCCCCAACTCCCGTTGCGCGATACCCGAACCGTCAGCGGTTGATCGCCTGGACTTCCTGGACGGTCATGTCCTTATCGGTCTCAAAGGTGCCGTCCGGCAGATCGCCGCTGGCCCCGCCCGAGCCCTCCCAGGAGATCTCCCACGTCACGGAAGCGTTGAGCTTGTACGGCTCGTCGCTCGCCCGCAGGTACGTGATCCCGCAGGGCGGGGCCTCCTTGGCCTTGCCCTTGGTGTACGGCGTCCCGATGCTGCCGTCGTCATTGATCTTGCACTGACCGGAGGCCGGGTGCAGCTTGGCGTCCTCGGTCCCGGGATCCAGGTTGAGACTTACGGGCTTGGCGGTCGTCTCGGCCCACAGCCCGGTGTTGGGCAATTCTGCACGGACTTTGACGTTCTTGAATGTGCCCTTGTCCAGCCACACCCACGTGGGCAGGTTGACGGTCGACTTGGTCTCGGGATTCAGCTCGACCTCGGTGTCAGGCACGCGGATCTTGTCGTAGGCGTACCCCGCGAGAGTCTTCGGCGTGGGGGCGTGCGGGACATCAGGGACCTCACCGGCGTTCTGCCAGAACATGATCCTGCCGCAGTCCCAGGAGTCAGGGTGGCTGTCATCCGGCGCAACACTGCGCCAGAAATAGCCGTCCTTGCCGATGTTGTAGTTCTTGTACCCCGGAGCCTTCGACCATTCGTCGTCCAGGTTGCTGCTGGCCTTACCGTCCTTGTAGTGGTCCGTCCAGAGCCCCTTGCCATACCAGGATTCGTGGATGCCCACGTCGCCATGGCCGTCGGTCTTGTCGACGAATGCCTTGAGTTGTCCGGGTGAGAAGACCGGCTCGTACCAGCAGACCGGTGGCTCCCAATTCGTGTCGACCGGTGCCAGGTTGCCCTTCTCGCCGTCGGTCGCACCACTCTTCTGCTTGACCACGATCCGGGACTGCGTGGCGGAGGCGGCGATGTTTCCCTTGCCGTCCGAGCCGCCCTTCGTCCCGCCGCCCCCGATGGCAAGGGCAGGTGCCGAAGCGAGAAGGAGTGCCGCCGCCGACACACACACGGACAACGGCACGATCCGCATCACGTGCATCAGGAGCAACCGCCCCTCTTGGAGTCGACGGACACCGTCTGCCAGACGCCCTGTTCGCTCTGCTTCAGCGTGGTCGTGTAGAGCACCTTGGAGTTGGTACCCGCAGGAGTGCCTTCGACCTTGCCGGTCTTGCGGTTCTTCGAGTACGCCTTGCTCTCGTCCATGCAATAGGAGAGGGACGCTGCCCTCTTCTTCTCACCCACGACAGTGGCTTTGGCGTTGTACACCGGCGCCTTGCCGATGACGGTGAGGTCCTTGTCCGTATACGTCTTGATCCACTCGCGGTCCTGCGCCAGACCGGTCTTCGTGTCGTAGAAAGCGAGTGCCGTGGAACCAGGGTCGTTCGCGATGATGGCGGCATACCCCGCGCGCACCTGCTCCTTGCCGTCGTTGAGAACAGCCTGTTCGATGGGATCGCTGCTCGTCCAGCCCCGGAAGTCCAGCGCGAAGGATTTCGGCAGCTTCACCTCAGGTCGCTTGACGGAGTCCGGTGCGTCCGCGGAGGGACTGGCAGATGTCCCCTTGTCAGCACCTTCGATCTTCTCCGGCGACTCATCGCCATCGCCGCAGGCGGTCAGCACAAGCGCAGCACCAGCAGTGAACGCGGCAGCGGTTGTCAGGATACGACGGGCCACGGTTGCCGTCCCCCTCGGTTCGGTACGTGTCACAACTTCCAAGCGAAGCTATCAGCCTGACGCCGTCAGACCTCCCGGGGCTCATCGCGAAACGGGACACCACGAAACGGGCTCGATAGCGAGCCAGTGGAACGCTCGCTTGCTTTTCCTGTGTTCAACCGGCCATCACTACCCGCCGGGGTCGGTCTCCACCGACCTGGTCTTCCGCACGCCCTCGATGTCCTTGCCGAGCGCAGTGCGGTACTGCACCCTTGGGCTTGCCCCCTTCCGGAGTGCCCTCCTTTTTCTCGGTCTTGAGGTCCTTGCTATGCGCCTTGCTCTCATCAACTCAGTAGCCGCCATCTGCCATCATTCAGGACGTTCTGGAGTTTCGTCTCGCTGTGCGTCCATCCCTCGAAGTTCGCCTGGGAGGAAGGGGGAAGCTTGATCTCGGGACCCTCCTCCGCGAACGCATGCTCCGTCGCAGCGGCGGACGAGTCAGCACCTTGGCGCGCATCATTCCCCGTATCGGACGGGTCTATCCTCCTCCGTGCTACTGCAGGCAGTCGCCAAAGGGCCGGCAAGTAAGAGCGGCAGCGGTGGTCAGGGGCGACGTGCCACGATTGCCGTCTCCTCCGTCATCGGACTCGAGTTCGTGATGAAGTTACCAGCCGGATGTCGACGGCGGAGACCTGTGCCGTCAGTCCATCCGTACGTCGTCACCGGCGCTACCGCGCGCCTACGGGGCACACTTGTCGTGTCCTCGTCGTGAAACAAGCCTCGTCGTTTGCCAGACGCCCTCCTTGTTCTTCTCGAGTCGCGTGTCGTAGAGGACATACGAGTTGTCAGTGGCCGGTGTCTTCTCGACCTCGCCGGTCTTGAGGTCCTTGTTGTAAGCCTTGCTCTCGTCTACACAGAACACCAGGCTGGCTGACCTGTCGTCGAACATTGTGAGATCAGGGGCGAAGTACCGGACTGTCCCCGTGTACGAAAGCCGGTCCTTCACGAAGGACTGAACCCAGTCCTTGCCCCCCACGAGGGCTTCGCCCTGCCGGTAGAAAGCCATGGCAGAATCTTCCGGATTGCCCTTGATGATGGCGTAGTTGGTGGCAGTCTGTGCCCGTGCGGCATCGGCTAGGACCTGATCCTTCACCGAATCGCCGGTCTCCCAGCCCTCGAAGACGTCCTTGACGTCGCTCGGCAAAGCGATCTTTGGACGCCCGGCGGAGCCAGATGGGCTGGCCGTCGGCGACGCTTTCTGAGCACCCTGCTCCGCATCCGCCGCCCGGTCATTGGTTTTCGGCATGCCGTCGCTGCCGCCGCAAGCCGTCAGCAGCAGGGCCGCGGCCGCCGTCAGTGCGGCAGCGGCAACGGGCAGAGAGCGATGGTTCACCGACTACTCCCAGTGGGGCGATGTGTGGTCATGAAGCGAAACTGTCGCCGCTACTCATCGCATCCTTGGGCCGGCCGGCGCGATCGCATGGACAGGACCGGAGAGCCCAGACGAATAGGG
Organism: Streptomyces sp. NPDC051776; assembly: GCF_040681345.1. Classification (NCBI taxonomy): domain Bacteria; kingdom Bacillati; phylum Actinomycetota; class Actinomycetes; order Kitasatosporales; family Streptomycetaceae; genus Streptomyces; species Streptomyces sp. NPDC051776. Next base: position 6,001 of record NZ_JBFAYQ010000001.1, on the reverse strand, counting down.
ACGAACAGACTTGTTCGAGGCGCACTGGCCCCTGTGATCAGCATCCCCTCGCTTCCCCTCCACCGATCGCGTCTTCCACACGCCGCCCGGGCTCTTCATCAGGCTTTTCCTGTAGTACACATGCGGATTGATGTTCTTGGGAGTTCCCTCCGCATCCCGGTCTTTCGGTCCTTGGTGAACCCCTTGCTCTCATCCAGGCAGTAGAAGGGCGTGGCGCGGTTCTTGCCGAGGAGGGTCACTTCGGGATCGAAGACGCGAGCCTTGCCGATGAGCGTGAGGTTCTTGTCGGTGTACCCCTTGATGTCGGAACGGTCAGCGCTGCACCACCGCTGTAGAAGGCCAGATAGTCCGCTTGGGGATCGTCGTCAATGACGGCGGCGTGAACGGCACGCACCTGCTCCTTGCCGTCGCCCCGCAACGGCTGCTTCCTCGAGTCGGCGCTCGTCCATCCGTCGAAGGGTCATCTAGAACGACTTCGGCAGCGTGGCTTCCGGGCGTCCCGCACCCCTCGACGCCCCCGTCGGTGGAGCGGACGACGCGGTCCTGTCCTCGTCCCCGGCATGACCCGGCGCGGCACCGTCACCCCCGCCACATCCGGTCGGTACGAGCACACCAGCAGCGAACGTTGCCGCGGCGGTCCGGACGCGGCGGGACACAGATGCCCCCTCCCCCTCGATTTCACCGTGTATGACAACCTTCCGGCGAAGCTACCAGCCTGACGGCATACAACGTCCCGGCGGCTTGACCTGAATGCGACACGACGGACGAGCCACCCAGGTGATCGAGCAGCGCCGTTCTACTAGGCTCCGACGCGGCCTCAGATGCGTCCCCACCAGCCCTCAACGGCGTTGCGGCCCGCGCATTCGACCGCAGACCGACTGGAAGGCGACATGAGCGATCTACGGCTTGAAGGCACCGTCTTCGAGCACCTGCGGAAGACCCTCTCGACTGTTGCTGACCGGATGGACCACGCTCGGCGTGCGCTGCGCCATGCGGACGGCTCGGTCGTCGGCGCGGGCAAACTCGTCGAAGATCTCCACGACTTCGCCGACGAATGGGGGTACGGCATGAAGCAGCTCGGCAAGCACGCGGACGACGCCGTCAGGATGATCGACAAGATCGACCAAGCATTCAGCGATCTGGACAAAGAGCTCGCGGAGTCCATGAAGCCCAAGAAGAAGGGGAAATGACGTGGGCCGCCCTGCTTTCCCATACATCGGCTGGGACCCGACCCCCGGTGACATATCGGAGACCCGGGAGCTGTCCAAGAAACTCGGCGGGCTCGCCACGGATCTCGGGACGACCTTGCGCGAGCTCAAAAAGATCGAAGCCGGCGGCTGGAAAGGCAAGACCGCAGTCGCGTTCAGCGACCATCTCTCGGACGACGTCATACCACTCATCGAGAAGAGCCATGACTCCTTCGAGAAGGCAGCGCGAGCGCTTCGCCGATGGGCCGGGGAGCTCGAGGACTTCCAGGACGAGGCCGACCGGCTGGAGAAGGCGGCGGGTGAGAAGCTCGGCGACCTGTCGGACGCCAAGGCCAAGGATGAAGACGGCAACGGCGGCAAGGAAACCGGGGAGGCTTCCGCGGCTGTCGACGAGGTGACGGGCAAGGTCCATGACCTCGAGAAGCGCTATGCCGATGCCGCAGCGCTCATATGCAAGGAACTCGACAAGGCTGGCGACATCGCACCGAATGAGCCGGGACTCTTCGACAAGATCATGGGCGAGGTCGCGGATGCGGTCGAATGGGTCAAGGACCACGCCGATGTCATCGCACTGATCGGCGACCTCCTGAGCGATCTGACGGGCATCTTGGGGTTCCTCGCGATTGTGACTCTCCCGTTCCCTCCACTCGCCGCAATCTTCGGCACCGCCGCCCTGATCACGGGCGGTCTCGCTCTGCTGTCACATGGCCTCGCAAAGGCTGCCGGTGCCGACGTGAGTTGGATGTCGATCGGCCTGGACGCCATTGGGCTCCTCCCGGGCATCGGGGCGTTCGGCAAGGGGATCAAGGTCATGAAACAAGGCGAGGAACTGGCCAAGGCGGCAGGCAAGTTCGGAAGGGGTTTCAGGTCCACCAATCTCGATTCTGCCCGCAAGCTCTTCGCCGTGGGCAAGACGACTGACGACGTCACCGGGGGGATCAACCTCGGCGGCAAGGTGGTCCTCGGCGGAAAGACGTCCAAAATGGGCGAGATCGCACATGAGAGCAGTGGGGCTATGACCCGCATGGCCGGTGTGGCCAACGCGGGTTACCACCAAGGACAGTGGGTGGGAAGCAGGGGGTTGAATCTGGTGACCGGAGGAAGGATGTCCCTCGATCCGTTTTCCCAATCGGCGATTGCTCTGGACGCCGGACTCAAGATTGCCCCCAAAGTAGTCACGATCCCCCAGCACGTTGGTGACGCCGTCAACCCAGGCGACCGATTCCAAGAGTCCGCTTCCGCACACTGAGGTTCGCAGCATGCCGATCTGGCAACCCGACCCTGACGAGACCTTCCTCTCCCGAACACCCATCATGTTTGCGACGGGGGCGGCTTCAGCCGTATCCGGCATGAGGTGGTTCCGCGACACCGGCCGAAACGACATTCAGTCCGAGCTTCCCGGCTGGCCGGAAGGGCCCGCGTACGCGGTCAGGTCCGCCGTTTCCCGAGGAGCTCGAAGCGCAGGAAGAACCGCCGTACGCAGCTTGGGCGCAGCCTTCCTCGCCGCCATCACCGGAGGTGGTGGAGTCGGTCCTGACATCAAGACGTTGGGGCGTCCGCAGGATCCGGAGAATGAAGTCGAGGACTTTCCTGTCATGTGGGCCGCCCAGGGCACGCTCGCCCGTACGTTGCCCTGGCAGCTCGACCCTGCGCGCCGCGGCGACGGGTATCGCACCCACCTAGTCGTCACGGACCATCGCGCTGTGATCGTAGGGTTGCGGGACCGAGAGTACGTCGAGAACGACGAGTACCTCTGGGAAACAGATGTCGGCAACATCACCAGGGTCACACCCAAGGACTTCAGCCCTGCCCAGCGGGATTTCGCTATCGACTTCACAGATGGTTCCTGGTGTCGCCTTACCTCGAACTGTCGCGCGGACATCTGCCAATATCTGGCTCGCCCCCTCAGGTTGATCAAGCTTGAAGACCTCACGCCTGGGCAACGCGAGAGGGTGGAGTCCTTCAACGCCGGCAAGACATCGATTGGTGACCCTGTGATCACCCGTCTTCCCAGCGGTAACTACCTCATTGAGATCAGGACATCGGAGGAGATCACAGTCGCCACGGGCGCCGTTACGACGTCAGAAGTCATGGGACCGGACGGCGGGAACCCGGTCTTCTGACGCAATCATCCCGAACGGAATTGAACTCCATGACCACCGCAAAGCCCGTTGCACCGAACGAGAACCACGAAACCGACGAAATACCGCCGCTCTGGTTCGACGTCCCTGAGGGGTTCTTCAGTCTCCCTCTCGCCGCCACCCCTGAGGAGCGTTCAGCCTCCGCACACGACTTTGTACGTGGGCTGTACTCACAGGGTGACGAGTCCATTTGGACCCCGGCAGCCCCCTACTACGCAGCCATCTCTGAGTTCCTGGTCGACGGTGGACTCTCGTACTCGGCCGTGGGCCTCTTCTCAACCGAGGAGGAGGGTGCAGCCCAATGCGCCTTCACGGTCGCCGCCTTGCAGAACGACCTACCCGACCCCGCCACAGCCGCGGAAGGCATCCTGACGGTCCTCAGCAGCGATCCACTCAACGATGCCCGCCCGATGGATCTCCCCTGTGGGCCGGCAGTCTCGTGCATTACGCTCCGTGAGATCGTCGTGAGCCCCGACATCTCGGCCACTGGCGAAGAGTCCAAGCTCCTCACGGGGCAAATCCAAGTGCACATCCCGTTCCCTACAGGGCCGTACACAGCGATCTTCACCCTGCACACCGCGTCGATGGACTACTGGGGGGAGTTCTGCGACATGACGACGGCGATTCTGCAGACGGTTTCCTTCACGGATCCGGATCCAGCTTCGGCGGAGGACGTTGGAGCTACGCCCGCCGCTCTCACGCTTTCGCCGGCACAGCCCTCGTAGGGACTCGACCGTCACCCCGCACGGCCAACATGCCGTGCCGCACGTTCCGGGTAAGAAGGCTCCGCCGGTCAGCGTAGGCACTTCTTGCTTCCCCTCTCGGAGGTGAGCACGGTGGTCTGCCAGACACCGAGCTCGTTCTTGTCGAGCCGGGTGTTGTAGAGGACGTAAGAGTCGTCGTTCACAGGCGACTTGTCCACCTTCTTGGTCTTACGGTCCTTGTTGAAGGCCTTACTTTCGTCCGAACAGTAGAAGAGGCCGACTGCCGTCTTGCTGTACTTCGTCACCTTGGGGCTGAAGTAGCGTGTCGTTCCCGTGATGGACAGGCCGTCGTTCTTGTACCCCTGAATCCACTCCGCGGCGCCCAAGAGGGCATCACCCTTGTAGTAGAAGGGAATCGCCTTCGATTCCGCGTCATCACTCGCGATGGCGGCATCAGTGGCGTTGATCCGTCGACCGGCGTCCGCCAGGACCGCGTTCTCGACCGGATCGCCCGCCTTCCAGTTCACGAAGACATTCTCGACGTCGCCGGGCAGCTTGATGCTGGGACGCTTGACGCCATCCGTCGGAGCCCCCTTGGGTGAAGCCGGCTTCTTCGTACCACTCTCGTCCGCGCCCGCGACCTTGCCGTTGTCTTTCGGCTCGTCGCCGCTGCCGCAGCCCGTCAGCAGGAGGGCCGCGGTCGCGGCAAACGCGGCGGCAACGGGCACAGAGCGATGATTCACTGGCGATCTCCGGTAGGGCAAGGGTGTTGTCATGGGCGAACTGTTCATCGCAGACAATTCTTGTGCCCTCTCTTCGACACGAGCCTGGTGGTCTGCCAGACACCCTGGTTGCTCTTGTCGAGACGGGTATTCTACAGCACGTAGGAGTTGTCGGTCGTCGGTGTCCTGTCGACTTTGTGCGTGCTCCGGTCCTTGTTGAACGCCCGGCTCTCGTCTTCGCAGAAGGCCAGCCCGGCGGGACGTGCTGTCGAAAACCTTCAGATCAGGGGCGAAGTAGCGGACGCTGCCGGTGAACGTGAGCCCGTCGTCAACGATCGTCTTCACCCAGTCCTGACTGCCGGTGAGGGCGTCCTTCCGGTAGTAGAAGTGCAGAGCCTGGTCTTCCGGGTCCCCTTTGACAACGGCGTCAGTGACCGCCGATTGCGCGCGTCCGGCGTCGGCCAGAATCGCGTCCCTCGTACGGTCCCCGGTCTTCCATCCGTCGAACTTCTCCGTGATGTCCCGAGGCAGGGTGATCTCCGGGCGTCCTGTCGCGTCCGCGTCGCCCGGTGTCGGCGACGTCTTCGCAGCGCTCTCTTCAGCATCCGCATCCGCGATCCGGCCGTCGGCCTTCGGTTTGTCGTCGTTGCCGACGCAGGCCGTCGTAAGAAGGGATACAGCCACCACAAGCGCGGCGGCATGCGACACGGATTGGAACTTCACAGGTCCCCCGGGGCAGGCGAGTGTTGTTGCGATCGAACTGACGCTATCCATCCCATGGAAGGCTTCGTCGACGCGACCCCCTGGACAAGGCCGGAAAGCCTCGGCGAATGCGGGCGAATACGACGTTCCCTTCCGGTCAGGAGGCCGCGGAAGTCGTCCGGTCGTTTCGTCCGCTAACCTCGCCGTTTCGGTTGGGGTGATGAGGCGTCGTTGAGGGGGGAACTGTCGGGTGGCCGACAGGATTTCGGTGTTCGGACATGGTGGAGACCCGGCGCGGTGGTCGGGTTCTCCGAGGTCCTTTGGGTCGTGGGCGGTCAGGGGTTTGCTGGTCAGTCGGCGGGACGGGGCAGTGCGGCGAGGCGATGGAAGGCCGTGGCCAGTTCGTTTCTCCAGGGCCAGGTCGCCGATATCCGCAAGCGCAGGCGGCGGCCGCCGCGGGTGAGGCGGGCGGCGACGTGCAGCAGCCGGTAGCGGAGCTTCTTCGGCTCGGCAGTGGTCAGCTC